>JAAGZL010000206.1 GCA_024206335.1 Gammaproteobacteria bacterium
ATCAATTGCCGGGCCCCGGTTATCAGTAGCTCGGTCACTGGGTCTGTCAGTGTGTCTCGACCTTTCAGTTCAACAACGGTATTCTTCTTCACAGTGGCGTATCCTTTTGGTTGTTTTCATTGTTTTGCAACAACAAATCAACCAGATACGCCGCTTTTCTTCAACCCCTCAAACACCAGATTCAGTTATAACTCGTTATAGATCCACTGCCACCCATAGTAGGAAATATAGCTGCATGTCGGGCTTTTATTAATGATAATTATGGTTTTACCTGGGATCTAACTGGGGTTTGTTTGATCTTGAATAGGTAATTTGCCGATATATCTTAAGATATGTGATATATCAATAAGTTCGGGTTGGCTTTACTGCGGTTGTTGCAGGGATGGCCACTAATAGACACATGAGATTCTGCTATCAACAACTTAGGCCACTATTGGTCTACTATAATGACATATGTTCGCCTTCTCTCCATGATCACAGATTAGACTTGTGCCAGATCAAGTCGACCAGATGTGTTTCAAAGTGATAACCTACCGCTGCAAACTAGTATTGAGAATCTTAGATTTATTTAATGAAGAGTTATTTTTATATGTTTAACATCTTGTTTTTTCTTCTGTTTATTGCCAACTCTGCCTTGGCAGACACAGCCATTACAGAGACTGACGTACACACTGAGGCTACTGTTCCTGCAGAAACAACCACTCCCATGGAGGCTTCTGTGCCCCCAGAGAGTGCCGCTCCCAATGTAATTGCACCGCTAGAAGAGGTAATTGCCAGCGAAGAGGTGGTTGCCAGCGAAGAGGCGGTTGCCAGTGAAGAGGCGGTTGCCAGCGAAGAGGCGGTTGCGACACAGGATGCCGTATCTCCAGTCGATCCCCAGCTTTATCAACAAGCGATTAACCAGATCCTACCCAAGGATAACCGGCCGGTGGGCAGGCTTGAAGCTGGGAAAGAAATCTTTACCAAGCGTACAATTCTCAAGATGTTGGAACAGGGTGGTCCACCACCTTTGTGGGATCCGATCTCGATACAGTCGCTATCTGATGCACTGAGTGGTCTGGCTGCAGATGGATTGAACCCCGGTGAATACAGGTTTGAGGAGATTGAGCCCTATCTTAACGATCCGACTCACAGCGCCAAATCTCCAGAGGATGCGGCCAGGATAGATGTCTTGCTTTCTGAGGCCTACCTGCGTGCTATGTATAATCTGGAGTATGGCAAGGTCGATCCACAACGTCTGGATGCCGACCACAATTTTGCTGGTTTGCGTGATGGCGCTGACCGTTCATCGCAATTTTTATCCTGGGTTCAGAAGGGGCGTATTGATGAGGCCTTTGATTGGGCCAGACCGAAGAGTAATAGCTACAAGCTGCTGAAGAGTGCGCTGGCTCGCTACCAGAAGATTATGGCTGACGGTGGCTGGACTAAGATCCCAAGTGGCAAAGTCATCAAGCTGGGTAAAAGTGATAGTCGTATTTCTCTGGTCAGAAGTCGACTTGCCATAACTGGAGACCTGGCTTCTGCTTATGGTCAGGATACAGTTGATGAAGAGTTGGAACAGGCCATAAAAAAATTCCAGAATCGCCATCATTTGAAAGCAGATGGTGTGATTGGTCGTGGCACTCTTGCTGTAATGAATATCATGGTTGAACAACGTGTCGACCAGATTAGAGCCAATATTGACCGCCAGCGTTGGTATTATCCCAAGAATCTTAAAGAGTATCTGGTGGTGGATGTTGCTGGTTTCCAGATCTACTGGATAAAAAACCAAGAGGTCATCTGGCAAGAGCACGTTCAGGTGGGTAAACGATTTACTTCAACCCCCATATTCAGAGACCAGATTGAACATATCGATTTTAATCCAACCTGGTCGGTTCCCCCTGGTATCAAGAGACGCACCATTTTGCCCAGCCTGAAAATAGATCCATCTTACCTGGATAAAAAAGGCTACCGTCTGCTGGATGATTACGGAAGGGATGTAGACCCTTACTCCATTGACTGGGAAAATATGTCGAAAATGCCTTTTACTGTGCGCCAGCCTCCTGGTTGGGGTAATGCCCTTGGGAAGGTGAAGTTCATGTTTCCAAATAAACACTCTGTTTTTTTGCATGATACCAACCACCGGGAGCTGTTCTCCAGAAAGGTACGGACCACCAGTTCTGGCTGCATACGGCTGCAGAACCCGTTTGTTTTTGCTGAGCGTATCCTTGCGCGACAGGAGGGATGGGGTCGGGATCGCATCGACCGCATATTGAACTCAAGCAGGACTACTCGCGTCAATTTAGAGCAACCTCTGCCCATACTTATTCAATACAGCACCGTATCGGTAGCTGGTGATGTTGTTTTTTTTAGAACAGATATTTACCGGCGTGATTCCAAGCTGCTGGCTGCACTTGATGACCCATTTAGATTGCATGTCCCTGATTTGCCAAAAAGAACTCAATTGCTCATTAAAGGCAGGGTTAAGTCAGCCAGCGCCAGTGCTGCAAAATTGCTCACCCCTAAGCCTGAAATACTTGGTGAACCTTATAATAATATCTACCAGGATGAGCCTGACAATGGCGGCAACAGCATGTTTGAGCTTTAAAGTCGCTGGTTTTTATGCCCAAACCATTCCGGCATGGATGCCAATCACTTAAATATCTCGTCTGGCCTATACTGATATAGTAGTTGCAAGGTTTTTATGTTGGTTATCAGGTGTTGGGGAGGAGGGGTGAGAAGTTGCCCGTTCACTCGTCTGAATTGCACTCCCATACATTTTCTCGGTCCAGTGAGCTTGTAGTACTCATGTTATTTCCTCAGTGCTATCACTTTGTATATCGTCTGAAGTAGCGATTAATATAGGTAGGATTAGCCAAGGAAACTTTTTACTATAAGGAGAGAGTTATGTGGTCCATTAAATTGATTGCTGTAACAACTATTATCGTTTTAGTCTGTTCTTTTTCTGCCAACGCGGGTGAAGTAGCTGATTCAAGACAGCTGGTCAAACTCCCTAATGATATTGAGAGTAAGATGCTGATTAACATGCGGGATCATATTGCTGCCCTGGATGATATTATCGCTGCAGTACAGGCAGGTGAATATGATAAGGCGGCAGAATTTGCCGAGTCTCGTTTGGGTTGAAGTTCCCTGGTACGGCGTGGTGACCAGGATGTAGCCAAGCATTGGGCTGCGCCAATGCAGAAAATGGCAGATGCGATGTACCGCGCTGCCAGTAATTTCGTGATTGTTGCTCAGGATGCATCGGTAGAAGACAGCAAGGAAAGTTACCGGAAGATAATTGGGTCCATTCAGAAAATCACCTCAGCATGCCGTGGCTGTCATGGGGTTTTTCGGGTGCGTTAAATGGGCCAGACTAGCACCATGTAGGGACGCAGCCTTTTTTGTCATTGTAAAATAAAAAGAGGTTGATGCGTCCCTGTTTCCCCCTAATCCTTTCTCTCTTTCCGCAGTTTTTGTTCCTTGCAAAACAACATTTCAATCATTGTAGAATGCGTCATGAAGCTAATGGTTTCTCGTTAAGTTGTAATCAATAATGAATATAAAACACTGCACTAGATTTCAGGAATAGGTAGGTTTATTCTAGCCAATGCTAATAGCGACAGGTTGTCGCCAGACTTAGGTGTTTTATGGGGTTTCTCCTCTGTCCGATAGCTGTTTCCTGGCATTGGCGCGGATGGGGACCCACTTGGTTCAGCTCAGAGTAACCCTGAGCGGCCTAGCGCCAATTATTGCACTGTTTTTCTATTTACTGAGGCCCAAATCATGGCAAGCAGACTCTCTACTAACTGGGGTGACCTTATCAAGTCGGGTGACCGCGTCTTTGTTGGTTCCAACGCGGCAGTGCCAAATGCACTGATCCAGGACCTGATTGATAGCGCCGGGCAGCTGCGTGATATCGAAATGGTACATATCCTGACCCTGGGTGAGAATGCCTGGGTGAATAAGGCATACCGCGCCCGCTTTCAAGTTAATTCACTGTTTCTTGGGCCTGGTACCCGTAAGGCGGTGGCCAAGGGCTATGCTGACTATACCCCCTGCTTCCTGTCGGAGATTCCTGGGTTGTTCCGTGATCAGGTTCTGCCGTTGGATGCAGCGTTGATTTCAGTCAGCCCGCCGGATGAACACGGCTACTGTTCGCTTGGTGTCTCAGTCGATGTGGTCTCGGCGGCCTGTCGTTATGCGAAAAAAGTGATCGTGCAGATAAATCCGGCGATGCCGGTGACCAGCGGTCACAGCTTCATCCACAAAGACCAGATCGATGCCTGGATGGAGCATGAAGAGCCGTTGTTTGAGTTGGAGACGCCGGTGTTTGATCGGGTTACCGAGCAGATCGGCCAGTATGTGTCGCTACTGATTGAGGATGGTGCCACGCTGCAGCTGGGTATTGGTAAGATGCCGGATGCGGTACTGCACTATCTGGGCAATCATAGGGACCTGGGTGTACATACGGAGATGTTTAGTGACGGTATCATTGAACTGATAAATAACGGGGTGATTAATAACCGGCGCAAGACATTTCACCGTGGCAAGACAATCACCACTTTCTGTGCGGGCAGTAAGAAGCTATATGATTTTGTAGACCGCAATCCCCATATCGAATTCTACCCGTCGGAACATGTCAACAACCCGGCAAATATTGCCAGAAATGACCGCATGGTGTCGATTAACGGTGCCATTGAGGTGGACCTGACTGGACAGGTGGTGGCTGATTCGCTGGGCTACCGTTTCTATAGCGGCATTGGCGGGCAGGTTGATTTCATACGTGGTGCCGCCCTGAGCTGGGACGGGCGTCCGATTATTGCCCTGCCATCGACCGCCAAGAATGGGACTTTGTCACGGATCGTGGTGCATTTGACTGAAGGGTCAGGTGTGGTCACATCGCGCGGTGATGTGCACTATGTGGTCACCGAACACGGCATTGCTACCCTGCGTGGCAAGAGCATCCGTCAACGTGCGCTGGAGCTGATTCAGATTGCCCACCCTGACTTTCGTGATGAACTGCTCAGTGCGGTGCGCAAACACTACTGGGTGCCGGACTATCAGCAGCAGAAGCCGACTGATGTGCCAGAGTGGGATGGCATGGAGATGCGCAAGATCAAGATCAAGGGTGATAAATACCAGCTACGCCCACTACAGCCTGCTGATGAACGTCTGTTGCAGGAGTTCTTTTACTCACACTCAAAAGATACCCTGTTGATGCGCTACAACCACCAACCTAAACAGATGTCACGTGAGAAGGCGTCATCGTTGGTGGCGGTTGACCAGAGTAAGGATCTGGCGCTCTGTATCATGCGCAGAAAAGGACCGGCCGAGGAGATTGAGGCAGTAGGGCGTTTCTATTATCTGGAGGGTGTCAACAGTGCCGAGGTTGCCTTTGTGGTGCGTGAGGCGATGCAGGGGCGTGGTATGGCCAGGATCCTGCTCGATGAGATTATCTTAGTTGCGACCCAGCGCGGTCTTGATAAGCTAACCGCCACGGTGCGCTCCGATAATAAACCGATGCTTAGGGTGTTTGCACGCCACGGTTTTGAGCGTACAGCAGCCGGTGATATGCATGAGGTGATACTTGAGTTGGCGCTGGCCAAATGATTTAGACTTAGTGTATAGACGTTGGAGCAAAGGTTCAGGGAGTTGGGGGTGGGTGGTGTGGACAATCGGGGGCTGTATTAGCAGGGTATGTGTCCGATCGTTTTGCATGTTATGGCGCAAGGTGCTGTACCAGCCAGACGCATGATCCTATCCGTTCCCTTCCTGTGTTGTGGTCTGATTGGTGGAACGAGGTGGTGTATGAATGGTTGGATGAGGCGTGTGGTACTGGGGGCGTTCAGCGCTATGTTAGTTGCAACACTACTATTTCCTGTGGTTGGATTGGCGGCCTCGGCCGGGGAGATAGATATCAAAGTGGACGATGCTATTAAGCGCTTTTATAAAGAGGTCGGAGGGGCCAGGCGTTTTGTGAATGGCTCAGTTGGTATGCTGGTGTTTCCTAGTGTAATCAAGGCCGGTTTTGGCATTGGTGGTGAATATGGTGAAGGGGCGCTGCGGGTTCAGGGTGAAACCCAGGGCTACTACAGCACTGCAGCAGCCTCCATCGGTTTTCAGGCTGGGGCGCAATCCAAAACCGTAATTATGGTGTTTATGACCCGGCGGGCGTTGGATGTATTCCGTAACAGTGAGGGATGGAAGGCTGGTGTGGACGGCTCGGTCGCCCTGATTGATCTGGGAACTGCGGAATCTATTGATACTCAAAATATCAAGGACCCCATTGTCGGGTTTGTATTCGGCAATAAAGGGTTGATGTATAACCTTACCCTGGAAGGTTCAAAAATCACCAGGCTTAATAAATAACGTCATTGTTATTCTGCCCACTCTAATGGCCAGCATCATTTGCATGAAGCTGGCCATTGTTTTTTCGACCTAAAACCATACTCGGTGTAGAATTCTACCTTTACATAATAGATTTGGTGTTTAGCTGTCGTTGATGCATTGAACGTTAACCACTGGACCAGTCAGTATATAGCCCTAACCCTGGGTTATTATGTACGCGAAGGCCGGAATAAATATGACCACAGTGACCATTGAGCAGTTACGGGAACTCTTTCCCATCCGCAGTCTCCCAGAGCGGGTGCTCCGCTATCTTATTGGGCTTGCCGAGGTTGTAGAATTCCCAACAGGCCACACTTTATTCCAGGAAGGCGACAAGGGTTCTGACGGTTTTTATCTGTTGTCCGGTAGGTTGCGACTGGACTCCTCTGTTGGCAAGAGCAGTGAGTTGGAAGGTGGGGCCGTTGGGGCGCATTTCCCTCTTTCCAAAGGAGGGGTTCATAAGGCCAGTGCGGTCAGCTTGACTCCCATAGTCGTATTGCGGTTTCCACAGAATCTACTTGAGAGTGTGGATGCTCTAAAGCTGCACGACGAGGAACTCGGGGGGGGCGGTATCGGATTGCAGGAGGGTGGCACCGAAAGCAGTATCTATATGCAGTTCTATGAGACGATGAAGGCTGGAAAGCTGGAACTTCCCAGCCTGCCTGATCTTGCGCTACGCATCGTGCAGGCGATGAAGGATCCGAACATCACTAGCCAGGATATCGCTCGTATCATCCAACTTGATCCATCTCTAACCGCACGCATTATCGGTGTGGTCAACAGTCCTGTCTACGCTGGTGTGGGACGTATCGATGATTGTCCAGCAGCGGTGACGCGTCTGGGACATATGGCCACCCGCAACCTGGCGGTTAGTTTCATCCTTAAAAATCTGTTCAGGAGTGATTCAAAGCTGCTGCGGTCACGCATGATTCAACTATGGAAGCACAGCAGCCGGGTTAGTGCCATCTGCCATGTACTGGCTAAGTTTACTCCAGGACTGGACCCTGACCAGGCCATGCTTAGAGGTTTGATTCACGACATAGGTGTAATCCCTCTTCTGAGTGCTGCACAAAAATATCCCAAACTTATGGCTAATCCTGACAAGTTAGACCTGATTGTTAGCAAGCTGAACGGTGAGGTCGGCGCCATGCTGCTCCGCAACTGGGTGTTTACCTCAGATTTTGTCGATACCGCCATGCATGCTGAAGACTGGATGCGAGATGCCTCCAGTGGGCCTGATTACACCGATCTGGTGATTGTGGCTCAGCTACACGCCTACGTGGGAACACCGCGCATGGCGGAGCTTCCCCGCATGGATCTGGTGCCGGCATTCCATAAGATGGCCCTGGGGCGTCTGACTCCAGAGCACTCCATAGCGGTGCTGGATAAGGCTAAGCAGGAGATCCGTGCAATTGAACAGTTGCTACAGGCAGGCTGAGTTTATTGCTCCTTGCCTGCCAGTCTGAGGGGTGGTTGTTGATAAAAAATCAGGTGTTCCGGTCAGTGGATAGAGCCCAGGACACATGTTCCCGCACCAACTCAGACTTGTGTGACAGGCGGCTCTGCAGTGCTGTAGTGACCTGGTTGCCAGCATCCGCATTACCCAAGGCTATGGCGATATTACGTAGCCAGCGCTCGTGGCCGATGCGCCGGATGGCCGATCCCTCCATGCGTTTTAGGAATTCCTGCTCGCTCCAGGCAAATAGCTGGATCAGGTTGGGTGTGTCCAATCCGTTTCTAGGTAGAAAATCCTGTTCACTGCTGGGTGTTGCGAAACGGTTCCAGGGGCATGCCAGCAGACAGTCGTCACAGCCGTAGATGCGATTGCCCATTAGTGGTCGCAGCTCTCTCGGTATGGGGCCGCTGAGCTCAATGGTCAGATAGGAGATACAGCGTCGTGCATCCACCTTATAGGGTGCGATTATGGCCTGGGTTGGACACTCCACCATGCATCTGTCGCAGGTTCCGCAGTGATTCTGTTCCGGGGTGTCCAGGGGGAGTGGCAGGTCGGTATAGATCTCACCCAGAAAGAACCAGGAGGAGGCGGCGCGGTTTACTAGCAGACTGTTCTTTCCGGTCCACCCCAGGCCGGCCTTGGCGGCAAGGGGTTTTTCCAACACCGGGGCTGAGTCGGTGAATACCCGATAGCTGTAATTGCCAATCTCGGTTTGAATACGCCGTGCCAGCTTCTGGAGTCTGTTGCGTATCAGCTTATGGTAGTCACGGCCCAGGGCGTAGCGGGATATGTATCCTGCCTTCGGGTCTGCCAGAACCCCTTCAGGATTGGTGTCTGGTGGGAGAAAATCCATACGGGCAGAAATCACGCTGATGGTGCCAGGCACCAGGTCCTGAGGGCGGCTGCGTTTATGCCCGTGGCTGGCCATATATTCCATATCCCCGTGTCGGCCAGCCTCCAGCCACTGGTCCATATGTTGCTCTGCCGAATCCAGTTCGGTATCGGTAATGCCGATTTGCTGGAAGCCAAGTTCCAGACCCCAGCTTTTGATCTGGTCGGCCAGTTGCAGGTACGCTTCATTTTTCATTGCAGGGCAACTATACCACCACTAAATAACAATTCTCGGATACAATCCGATATGGGTTATGTTTCAACGGGACCACTGAATCTGCATGAAAACAATGAAACTGAATGAGAGTCTGCCCGAAGGGCTGTACCGGGCAGAACAGGTGCGCGAACTTGATCGCATTGCAATTGAGGAGTTCGGCATTCCCGGGCTTGCCCTTATGGAGAGTGCGGGGGTTGCATCATATAGGCTGCTGCGGGAGAAATGGCCCGAGGCGCAGGATGTCACTGTAATCTGTGGTACTGGCAATAACGGTGGTGATGGTTTTGTGGTGGCCAGGCTGGCGCTGAAGGATGGTGCTGCGGTGCGGGTGTTGCAGCTAGGTAGCCCGGATAGGCTTGCCGGGGATGCCAGGCACAATGCAGATGCCTACATGGCCTTGGGTGGTGAGGTGATTCCGTTTCAATCGGTACCGGAACAGACCGAGGTGCTGGTGGATGGGGTGTTTGGCACCGGACTGGAACGGGAGGTGACCGGGGCGTGGGCGGATGCTATCACTGCAATCAATGAGCACTGGGCGCCGGTGCTAGCGCTGGATGTCCCGTCTGGGTTGCACTCGGACAGTGGCAAGATCCTGGGTACGGCAGTGAAGGCGGATGCCACCATCAGTTTCATTGGTTTGAAGCAGGGGATGTTTACCGGTGATGGGCCGGAGCAGTGTGGTGAGCTACATTTCGATGATCTAGCGGTTCCCTCCGGTGTCTACTCGAAACAGGGTGTGTCTGCATCCAGAATCAGTTGGACGACCATGTCAGGGCATCTCGCCCCCAGAAGCAGAACCGCGCATAAAGGTGATTATGGGCACCTGTTGGTGATAGGCGGCGCCCCAGGGTTTTCCGGTGCGGTAAGTATGACTGCAGAGGCCGCAGCCAGAAGCGGTGCGGGTCTGGTTTCCATCGCCACCAGCCCGGCACATGCAGCCCAGATGAATATGCTGCGTCCGGAACTCATGTGTCACGGGGTTACTGCCTCAAGTGAACTGCTACCGTTGCTGGAACGAGCCAGTGTGGTTGCCATTGGCCCTGGGATAGGCACCTCGAAATGGGCCTTGATGCTGTTGGGCTGTGTACTGGATAGCAAGTTGCCCCTGGTGCTGGATGCCGATGCCTTGAATCTTCTGGCGTTTGATCCCATGCAACGGGAGAACTGGATACTGACTCCTCATCCGGGTGAGGCGGCTCGCTTGCTGGGATGCGCCACTGCAGAGATTCAGGCCGACAGGTTCCAGAGTGTACGCAAGCTGCAGCTGAAATATGGTGGTGTAGCGGTGTTAAAGGGGGCAGGAACTCTGATCCAGGCTGGGATGGAGTGTGCTACTGCCCTCTGCACTGATGGAAATCCTGGCATGGCATCTGGGGGCATGGGTGATGTCCTTACTGGGGTGATCGCCTCCCTGGTGGCCCAGGGGCATGACCTTGAGCTGGCTGCCAGTATGGGGGTGTGCATCCATGCCGCAGCCGCAGATATTGCTGCCAAAAGTGGTGAGCGTGGCCTGCTTGCAGGGGATCTTATGCCTTTGATACGGGAGTTGATAAACCCGGAGGCAAATGGGTGTTGAGGTTCGTGGTTAAGAGTTCAGAGCAGCAGGAGGAGACGGGTGCCATCCTTTCCTCTCTCTGTCCGCATGGTTCCATCATCTATCTGCATGGTGATCTGGGGGCGGGTAAGACTACTTTGGTGCGTGGTTTTTTGCAGGGGTTGGGGCATGTTGGGTCAGTTAAGAGTCCAACCTATACCCTGCTGGAACCCTATGAGATTAAAGGTAAAAATTTTTGCCACCTGGATCTTTACCGCCTTTCTGATGCAGGGGAGCTGGAATATCTAGGCCTACGTGATCTGTTGCATGATGGGGCCACCCTGCTGGTGGAGTGGCCGGAGAGAGGGGAGGGTGAGCTTCCGGTGCCTGATCTCGTTATCCACATTCAATACCTGCAACATGGGCGTGATCTGGAGCTGGTGGCTGGAACAGAGCTGGGAGAGCACATATTGGATGTGGCAGCGTACAGGCTGCAGAAACAACTTAATAACTAAATCTAGGAAAGTTTGCTATCCTTAAGAAAACACTGGATATTTCTTCTTTTGCATGCTAGTTTTATTTCTATATGTTTAGTGACTATTTTTAGTGTGATGGTTGATGAAAATGAATAAGATTGCCGCCATCCTATTGCTCCTCCTTAGTTTTTCCCTCCAGGCGGGGCAGGCCAGTATCAACAGTCTGCGACTGTGGAGCGCACCCGATCATACCCGGCTGGTTTTTGATACCAGTGCCTCTGTGCAACACAAAATATTCTCCCTGACTAAGCCGGAACGGCTGGTTATAGACTTCACCAATACCAGGCTGAATACCTCTCTTGCTGGTTTTAAAGGGAAAGATCGTTATGTGCGCAGCATCCGTAGTAGTACCAGAAATGGAGGTAGTCTGCGGATTGTATTGGATCTAAAGGGCAGGATTAAGCCCAAGATTTTTGCTTTAGCACCAAATCGTGAGTATGGACATCGCCTGGTGCTGGACCTGTTCAGTACCAAGAATATTGCCCGCGTCCCGGTCAAGAAAGAGGTGGTAAAACAGTATAAAAAATATCAGCCGGCACGGGATGTGGTTATCGCCATCGATGCCGGGCATGGCGGTGAAGATCCGGGGGCGATTGGTACCTACGGCACCCGCGAAAAGGATGTGGTGCTTTCGATTGCGCGCAAACTTGAGGCCTTGGTGAGCAGGGAGAAGGGTATGCGTCCGGTCATGATCCGCACCGGCGACTACTATCTGGGCCTGCGCAAACGATCAGCCATGGCGCGTCGGAAGAAAGCCGACCTGTTTATCTCTATCCATGCTGATGCCTTCCGCAACAAGCGGGTGCAGGGGTCGTCGGTCTATACCCTATCCAATCGTGGTGCCTCAAGTGAAGCGGCGCGCTGGTTGGCAGAACGGGAGAACAGCGCAGATCTGGTGGGTGGTGTAGAGTTGAAGGACAAGGATGATGTGCTGGCATCGGTACTCCTTGATCTGTCTCAGACCGGTACCCGTCAGGCCAGCCATGATGTTGCCGCCAAGGTCCTGGGACGCATGCGTCGCATCGGCAAGGTGCATCACACTTCGGTGCAGAAGGCCGGGTTTGCGGTGCTGAAATCCCCAGATGTTCCATCTATTCTGGTGGAGACGGCGTTTATCTCCAATCCCACAGAGGAGAAGCGGCTGAGAAGTCATCAGCATCAAAACAAACTGGCTAAATCCATCCTCTCTGGTATCCGGGACTATTTTCATAGAAATCCACCGCCCGGAACCCTGTTGGCCCAGAGGTTGGATCACAAGCCGGCAATTCAGCGCAAGCATGTTACAAATCGTGGTGATACCCTGGCCATGATTGCCAAGCAGTACCAGGTCAGCGTCAATGGATTGCGCAGTGCCAATAGCCTGTCAAATGATGTAATCAGGATCGGACAGGTCCTGCAGATCCCTTGAGAATACATGCGCTATCCTCCCAGCTGATCAATCAGATTGCTGCTGGTGAGGTGGTGGAGCGCCCGGCCTCCGTGGTCAAGGAGTTGCTGGAAAACAGTCTGGATGCCAGTGCCAACCGGATTGAGATAGATATCGAGCAGGGTGGGGTGAAGCTCATTCGGATCCGGGACGATGGTAACGGTATCCACAAAGAGGATCTGACCCTGGCCCTATCCCCCCATGCCACCAGCAAGGTCAGCAGTCTGCAGGACCTGGAGCAGGTGTGCAGCCTCGGTTTCAGGGGCGAGGCCCTGCCCAGTATCGCCTCGGTTTCCCGCCTTACCCTGACCTCCAGGCAGGCGGGTGATAGCTCTGGCTGGAGCCTGGATGGGTCGGAGCAACACTCTGATCCGGCACCTGCTGCCCACCCTAATGGGACCAGCATAGAGGTGCGTGACCTGTTCTATAACACCCCGGCCAGGCGCAAGTTTCTCAAGACCGAGCGTACCGAATTCAGCCATATAGATGCACTCTTGAAACGCCTGGCACTAAGCCGGTTTGATGTGGGATTTGCCTTGCGTCATAACCAGAGAGAGATGTTCTCCCTGCCGCCGGCACCAACCAGCGTAGAACGTGATGCACGGGTGGGCCAACTGCTGGGAAGCATCTTTTTGGAAAACTCCTTCTGTATTCAGATAGAGGCGGCCGGGATGCGTCTCTCCGGTTGGGTGGGGCGGCCCACATTCAACCGCAGCCAGGCCGACATGCAGTACTTTTATGTGAACAACCGCATGGTGCGGGACAAGGTGGTAAGTCATGCTGTGCGTATGGCCTATCAGGATGTGCTGTTTCACGGCAGACATCCGGCCTATCTGCTGTTCATGGAACTTAATCCCAGGCTGGTAGACGTAAATGTACATCCAGCCAAGTATGAGGTGCGTTTTCGTGAAAGCCGGCAGGTACACGATTATATCTTCCGGAGCTTGCAACGGGCGCTGGCAGAAGACGGTATAAAATCACCAGAGAGTGAGCAGATGCCTGCAGATGCGGAGAGTGTCACAGCCCAGAGTCCGGCGGTTGCGGTGCAATCTGAAGCTGCCCCCCAGGGCTACCTGACCCGACCTTTAAACCTGGGAGTGGCGGATCAGAGAGGGACCTATGATGCGGCATTTCAGGCCCAGCGGCCGCCGCAGGGGCAGAGGCCAGCGCAGGGACAGATGCCACCACAGGCGGATGACTCTGGTATCCCGCCACTGGGGTTCGCCCTGGCTCAGTTGCAGGGGGTGTACATCCTGGCACAGAATGCGGTCGGACTGGTCCTGGTGGATATGCACGCAGCCCACGAAAGGGTGGTCTACGAACGCTTTAAACAGACCTTTGAGGATAGGGGTATAACCACCCAGCCACTCCTGGTGCCGGTATCTGTTGCGGTATCTGAAGCCGAGGCCGATCTGGCTGAGGAGGCGGGGGAGCTGCTGGGTGAGCTGGGTATGGAGGTGGATCGCCTGGATCGAGAGAAGCTACTGGTACGCTCCATACCGGCCATGCTGCAGGGCACGGACCCGGAGCAATTACTGCGGGACCTGCTGGCGGATATGGTGGAGCACGGGACCAGTGATCGGATCCGCCAGGAGATCAATGCGGTGCTGGCTGGCATGGCCTGCCACGGTTCGGTGCGGGCCAACCGGAGACTCACGGTGGATGAGATGAATGGTCTGCTGCGGGAGATGGAGCACACCGAACGTATCGGGCAGTGTAACCATGGCCGTCCTACTTGGGTGCAGCTGAGCATGGATCAGCTGGACAAGCTGTTTCTGCGTGGCCAGTAAGCAATCTGTTGCTGTCTGCAGATTCGTGTCCATCCAGAAACACTGCTTCAAACTGCAAAGAGCGCAAAGTAAATGCTCTGTTAATCAATTAATTAACTTTGCGCTCTTCTTGGTTCTTTTTTGTTTTTGGATGGGTGCTAACTGTACTTTTGCAATCTCTGCGTTTTAGTGAGAGTTGTTATATTCTGCATGACCACGGATTAACATGATTGATTTAGCCAATAATCCACAGCCATTCGTAATCTTTCTCATGGGCCCAACCGCGTCTGGCAAGACCGATCTCGCCATTGATCTGGTGCAGGAATTGCCTTGCGATATTATCAGCGTGGACTCGGCCCTGGTCTATCGCGGCATGGATATTGGTACTGCCAAACCAAGTGCGGAAGAACAGGCTCGCGCTCCACATCGCCTTATAGATATTTGTGATCCCATTGAGAGTTACTCAGCGGCTAGGTTTCGCCAGGATGCCCTGGGTGAGATTGAGGAGATCATCTCCCGTGGACGTATTCCACTCCTGGTTGGTGGCACCATGCTCTACTTTCGCGCCCTGCAGTACGGGCTGTCAGAGCTGCCGGATGCCAATTCCGAAATCAGGGCGCGGCTGGATGCGGAGGCCAAAGAGTTCGGCCTGGAATCGCTGCATACCCGTCTGCAGCAGTTGGATCCGGTCGCAGCGCTGCGCATCAACTGTAATGATTCACAACGGATTCAGCGTGCACTGGAGGTGTATGAGCTCACCGGCAGACCCCTCTCTGAGTTGCAACAGAGGGATGGGGAACCAAAGCTGCCATATCCGGTCATTAAACTGGTGCGGGCCCCCGGTGATAGATCCGTTTTGCATGCAAGGATCCGGCAGCGGTTTCTGTGCATGCTGGAACAGGGGTTTGAGGATGAGGTGACGGGGCTGCTGCAAAAATGGGAACTGGACCATCAAATGCCGGCCATGCGTTTAGTAGGATACCGGCAGATGCTGCACTATCTGCAGGGTGAGTATTCCAGGGAGGAGATGGTGGAAAGGGGCGTTATTGCAACTCGTCAGCTGGCTAAGAGGCAGTTTACATGGTTGCGGTCAGAACAAGATGCTAACTGGTTGAGTAACGAAAAAAGCAGTGTTCTGGATCAGGCCTTGAAAACGGTGTTTTCGTCCGCATCTAGGGGCTAACACTGAATTTTATTTCATGTGCTACACTGATTTCAGGGAAGGAATGTTAACTTGAGCCGCTTCTTTTATTGGCTCGTTGCGGTGAATTCGTAATTAATAAAAAACAAGGAGAACAACCATGTCGAAAGGGCAAAGCTTACAAGACCCTTTTCTCAATGCATTACGAAAAGAGCGGGTGCCGGTGTCAATATTCCTGGTTAATGGGATAAAACTACAGGGACAGATAGATTCATTTGACCAGTTTGTGATCTTGCTGAAAAACAGCGTCAATCAGATGGTTTATAAACATGCCATATCCACTATTGTTCCGGCCCGCAACGTCAAAATCCAGACCGGACATGAAGGTCAGCCAGAACCTGGAAATTTCTAATCGATTCATGTGGTGCTGTGAAACGGTGCTTTCATGCACATCTGAGTCGCCATCCTGGGATTGCAATACCTGATATATGTTTGAACGTCCCAAGACCGGCGAGCGTGCTGTTCTGGTTCACCAGGATATTGGAGTGCGCCCTGACTCTGAAGAACTGAACGAATTCGTTGACCTGGTGGTATCGGCAGGTGCAGAGCCGTTACTGACGGTCACTGGTAGCCGAAAATCCCCGGACCCACGTTTTTTTATCGGGCGTGGCAAGGTGGAAGAGGTGGTGGACGCCATCGCCGGAGTTGAGGCCGAGGTGGTGATATTTGACCACAACCTGTCACCGAGCCAGGAGCGCAATCTGGAACGCGAGTTCAAGTGCCGAGTGGTTGATCGGACCGGCCTCATTTTAGACATATTTGCTCAACGGGCACGCTCATTCGAAGGTAAATTGCAGGTGGAACTGGCTCAGCTGCGTCATCTATCCACCCGTCTGGTGCGTGGATGGACCCACCTGGAGAGACAGAAGGGCGGTATAGGCCTGCGTGGCCCAGGTGAAACTCAGCTTGAGACCGACCGGCGGCTGTTAAACAATCGTATCGCCCAGATCCGTAAACGTCTGGAGAAGGTGGATAGTCAGCGGGATCAGGGTCGCAGAGCACGGAACCGGGCCGAGGTGCCAACCGTCTCCTTGGTGGGCTACACCAATGCGGGAAAATCCACCCTGTTCAATCTGCTTACAGATTCTGGTGTATATGCCGCAGATCAGTTGTTCGCCACTCTGGACCCAACCCTGAGGCGGGTCGATCTGCCGGGTGAAGGATCTGTGGTGTTGGCTGATACCGTAGGATTTATCTCCCACCTGCCGCACGAATTGGTAGCTGCATTCAGATCAACCCTGCAGGAGACGGTTTCCGCCGGTCTGCTGTTGCATGTGATTGATTGTGCCAGCCCCCAGAGATCGGTGTGTGTGGCCGAGGTGAATGATGTGTTGACCCAGATTGGGGCCAGTGACATACCCCAGATTGAGGTGTACAACAAGGTGGATCTGCTGGATGGAGATGGACCGCATGTGGAGCGGGGCAGCGATGGCCTGGTAAAAAGGGTCTGGATCTCTGCCCAGGATGGGGCGGGTATTGATTTATTGGCAGATGCCATGGCTGATTTTTTTCACCAAGGGCATGTGCGTCATACGCTACATCTGAGGCCGGAGGATGGCCGTTTGCGCTCCCGTCTATATCAGATAGCAAACATAGTGTCTGAGGAGGTTCTGGAGCAGGGGGGATGGGAGCTGCGGATTGAATTGCCCCTGCGGGAATATAAACGTCTGGCCAGCAAAGAACATATGCTGGAAAGTAGGCTGGTGGTATGAGTGGGATATGCTGGGGGCAGGTATCTCAGGCTCCAATCTCTTAAGATATAATAAATGGTTACTATTTTGGTTCATTTTATCGAACCAGCAGGCTAGAATTAGCCAATTTCGCGGTCAAACCGCATAACTGAACTATTAACAGGAGTAGTGCATGGCCTGGAACGAGCCCGGTGGGGATAAAGATCCCTGGGGAGGAAACGGCAAGGATCAGGGTCCACCAGATCTGGATGAAGTGGTAAAGAAGCTTCAGGACAAGATGGGTGGACTGTTTGGTGGGGGTAAGCCCCCCTCCGGTGATGGAGCAGCTCATGGTCCCGGTTCAGCCGGGATAGGCGTGATTGTGGTTATCGCCCTGCTGGTATGGCTGGCGAGCGGAATCTACATCATCGAACCGGCAGAACGTGGAGTTATCCTGCGTTTTGGTAGTTACCAGGATGTTACCAAACCTGGTCCGCACTGGCACCTGCCATTCCCCATTGAGACGGTGGAGAAGTTTAATGTAGACGAGATCGTATCCTTCCGGCACCAGGCACTTATGCTGACCCAGGATGAAAATATCGTGGATATCGAGCTTACGGTTCAATCCAGGATTCAAGATGCCTCTGACTACTGGTTTCAGGACCAGAATCCAGACAAGACCATGCGTGATGCCACTGAGACTGCCGTGCGTGAGACCATTGGTAAGAGTGACCTGGATTTTATCCTGACCCAGGGTCGTGGCGCCATTGCCGACCAGATAAAAACCCGCACACAGGAGCTGATCAACAAATACCGTACCGGTATTGAGATTATCGGCGTCAACATGCAGCCGGCCAAGCCGCCGGAGCAGGTGAAGAGTGCCTTTGATGATGCCATCAAGGCGCGTGAGGATAAGGAGAAGAAAGAGAACAAGGCCCAGGCCTACTCCAACGAGGTGATCCCGGTGGCACGTGGTAACGCGGCGCGCAAAATGGCCGATGCCAATGCCTATAAAGAGCAGGTTATTGCCGAGGCTGAGGGTGAGGCCAGTCGCTTTCTGGCGGTATTGACAGAGTATGAGAAGGCCCCGGAAGTGACCCGGAAAAGACTCTATCTGGACACCATTGAAGATGTCTTAGGCAAGACCAACAAGGTAATGATAGATACCAAAGATAGTAACAGTCTGATGTATCTGCCACTGGATAAACTGATTCAACCAGGCTTGAATAAGCCTGGGTCGCAGCTACAAAACGTGTTGCCGGAACAGGTCCAGCGGCAGTCGCAGCCACGTCAACGTGACGTGAATCGTGACAGGAGGGTTCGCTAATGTCAGCTAAAAAACTTGGACTGGTCGTAATCGCAGGTCTGGTGGCAATCGGGATCTCACTTTCCGCCTTTACTGTAAAGCAGTGGGAAATGGCCATTAAACTGCAACTGGGTGAGATTAAGGATGCAGAGTACAAACCCGGACTGCACTGGATGATCCCGCTCATCAATAATGTTAAGCGCTTCGATGGTCGTATTCAGACCCTGGATGCGCGTCCGCAACGCTTTCTCACGGTGGAAAAGAAGGATGTGATTGTGGACTCCTTCGTGAAGTGGCGTATCGCCAATGTGGGGCAGTACTACCGGTCCAC
The DNA here is from genome assembly GCA_024206335.1 of Gammaproteobacteria bacterium. Taxonomy (GTDB): domain Bacteria; phylum Pseudomonadota; class Gammaproteobacteria; order Chromatiales; family Chromatiaceae; genus JAAGZL01. The sequence goes on from JAAGZL010000206.1 coordinate 18,707, forward strand.
TGGTGGTAATACGGCCCGTACCTCATCCCTGTTGGCGGAGCGGATTAATACCAGCCTGCGGGACGAGTTCGGTAAACGCACCATCGTCGAGGTGGTCTCTGGCGAGCGTTCTGAGATCATGGCCAAGTTGACCAGAGATGCAGACGAGAAGGCAAATGAGCTTGGAGTCCAGGTAATAGACGTAAGGATCAAGCGTATCGACCTGCCATCCGAGGTTAGCGGCTCGGTGTACGAGCGTATGCGTGCCGAGCGGGAACGTGTAGCCCGTGACCTGAGGGCGAAGGGTGATGAGGCTGCAGAGAAGATCCAGGCTGAGGCGGATCGCCAGCGTACGGTGATTCTGGCCAACGCCTTCCGGGATGCGGAAAAACTGCGGGGTCAGGGTGATGCCAAGGCAGCGTCCATCTATGCCAAAGCCTACGAGACCAACAGTGAGTTTTATGCCTTCTATCGTAGTCTGGCAGCCTACCGTTCGGTATTTACCTCCAGTGGCAACATGATGGTGCTGAAGCCAGATTCTGAATTCTTCAAATATTTTAACAGTAAGGAATCTGAGGAATAAATCTGCTACTGAAGCGGTTCTCATGGAACATCGACCGGGCGGTATTCGCCCGGTATTTTTTTGGATAAAACTATGTGGCACGATCTGTTGGCTGCTCTGGCCCTGGTATTGGTGATTGAAGGCATCCTGCCGTTCCTCAATCCGGGGGCGATGCGCAAAATAATGCGTACCATGAGTGATATGGATAACCACTCCCTACGAATCAGTGGGTTAGTCAGCATGGCGCTGGGTGTCGCCATGCTCTACCTAGTAAATTAAATTCAGGCCCTAACATGCAAAGAGAAAAATGGCTGTTGCCGGAAGGCATCGATGAGGTACTTCCGCCTCAAGCTGCTGCGGTGGAGCAACTGCGGCGTAGTCTGCTGGACCTGTATGCCAGCTGGGGCTATCAACTGGTATCTCCCCCGTTCGTGGAGTATCTGGACTCCCTGCTGATCAACACAGGTGGTGATCTGGATCTCAAGACCTTCAAGGTGATCGATCAGATAACCGGTCATACTCTGGGGGTCCGGGCGGATATCACCACCCAAGCCGCCCGTATCGATGCCCATCAGTTGCGGCACGAGGGTGTTACCCGTCTCTGTTACGCTGGAACCGTGCTGCATACCAGGAGCGATGGATTTGCCGGCTCGCGCGCACCGCTGCAAGTGGGTGCTGAGCTATATGGCCACTCCGGGGTTGAAAGTGATCTGGAAAGCATCTGCCTGATGCTGGAGTCCATGCAGCTGGCTGGTCTGGAGGATATCTATATCGACCTGGGCCATGTGGGGATATTCCGTGGGCTGGTGCGTCAGGCCGGGCTTGACAGTCAGGGTGAACTGGAGCTGTTCAACGCCTTACAGCGTAAGTCTATTCCTGAGATCGAGGCCCTGGTGGCGAAGCTGGGTATTAGCGAAGAGGTGGCGCAGATGCTGGTTGCCCTGCCGGAGCTGAGTGGTGATGATGCCCTGGATCAGGCCAAACAGCTGTTGGCCGCTGCCAAGGCGGATGTGAAGTCTGCCCTGACCGATCTGGAGCGACTGGCCCAGCTGGTGAAAAGCCGTCTGCCGGAACTGCCACTGCACTTTGATCTGGCAGAACTGCGCGGCTATCACTATCATACCGGAGTTGTGTTTGCCGCATTTGTCCCTGGGTTGGGGCAGGAGGTTGCCCGCGGTGGCCGCTATGACGATATCGGAGCCGCTTTTGGGCGGGCACGTCCGGCCTGTGGTTTCAGTACCGATCTGAAATTGCTGATGCGTCTGGCAAAAAATGTAGAACCAGATGCCATTAATGGTATATTTGCTCCCTGGTCCGATGATCCGGAACAGCATCAGGCGATCGAAAGGTTGAGGGCTGAGGGCAACAGGGTTGTTATGGGGTTGCCCGGGCAGGATGAATCCAATGGGGAGATGGGGTGTAACAACACCCTGGTCCATCGGAAAGGAAGCTGGACCGTAATGGCTAACTGAGCCAACCAAACAATATTATAAAGCTATTCACATTAGAGAAATTAAGTATGGGTAGAAATGTCGTAGTAATCGGCACCCAATGGGGTGACGAGGGTAAGGGTAAGATTGTTGATCTGCTTACCGATCGCGCACGGGCGGTAGTCCGTTTCCAAGGGGGGCACAACGCCGGGCATACACTGGTGATTGATGGTGAAAAGACCGTATTGCATCTCATTCCTTCCGGCATCTTGCGTGAAAACGTGCGCTGCCTGATCGGAAACGGGGTGGTGCTGTCACCGGAGGCCCTGCTGGAAGAGGTGGACATGCTGGAGCAGAACGGTGTGCCGGTGATATCCCGCCTGGGCATAAGCGAATCCTGCCCACTGATTCTGCCCTACCATATCGCTCTGGATCAGGCCCGTGAGGTCGCCCGTGGCAACAAGGCCATCGGCACCACCGGCCGTGGTATCGGTCCAGCCTATGAAGACAAGGTATCACGCCGTGGCATCCGTCTGGGTGAAATGCAGGATGTCGAGCATTTCAAGAACCGGCTACGTGAAGTAATGGAGTACCATAACTTCGCCCTGGTGAATTACTTTAAGGCCGAGGCGGTAGATTACGAGCAGGTTCTGGACCAGGCCCTGGCCCAGGTCGAAAGAATCCTTCCCATGCTGGAGGATGTCACCGGAACCCTGCATAACATGCGTAAGGCCGGTGAAAATATCATGTTTGAAGGGGCTCAGGGCGCCCTGCTGGATATCGACCACGGTACCTACCCGTTTGTTACCTCATCCAATACCACCGCCGGTGGCGCTGCCAGTGGCAGCGGCGTGGGACCCTGCGACCTGGATTATATCCTGGGTATCGTGAAGGCCTACACCACCCGGGTTGGAGCTGGTCCTTTCCCCACCGAACTGTTCGACGATGTGGGTGATCACCTGGGAACCAAGGGGCATGAGTTTGGCGCCACCACCGGACGTCAGCGTCGTTGCGGCTGGCTGGATATCGTGGCCCTGCGTCGTTCTATGCAGATCAACAGTGTAACCGGCGTCTGCATCACCAAGCTGGATGTGATGGACGGTCTGGATAAGATCAAGATCTGTGTGGCCTACAAGCTGGATGGCCAGGAAGTGGACGTGCCACCGGTTGGCGCCGATCGCATTGAGAAGTGCGAGCCGGTGTATATCGAGATGCCTGGTTGGAAGGAGTCCACCGTCGGTACCAAGAGTCTGGATGCCCTGCCGCAGGCCGCACGTGACTACCTGCAGAAGGTGGAAGAGCTCACCGGTGTGCCCATCGATGTGATCTCCACTGGCCCTGATCGTGCCGAGACCTTGGTAGTGCGTAACCCGTTTGACGCCTGATACTCCCTTGCTGCACACCGGCTCCATGGGGTCGGTGTGCAGTGTTGGTCACCTGACCCGCCACTCTCCATAGCAACCTATAGTGCAGCGTCCTACACTAGAATGGCTTCAGCTAGCGATAAAAACGAGCATCTATCTCCGGCATACTGGATCCAGCTCTGGTTGGCTGGAGAAACCGGTTGGCATCATGACCGGATAAATGAGCATCTGCTTTCTCACTGGAGCAGCCTGGGAGTGGCGCCGGGATCGAAGGTGTTTGTCCCTCTGTGTGGCAAGAGCAGAGACATGGTCTGGCTGGTAGAGCATGGCTATTCGGTAGTTGGGGTTGAGATAAGCCCCAAGGCGGTACAGGAGTTTTTTTTCGAACAGCAACTGACTCCGGTTGTTTCTACCCAAGGTGAGTTTGAGTCCTATCGGGCGCCAGGTTTTCATCTATTATGTGGGGACATATTTAAACTTACATCTGGAGATCTGGATGGTATCTCAGCCGTGTATGATCGTGCCTCATTGGTAGCCCTCAATAGACCGCAACGCCAGCGTTATGCCCGTCTGCTGGTTGAAATATCGCCGCCAGCGACTACCATGCTACTGGTGAGTATGGATTATCCTGAAACGGAGATGCAGGGCCCTCCCCATAGCGTGCCTGAGGCCGAGGTAAGTGAGCTGTTCGCGGATAGTTTCTCCATCATCAAACTCCACACCCTGGAGTTGTTGAAGGATAGTGACAGGTATTCGGACCGAGGGCTGAGCCGGATGTCAGAGCAGATCTTCAGGCTGGATCGAGGGTAAAAGTGGTGGTTTTGAGATGACTGGTTATTCTGGTGCCATCGGCGTTGCTATAAGGGGTGATATGAACCCCAAGCCCAGATGTGGTGGGCCGACGTTCAAGCTGATACTTATCTTGTTTCTAACCGCGATCACCACGCCAGTTTGGGCCGTGTCCAAGGCATCCACTGAGAAGCAATTTTCTATCTGGCTACAGCAAGATCTATGGCCGGAGGCCAAGCGTAAAGGCATATCCAACACCATATTCAAGCGTTCATTTTCCGGGATAAAGCTGCAGTGGGATCTGCCTGATCTGCGCCCACCTGGTTCCAGGTTGCCTAAGAAACGGCGCCAGAGTCAGTCTGAATTTCGCTCGCCGGCGCCATATTTCTCTGAGAAACGCCTGCGACGGCTGGCGGAGTCAGGTCGCGCCCTGTCCCGGAAATGGTCCAAGACCCTGGCCCGGGTGGAGCAGACCTACGGTATACCCGGTCACATCCTGTTGGCTATATGGGGGCGTGAGTCTGGCTTTGGCCGGGCCAGGATGACCCACTCGGCCCTGCCGGTACTGGTGACCAAGGCATTTATGTCTACCCGTAAGCCACTGTTTCGACGTGAACTGCTGGCGTTATTGCAGATTCTGCAACGTGGTCACATCAAGCAGGCTGCCATGCAGAGTTCCTGGGCTGGCGCCATGGGCCAGCCCCAGTTTATGCCGTCGTCCTATCTGAAATATGCGGTGGATTTTGATGGGGATGGTCATAGCGATATCTGGAGTTCGGTGCCGGACACCCTGGCCTCCATCGCCAATTACCTCTCCAAGTCTGGCTGGCAGACCGGCCGGGACTGGGGGTTCGAAGTGAGTCTGAAGGACAGCGTGTTTTGTGGCCAGGAGGGACCGGACCGGGCGCGCCCCATCAGTCGCTGGGTGGGGCAGGGGATAACCCGGAAAAACGGCAAGGCCTTTCCCAAACATGAACTCAAATCCAAGGGTATGCTGATGGTGCCGGCTGGGATCCATGGACCAAAATTTGTCGTTACCCCCAACTTCTATGTGTTGAAGGAGTACAACAACTCAGACCTTTATGCCCTGTTTATCGGTAACCTGGGGGATCGGATCGCCTACGGTTTCGGGGCCTTTCGCGGCGAGTGGGGAGATGTGGGAAAGATGCTGCGCTCGGATGTGCAGCGCATGCAACAGATCCTGGAACAGGCCGGCCATGATGTGGGGGGAGCAGATGGCCTGCCCGGGTACAAGACCCGGCGCTCCATCGGGGCGTGGCAGCGGAAGAACGGGCACAGGCCCAGCTGCTTTCCCACCTCAGATCTGGTGCCGGTGCTACGTTAGCCAATTGTGTTAATAACATCCCGCACTGCCGCGGTAAGGGTATTAAGATCCTTGTCGTTCATGATGTATGGCGGCATCAGATAGATCAGGCGTCCAAATGGTCTGACCCAGACACCGGCCTCAACCAGGGCGGGCTGTATGGTACGCATATCCACTGGCTCCATCATCTCCACTACGCCGATGGCCCCCAGCACCCGCACGTCGGTCACCGTTTCCAGCTCCCTGCAGGGCTCCAGGCCGTGATATAGACTGATCTCGATCTTGGATACACGGGTATGCCAGGGTGAATCTGTGAGCAGACGCAGACTGGCCAGACCGGCGGAGCAGGCCAGTGGGTTGGCCATGAATGTGGGTCCATGCATGAACAGGCCCGGCTCACCATCGGCTATGGTCTCGCTGATCTCACGGGTGGTGAGGGTGGCGGCCAGGGTCATATAACCACCGGTGAGGGCCTTGCCCACACACATGATATCCGGGGAGATGTCGGCATGTTCGCACGCAAACATCCTGCCGGTGCGACCAAACCCGGTGGCGATCTCATCCAGTATTAGCAGCACACCGTGACTGTCGCACAGTTCACGCAGCTGTTGGAGATAATCGGCCGAGTAGAATCGCATCCCCCCCGCGCCTTGCACGATGGGTTCCAGGATGACGGCCGCGATCTGTTGATGATGCTCGGCCAGCTCTCTGGCCATGGGGGCTATATCAGATTCACTGCAAGCCTTACCAAAACTGCAGCTGGGTGAATCCACAAATATCTGCTGTGCCACCGCCCCGGAGAATATGGAGTGCATGCCGTTGACTGGGTCACACACGGACATGGCTCCAAAGGTGTCGCCGTGATAGCCGTTGCGGATGGTCAGAAACCTCTGTTTGCGTGGTTGACCCTTTGAGTGCCAGTACTGCAGGGCCATCTTCATGGCCACCTCGACCGATACCGATCCGGAGTCGGCAAAAAAAACTGTCTGCAGAGGTTGCGGGGTCATCTCCACCAGCTTAGCTGCCAGTTCCACCGCTGGCTGATGGGTCAAGCCACCAAACATGACGTGGGACATCTGTTTTAGCTGTTCCTGGATGGCCAGGTTCATCTCCGGATGATTGTATCCATGGATGGCACACCACCAGGATGACATGCCGTCGATCAGTTCCCGTCCATCACTCAGTTGCAGCCGCACCCCCTGGGCTGATGCCACGGGAAAAACTGGCAGGCCAGATCCAATTGAACTATAGGGGTGCCACACCAAGCTGTTATCTAGCGCCATTATTTGTTCTTGGTTCATACTTGCCTAATACCCAACAGTCAAAATTGCTGTGGACATTATAGGGTATAGACAGAGAGACCCTAGCTGAAATTAAGTTTTACTTTGAACATTAGTGGAACTTAGCGGGTTGCCACATTTTTCTTTTGGCAATCTGCAGTCTATTTCGGAGTGTTGTTTTAAGTCGGTGGAAAAGGTTGCCAGCTACCAACCTATGGAAGAGGGGGGGTAAATTTGGTTGGCAGCTGGCAATAACTATACAGATTGTAGATGGGGTGTGGCTGGTTAAGTATCACATGGTGTTCAGGTACTACTTTGAACTGGATGTGTCTGACTTCTCCAAACCACAGCAATATTTAACCAAGTAAATTACTGGGAATCATTGATAATTCTCACTTATTGAGTAAAATTTGTTATGGCGCTGTTCTAACTATCCATCATGCACCGATTATTTCTCAATCCGATCACTAAATGAATTATAGTCCTTAGGTTTGTCGCAGGGTTTCTATGAAAATTGCGGTGTTATCTGATGTCCATGGCAATCTGCCTGCGCTGGAGGTGGTGCTGGAGGATATAGCGCACTGGTCGCCAGATCGGGTGATAGTAAATGGTGATCTGATTAACCGTGGTCCCTGTAGTCTGCAGGTAGTTCAGCTGCTGTTGCAGCAATATCCAGATAGCACGCTCTTGAAAGGCAACCATGAGACCTTTGTGCTGGCCTGTGGCTCTAGGGACGAACCGCGGAGTGGACCGGTGTATGAGATACGTCGCTTCACTCACTGGACCCATGCCCAGCTGGGAGTGGAGATGAATCGTATCGCCACCTGGAATGAAAGCCTTGATCTGGATGAACTGGATGGAGGGAGCATGCATGTAACCCACGGTACCCGTCTGGGAAATCGTGACGGTATAACCCCAAGAACAGAGGAGCATGAACTGCCGAAAAAGCTTGGTGATTGGCGGGATCTGTTTGTTACTTCCCACACTCACTGGCCATTCGTGCGTGAGTATAATGGCACCCTGCTGGTTAACAGTGGCTCAGTTGGTTCACCCTTTGATCGTGACCACCGTACCTCATATGCTCAACTGAGTTTTTCCCGTGGGCGCTGGCGTGCTGAGATTGTCCGATTAAATTATGACCGAAGCCGCACTGAGAGGGATTATGTTGAGAGTGGTTTTCTGGATGCGGGTGGTCCCATAACCAGGATTATGTTGATGGAGCTGCATCATGCCCGTGGTATGATAGCCCCCTGGATGCGCAAGTATGAGGCCGCGGTGTTGCGGGGTGAGATCACCTTAGAACAGTCGGTGGATATGCATCTGGAGAAGATGCTTGGGGAGCCATCAGAGAGAAGAATTATATCTGTCTGAATCCCGGTACGTGGATATACATACTTAGAGAAGATGAAGCAGAAATGAGTGAAGCAGAAGTGAGTAAAGAGGAAGTAAGTAAAGAGGAAGTGAGTGAATTAGTAGAACAGCCAACCACCAAACAACGTATCAAGAAAAGGCTGGCATCCATTGCCATTTTTGTAATGCTGGGCATCTTGCTTATCTATGAAGAGCCCACCATTGAGATCGCCTGGGTGACCGCAATCTTGCTGCTGACCATCTACATGTTTGCGTTTGAGATCGTAGAGGTCGATGTTGCCGCCATCTGCATCATGGTGCTGTTGGGGCTAAGCTCCATGTTTGCGCCGATCATGGGGCTGGAGCAGGGGCTGGTGGAGCCAAAACACCTGTTTGATGGCTTTTCCAGTAATGCGGTCATCTCGATTATTGCCGTAATGATCATCGGGGCCGGGCTGGACAAGACCGGCATCATGGGTCGGGTGGCGGCATATATCCTCAAGGTGGGCGGTACCGAAGAGAAGCGCATCATCCCGATTATATCGAGTACCGTGGCCATCATCTCCTCCTTCATGCAGAACGTGGGGGCGGCAGCCCTGTTTATCCCGGTGGTATCCCGTATCTCGGCCCGGTCGGGACTGCCCATGTCACGGTTGCTGATGCCGATGGGTTTTTGCGCCATCCTCGGTGGCACCGTGACCATGGTTGGATCATCACCACTGATCCTGCTGAATGACCTTATCCTTACCTCGAATTCTGCCCTGCCGGCTGATCAGCAGATGGAAACCATGGGGCTGTTCTCCGTTACCCCCATTGGCCTGGTGCTGGTGGCCAGTGGTGTGATCTATTTTATGCTGGCTGGTGGAATGGTGCTTCCCGCCACCAAAAGTGAAAGTAGCCCCAGCGGCTCTGATGCCATGCAATATTTTCATAAACTGTACGGAATAGAGCCGGACCTGTTTGAGATTGTGGTGTCGGATCAAAGTGAACTGGTAGGACGATTGCTGGGCGAGATTGAGAGTACCTATAGCGTACGGGCCATAGGTGTTAAACGCAGTGGTCAGGCCAGTATGGTTGGCCCGGGATCATTGGCCTACGACACCAAGATCGAGGCGGGTATGGTGTTGGGCATTGTGGCAACAACAATTCATATTGAGACCTTTGTACATAAATATGATCTGAAACTGCGCTCTGAACTAAGGACCTTTGTCGAATCCCTGGCCGCCACCAAGGCTGGTATCGCTGAACTGGTTATCCCGCCCGGATCTGACCTTATCGGCAATAATGCGCGCGAGATCTGGCTGCGTAAGACCTATGGGGTAAGCATGATCGGCCTGCACCGTGATGGAGAGACTATGCGCTCGGGTGATAATATCCGGGCCATGCCGTTCCACGTCGGTGACACCCTGGTGGTACACACCACCTGGGAGAATCTGTCCCGATTGCAGAAGGATCGTAACTTTGTGGTGGTCACCACAGAATTTCCCAAGGAGGAGCTGCGTCCCACCAAGGTTGGATGGGCCGGGTTGTTCTTCTCTGTGGCCCTGTTTCTGGTTCTGTTTACCGACGTGCGCCTCTCCATCGCCCTGTTGACCGGCGCCATTGGTATGGTTCTCTCTGGTGTATTGAAGATGGATGAGGCCTATCAGGCGGTATCCTGGAAAACGGTATTTCTATTGGCCAGTCTTATACCTCTGGGTCTGGCGGTGGAGCAGACCGGCACTGCCAAGTGGATTGCCGGACAGACGCTGTTGTTGGTGGGGGATATGCCGATATGGATAATTCAGACCGCAGTGGCGCTGCTATCTACCTTCTTTACCCTGGTCATGTCCAACGTGGGCGCCACCGTGTTGCTGGTGCCGTTGGCGGTGAACATCGCCATAGGTGTAGGCGCGGACCCGGCGGTATTTGCCCTGACGGTGGCAATCGCTACTTCCAATTCCTTTCTTATTCCCACCCATCAGGTGAATGCCCTGATTATGGGCCCGGCCGGTTATCGTGTACCGGATTTTATTCGGGCCGGCAGTGTGATGACCGTGATCTTTCTGGTGGTGATGATTGCCATGCTGAATATTGTGTTCTGATCTCTCCCTGCGGTCTGGGCTGAAAACCAGTGATTGGGCAAACAACCTTCTGATATGGGTATATTATTAGACAAGACTTGGTTCTTTTTCTTACCCTGGAGTAGGGAAGCTGTCCATCCTGGTGCCGCATTGGGAGTGATCTGTTTGTGGAAGGATTTGATGATCTAAAGATAAACAGCTCTACCTATCAATGGTCGGTCCGGGTGATTTCGATTCTGAAACGCCTGCTGAGTGTCAATATAAAGATGCACCATGATGAGGGACAGGTGGCAGAGGGTGAGATCTTTCTGTTTAATCATTTTGCCCGCTTTGAAACCTTCATCCCGCAGTATCTGATCTATCAGGAGGATGGCTCCTACTGTCGTTCTTTAGCAGCGGGAGAGTTCTTCGATGAGGATGACTCCTTCTCCAACTATCTGTTGAGTGTTGGCGCAGTTCCAAATACATATCCCAGGCTTATGCCTTTTCTGGCCGGTGAGATCCTGCGTGGACGCAAGGTCATCATCTTTCCTGAGGGTGGCATGGTGAAGGACCGCCGGGTGCATGATCAGAAGGGACGCTATCGTATCTACTCCAGGAGCGCCAGGGAGCGGCGCAAACACCATACTGGTGCTGCTGTACTGTCGCTGAAGGTGGATCTATTGAAGCAGTCGATCCGGAAAGATTTTGATCGGGGTGATGATGCGGCCATCAATAACTGGGTAGAGGCCCTTGAGCTGGAGGATAGAGATGCCCTCTCTGCGGCCGTGCAGCGCAGATCCACCATCGTCCCGGCCAACATTACCTTCTACCCCATGCGGGTGGGCGACAACCTGTTACGACGTGGTGTGGAGTTGTTCAACAGTGGTATCAGCAAGCGGCTGTCTGAAGAGTTGTTGATTGAGGGCAATATCCTGCTGAAACACACCGATATGGATATACGGCTGGGGGATCTTATTTCTACCGAGGAGTACTGGAGGCGTTGGGAGCGCCCGATTACCCGTCACTGCACCAACTGTATCAGGAAGCTGGATGATCTGCTGGTGCCAAACCCGGCCAAAAGTACTATGGAGCGGCGCTACCTCTCCGCTCGCATACGGCGAAACTCCATGCGACTGCGTGATAGCTACATGCATGGTATCTATGAGGCGGTAACGATCAATCTCAGTCACCTGGCCTCACTGATCATCTACTTGCACCTGGAACAGGGGGTTCAGGACGTGGGGTATGCTGAGCTTCACCGCATGCTCTATCTGGCAGTGAAGAGAGCCCAGGCTCTGCCACACATAAACCTGCATCGCAGCCTGAGAAATCCCGAAGCCTACTCTGATCTGCTGATGGGGAAATGCAAGGGCTTGGATCAGTTTATGAATACATCTGCCCAGTTGGAGCTGGTGGAACTTGAGGGTGCGAGATATTGGTTTATGCCTAAGTTGTGTGCTGAACATGACTTTGATGTGGTAAGGACTGAGAACATGGTTGAGGTCTACGCCAATGAGGCCAAGCCGGTTCAGGGGATCGAGGAGATAGTTGAGGCAGTGGTCAACGCGTCAAGTTTAGATGCAAAGGAGATTGCCCACTTCAGGTTCAGTGATATGCAGATCTCCCACAAATGGGATCGAGAATACTTTGACAAACCACGGTTTGAGGAGATCAATCAGAAAGAGACAGCCACTGAGCGGAGTGACCCATTTTGTATCCTGCCGGAGAACCATAAGGATCTGGGTGTGATCCTGGTCCATGGATTCTTGGCTACACCGGCGGAGGTCAGGGAGTTCGGAGAACAGCTTTCCATCCTGGGTTATCCGGTAATCGGCCCACGGCTTAAGGGCCACGGTACTTCACCTTGGGATCTACGTGAGAGGAGTTGGGAGGATTGGCTGGGGTCTGTGCGTCAGGCATATGAGATTATGTCGGCCCATTGCAGTCAGGTATGCCTGGTTGGATTCTCGACCGGTGGAGCGCTCTCTCTTTTGCTGGCATCCGAGCAACTGGATGGATTGGCAGCCGTGGTGGCAATCTCTGTGCCCATAAAGTTTATGAACAAAAACATGGTTTTTGTCCCCCTGTTGCACACAGCAAACAGATTGATGAGTTGGGTTCCATCCTATGAGGGGATCATGCCGTTTCGGCCGAATGATGCTACCGAGCATCCACATATCAACTACCGCTCCATGCCGGTACATGGCCTGTTCGAACTGCGTCTGATGGTATCTGAGTTGGAAGATAGGCTTAAGGATGTGCACTGTCCGGCACTGGTGCTCCAGGCTGACCGGGATCCGGTGGTTGAACCGGAGAGTGCAGATATTATTCTGGACAAGTTGGGTTGTGATGAAAAGCGTCTGGAGATTATCCAATCTACCCGTCATGGCACCCTGTATGGGGATGTTGCCAACACCAGAAAACTGATAATAGATTATCTGGATAATCTGAGTGGCCAGTAATGCAGAAGTCGATCATGAATTCATACAAAATGACAAATCTTGTTTGTGTTCTGCTATGTCTCTCTCTCCTTTTGGCCTGTTCTAAAACTGAAAGGGAGGAGGCCGTATACCAACTGGTTGCGGATGGGGTAACCATGGCCGAGGCCCATGACCTGGGAGGGATGATGAGTCTGATGGCGGATGGCTTTATTGCCGGACCGGGTCAACACTCGAAACAGGAGTCCAGGAGAATCCTGTTTGTGATGCTAAAGCGTTACGGGAAGTTTCGTGTTCTCTATCCCAAGCCAGTGGTAAAATTGTCTGAAGATGAACAGACCGCCCGGGTTAAGATGAATTTTCTTATCGCTACCAAGGGGCAGCTGTTCCCTGAATTAAAGTTGCTTTATGCTGATCCCGCTGTCTGGGTAGAGGCTGTGGATAAGGGTGCTGATCTATACACGCTCTCCATGCAGCTCAGCTATGACTCGGGTGACTGGCTGCTGGGCCGGGCGAGAATCACCGGTTTTGCTCGGCCGCATGGGGGAATGTGACCGGCCGTTTTGTTGTTATCATATGAAAGTTTCTAAAAGCAATTGAGTGGGTTAGAATCAGTTAAGCATAATAAGAATGCAATAGCCTATGACATTAGCCAGATTTGTTATAAAGCAGTGTTACATCATCGATGATTCATCCAGATATAAACGGGTGAAGCAGTACTTTTATGATCTGATTCAAAACCCTCGTTCTGCCATACGTCCCTATTTTGATGTGTTTATGATCCTGCTGGTACTGGCAAGTGTGTTTATGCTGATGTATCAGGTAAAGGTAGATCTGGGTGAGGTTGGTACTATATTTGAGTTATGTGCAGTATCCATCTTTCTGTCGGAATACCTGCTGCGCCTCTGGCTATATAACGATATCCACGCCATATTTATCAAACATTACGAACGGGCTGAGTTTATTGAAAGGCCCTTCACTCTCTGGCCTCCGGTCAAGGAGATTATCGGCAAGAAGTGGGATTACATGACCACCCCCCTGGCAGTCATTGATCTTCTAGCAATCATCCCCAGCTACCGCCCACTGCGTTTTTTGCGCATCTTTCTTCTGTTTCGCCTGTTTAAACTTTTTCGTTACGCACGAAGTATCAATGAATTTGCCAAGGTACTTACTGAAAAACGATTTGAGTTCTACACCCTGGCGATTTTTCTGGTGTTTGTGGTCTTTACCTCCGCCTCTGCCATCTACTTTTTTGAGGCCAAGGCAGAGGGTGGTGAGATCGATAATTTTTTTGATGGCATATATTGGGCCCTGGTTACCATATCTACCGTTGGCTATGGTGATATCACACCCCAAACCACAGAGGGGCGACTGATAACCCTGGTTTTGATTATCTGTGGGATAGGCGTCATCGCCTTTACTACCTCGGTCATAGTTACAGCATTCAACGAGAAGATGAGTGATATGCGCGACAATCGCGTATTTTCTGAATTGGAAAAGCGCAAGGGGAGCCACATAATTATCTGTGGGTTTGGCCGTGTTGGACAAGTAGTAGCAGAGCGTCTGTTTCGGGAACGAGATCATTTTGTGGTGGTTGATTCTGACCCGGAGAATGTGATCAAGGCAAAGAAGCTGGGCTATCTGGTTATTCAGGGCAACGCCGAAGATAGTGAACTGCTGGAGCAGGCGGGTATTAGCGAAAAGGCCAGACAGATTTTGTGTCTTACTGATAGTGATGTTATCAACGTATACATCACCTTGACGGCGCGCTATCTAAATCCAGAAATTGAGATCATCTCCCGGGCAAACCGGGAAAATACGGTAAAAAAACTCTATCAGGCCGGTGCAAATCATACGGTTGCTCCCTTTGAGGTGGTCGGAATGATTGCCGGTGAATACATTGGGCAACCAGTTGCGTTTGAGGCGCTGTATGGTGTGTTGTCCGGGCGGGAGGATATTGGTCTGGATACGGTGACACTGCATGCTGATTCAACACTGGATGGAGTAGTGATTGGCGGAGTGGACTTCTCTGCACATAAACTGATCCTACTTGGGGTAATTAGTCATAGCGAACGTGAAGTAGATGGTAGTGCCTCGGCCTATGATCTAACCAATCGACGCCTTCACTTTAATCCACAAGCAGATTTTATGTTGTCAGGCAGTGACGTATTGGTGCTTATTGGGCACAGGTACAGCATTGTACATTTCAAGGAACGTCTGGAGAGTGGTGCGCTTAGTGGAAAAAAATAAAATCATCATATTTGGATGTAATTCACTCAGTGTTGCGGTCGCTTCACAGTTGGAGGAGAGGGGGTGTGATTTTCAACTGGTTGCGCATGATGCAATCTGTATAGAGTCAATGGCTGACCGGGGATATTCTGCGCTCGAGGTTGATTATACTGATGATGATAAATTGAAGGGACTTGGTATCGGCCTGGATGTTGCAATCATATTTGCTTTTTTTGAACTAGACTCAAAGAATGTATTTTTAACCATTTCGGTAAAGGATCTTGACCCGGATGTAAGGGTAATTGCACTAACGCAATCGGATGATTCTGCAAATAAATTGCGTGCTGCTGGTGTAAATAAGGTTATCAATCCCTACGAAATCAGTGGTCGCAAGATACACGATATGCTCAAACGGCCACTGATTGCAGAGGTTATTGAAAATGTGGTCTTTGGTAAAAACTACCTGAATCTTTCTGAATTAACCGTGGATAAAGGGTCATTTCTGGATGGAAAAATGTTGGGAACGCTTGAGCTTTCCAAACATTATGATCTGGTATTAATTGGTGTGGTGGATAGAGAGCTTGGTGATGAGTTTATCTTTCTTAGTAGTGGGTTGGATCATAAGTTGGATCATGGAGATGTTCTGGTGGTTATTGGACCTCCAGAGGAGTTGGAGCGTTTAAGACAGGATGCCAGTGTGGTTGCCTGATAGTGTGGGCGGATATTTCACCGCTACGGTTGTTGTTTCAGACATAAATCTAGGATGCCACTTACATATGAAAGGTTGCCAGAAGCGGTATGTCGGCTTAGACATGGGAGTCACCAATGGCGGTTGAAAGACGGATTGCTGAAGCACTATCGGTAAGGGAGTTTTTCCACGAACAGTGGTTGCAGTTAATCACGCTGCTGGGAATAGAGGTTGATTCAACCACCCCAGGTGTAACTGATAGAGAGGATCTGGGTGTGGCCGTGGATGTGGTAGTGCAGGGCACAGATGCCAGGATGCGTGCAGTCGGCAGCTACAAGAGAAGACTGCGCGCTGGTACGCATGGCTTGCTTGAGCATATAGATGATCTGGTGAATCAAATGCCTGCGGCACTACGGTTGTCACGCAAGAGTTTTGTCTATGATCCACAGGTAAGTGCATTCGCTGCCAGCCAAGGAGAGCGAAGCGAAGGCTGGTAGACCCCGGTAGCCGTGAGGCCGCACTGCTTACCCGGCGTGCGTAGCGCCAGAGGGGAAGCAAAGTAGGCATCTGAACACGGCGTCAAGTCATCTCGGGAGC
>JAAGZL010000207.1 GCA_024206335.1 Gammaproteobacteria bacterium
CTCGACCTTTCAGTTCAACAACGGTATTCTTCTTCACAGTGGCGTATCCTTTTGGTTGTTTTCATTGTTTTGCAACAACAAATCAACCAGATACGCCGCTTTTCTTCAACCCCTCAAACACCAGATTCAGTTATAACTCAACAGCCAAGGCAAATGCCCTCACGGTGATCAAAACCTTACGTTATGACGGGAATAACTATTTCTGGGTAAATGATATGGACCAGAAGATGGTGATGCACCCAACCAAACCTGCACTGGATGGCAAGGATATGACAGGATTCAAAGACCCTGATGGTACGGAGTTGTTTAGATAATTTGTAAGTACAGTGAAAAAAAGCGGTTCTGGTATCGTGCAATATCGCTGGCCCAAACCAGGTTCAGATGAGCCGGCTGAAAAGATCTCTTATGTCATTGGGTTTAAGCCATGGGGGTGGATTATTGGCTCTGGAATCTACATTGATGATGTCAAGGTGGCCTTGAACAATAAGTTAATGACACTAGGCACCTTTGTTGTAATCACCCTGGTTTTACTCATGTTGCTTTCATGGATTATAACAACAAGTATTAACAAACCATTAATCAATACTACCGAGGCCATGAATGAAATCTCCCAGGGTGATGGAGATCTGACGGTACGACTTGATACTTCTGGAAATGATGAGCTATCCGGCTTGTCGATTGCCTTTAACCGGTATACCGAGAAGATTCAGGGCATAATTAAACAGGTTGGTGATGCAACTGGTGAACTAACCTCATCATCAAGCGAACTACATCGGATATCTGATGAGACCCATGGAGGAATGATGCAGCAGCGCAGTGAGACTCAACATGCAGCCACTGCAGTCACCCAGATGGCCTCCACGGTTAAGGAGATTGCCAAGAGTTCAGAGGCTGCAGCCCAATCGGCGAATGATGCAGACAAAGAGGCGGTAGCAGGAAAGACTATTGTTGGTGAAGCTGCAGAAACCATCAACAAATTGGCTGCAGAGGTTGAGCAATCAGCAGAAGTTATCAATCGCCTGGAGAATGATAGTGATGCCATCGGTTCCGTCCTGGATGTTATTAGGGGGATCGCAGAGCAAACCAACCTTCTGGCACTGAACGCGGCAATTGAGGCAGCCAGGGCCGGTGAGCAGGGTCGTGGATTTGCCGTGGTTGCAGATGAGGTGCGCACACTTGCCAGCCGCACCCAGGAGTCCACCCAGGAAATTCAGGAGATGATTGAGAGACTGCAGGTCGGCTCCAGAGAGGCTGTGCAGGTGATGAGCAGCAGTCGCGCCACAACTCAACAGACTGTTACCAAGGCAAGCGAGGCAGCAGACTCACTGGCCAAGATTGCCGATGCAGTTGGGGTTATATCTGATATGAACACACAGATAGCCAGCGCAGCAGAAGAACAGTCGGCCGTGGCCCAGGAGATTGATATGAATATTGTTCAGATATCTGATCTGGCGGAGAATGGGGCTGACAACATTACTCACGTAACCAACGCCAGTGGATCGCTTTCCAAACTCAGTGAAGGGCTGCAAAGTCTAGTTCAACAATTCAAGGTTTGACTGGTTTAATACCAAACCAAGATCGAACCAACGCCGTTTGGAAAAATGCCGTCGACGGCAATTTCTAACGGCATTTTTTTATGTGATCGGGTAGTTACCCTGTCTTGTTACCAGAGTATGGTTTCGATGACCGTACTGTGTCCCTTTACGCCAAGGGCATGACCACACGGGATATTCAGGTCAATTTTGAAGATGTTTACGAGGTTGAAGTATCGGCTACCTTCATTTCCCAAGTCACCAATGCAGTCATGGACGAGCTCACTGCCTGGCAGAATCGCCCACTGGATGCAATTTATCCCATTGTCTACCTCGATGCTCTGGTGGTCCGTAGCCGCGCCTCCGGTGCTGTACAGAATAAATCGGTCTATCTGGCCCTGGGTATCAACATGGATGGAGAGAAGGAGCTGATGGGCCTCTGGATGGCTCAAACCGAAGGAGCCAAGTTCTGGCTGTCGGTGATGAAGGTCCTGTACTTGGCACTACACCAGATATCTAAGAAATGGACGATGCCGATCCGAGACTGGAAACAGGCTATGGGGCAATTTATGATACTCTTCGGTGATCGAGTATCACTGTGACAAACCGCCATTTACACAGAGAATTTTACAATCCCGATTCTGTAAACCGGAGTATACTCACCAGTGAGTCTCATGCGTCCTTGTGCGACAAAATCTGCAAGTAGTCTGTCGACGTGACCAAGTACCTGTGGATCCCCAGTGATATCAAGAGGTCCGAACTTGGAGATGGCTTCCACGCCTTCTGGTTTGACATTACCCCAGACGATAGCGGAGAAAATCCTGCGCAATGTTGCAGCAAAAAGATGAGGCTGATCCTGCGGATCAACGTTCAAGTTCGCCACCAGTTCATGGGACGGATCAAAGGGTTCTTGAAAAACCGGTGGAATGGAAATCGCGCGATTGAAGTAGTACGAGTTGCCGGAGTTTTCTCTGGATATCTTGACTGAGAGCAATCCGCTGTTCATCTCCTGGGCAACCATCACCGGATCGTCCACGATGATTTTGTACCGTTTTGAGGTCTTTACTCCGAGAGTGTTTTTCACGAAAGCATCGAGGGAATCAAAATACGGGGCACTGGATTTTGGGCCGGTGAGAATGAGGGGAAAAGGCAGGCCCTTGTTTTTGGGATGAGCAAGGATGCCCAGAATATATACGAGCTCCTCTGCAGTTCCAGCGCCGCCGGGAAAGATAATAATTCCGTGACCAAGTCTTGTGAAAGCTTCCAAGCGTTTTTCGATATCAGGCATGATCACCAGCGGGTTAACTATGGCGTTGGGTGCTTCCGAGGCGATAATACCTGGCTCGGTGAGCCCGATATAGCGACCGTCCGTGACACGTTGCTTGGCGTGGGCAATTGCAGCTCCTTTCATGGGTCCTTTCATGGCACCGGGTCCGCATCCGGTAATCATGTCCATGAAACGCAATCCGCACTGGTAACCAACTTCCTTAGTGTACTCGTACTCGTTTTGCGCTATTGCGTGCCCACCCCAACAAACCACAACTTTGTGCCTGCCGGTCTTGCGAAAGATCCCAGCATTTCTGAGAATCAGAAAGACCGAGTCGGTAATTCCATCAGGACTCACGGTGTCAAACCTGTCTGTTCTGTCCATCTCTGAACTCACGAAAACCAGATCTCGAAGCACCGCAAAAATGTTCTGCCGAACACCCTCAATGATTTTGTAAACCTTGGTTCTTTTGCCATGATGGTATTGGTAGTACGTGACAAAAGCTTCGATGGGGGCGCCGAACAACACAAGCTCAATACCCGCTGCTGTTCGAATGACCTCCAAACGGAAATCCCGGTACTTGTTGAGCATGGTTTTGACGTCGTCCGATTCTTCACCGCCGTTGAGCACCGCTAAAACGCACCGCTCGAGCATCAAGTAAATCTTCTGTTGACTCTTTTCAAACAACGCAGCCGCTTCCGACGGAGACAACGTCTCGAGGCAGGTGTTTTCCGGGGTGAGCCTAAACTCTTCGACGGTTTCAAAATTTGGATTTGTGTTCTTGTTTTGAGTCATTTTGTAAAACCTCGTTGAATACTTGTACCAGCTTTCTTACCAAACGTACTGATATGTCATTCTCTCTGTAATGCTAGAATCGGATCCATTCTGGATGCTTTAATCGCCGGGTAGAGACCAAATCCCAAACCAATTAGGGCGCAAAACCCTACCGATAGAAATATTGAAGTTAGTGAAAAACCAACATTCCAATCAGCGAATGAGGCAATCACATGCGCAATTACAAAACCCAATAATATCCCCAATAAGCCACCCAATGCAGCAACAGTGAAGCTTTCAATTACAAATAAATTCAGTATGTCCTTTTGCCTAGCCCCCACAGCACGTAACAAGCCAATTTCCCTGGTTCTCTCTAGCACAGTAGCTAGCATGATATTCATTATCCCAATGCCGCCTACCAACAGTGAAATACCAGCAACGCAAGACATCACAATGGAAAATATTCTTCTTGTATGGCGATGTTGTTCAATTAATTTTGCGGGAATAACAATTTCAAAATCATGCATTTCACCATGGCGTTTGAGAAGCAGGTGATGAATATTATTTGCGGCCAAAATAGGATCGACACCTTCACTTATCTGTACACGAAATGTATCAATCTCATTATCGTATTTTTCAAATCTGAATTTTTTATGGGCTGTATTAAGGGGGATAAATATCCGGTATTTTTCACTACCGAGTTTAATGCCTTCAAATTCATTTTTACTCAATTCACCATCTTTTAGAATACCAATCACCTTCAGCCATACATGGTTAACCTTGATGAGCGCGCCGGTTGCGCCGCCATCAGGAAACATCTCTTTTGCCGCCTCTGCCCCCAACACAGCTACCTGCCTAAATGCCATGTTTGCTTTTGCATCAAACAACCTGCCTTTTGATGTTACGAATTGTGAAAGATCAAAGTAACTTGGTGTAACTCCAAACACACTGGCGCTACTCTGAGAGTGCTTGCTAAACACTATAAATGTTT
The DNA here is from genome assembly GCA_024206335.1 of Gammaproteobacteria bacterium. Taxonomy (GTDB): domain Bacteria; phylum Pseudomonadota; class Gammaproteobacteria; order Chromatiales; family Chromatiaceae; genus JAAGZL01. The sequence continues at coordinate 4,565 of JAAGZL010000207.1, forward strand.
TGATCTGTTTTTCCGCGCTAATATTTTCAATGAATGGCAAGGCTTCTTTTGCAACCTCAATATCGCGCAAACTCAATCCAATGGAATGTTCTCTAATCTCTTTTAACTGCTGCTCATCCATTTCTTTTGCATTCACAAGTACATTGTTCAGCCCCATGGAATTAATCAGGCGTAAAGCTTCTTGCTCTGCTCCTTCGCCAATGCTGAGCATGGCAATAACGGCACCAACGCCAAAGACCATCCCTAGCAGCGTAAGAGCTGTTCGCAACTTGTGGCGCCAAAGTTCATCCAAAGCATTTTTTAGCGCATCAGAAAAACTCATCAGCTACCACCTTTTTGGCTCATGTAAAGCAATAACATCCCCTTCATCAATACCGGCAATTATTTCTGTGACTGCATGATTATTTGGGCCAGTGACAACCTTCCTTTTACTCCATTTTCTACCATCATTTAAGTACACATAAGGAATTTCCTTATCGTGAAATATAGCTTGTGATGGCACGCTGATTACATTATCTTTTTTAGTCACAAATACTCGGCCACGCAATTGTAAGCCTGAGTGCCAGTAGTTTTGGCTATTGCTTGTAATTGCAACCGTAGCACCGAAGTACTTAATTGGACTTTCACGTTCTGCCGCCTTTGCTATTGCATCAATCTGGGTCAGAGCGCCTTGAATTACCTCTTCCGGGTAAGCGTCAAGTGAGAATGACACTGCCTGCCCTATGGTAAGTCCTGCGGCTTCTGACTCTAAGATATATATTTTAGCCAGTAATTCGTGCATTTCCGGTAAAGACCCAATTTTACGCCCAGGCCAAACACTGCCTCCAACACGGGGCTTCATGCCATGACGATCTTTTTGCAAAACAAACAGCCCATCATGTGGTGCCTTTACTTCCGTCTTGTCTATTGCATTGTGATATTTAGCCAACTTACTGGTATGTTTTTGCCTCTCCAGATCCAACAAACTCAACTCAGATATTGATTTCTTTTCATGGGCTTTGTTACGCCAATCTGTATGTTTCTTGCGTGCTTTTAGGTACTGCATATTTCTAGCTGAATCAATAATCTCGTTTTTTGAAAATGCCTCAATGCCTTCTGGAGAAAAGCGCTCAACTAATATTAATTCATCTGTAATTAGCTTCATCGTGGTTGCAATTTCTTCTTTCTCATTATTCAGTGTTTTTTCTTTAGTTACGTAACTAACCTCTACTTGATCGATCGTTAACTGAGCTTGTTCGCTCTGATGGATATATTTGGTCGTATCAAATCGTGCGACTACATCACCCTTCTTGATCAATGTGTTCTCTTCTGCTAACCAGGCAATAGTCTGTGGCTCAAAAATGCCAGCAGGTGCAGATATTGGAGTTGCTTTTGCTGCACGCAATTCTCCTTTAATCGGAATAGTTGACACAAATTGCTCTTTTTTAGCTGTTAAACTAATTGTTTTGTCCAAAGTGCTCCCATTGCAGCCAGATAGCAAGAGTGCTAGAGCTAATAAGGATAGGAGCTTAGTCATGTCAAATAATCCCCTGATTTTTTCGCAGACTTGGTAACAATCTGCAACCTGGCCGCCATTCCTGGGCGCATGATTACTTGATCAATAAGATCAATACTGACTTTTGCATCAATTATGATATTGGGCTGGCCTCTACTTTTACGGCGAAAAACTGAACCCAGAGATATTATTTGCCCTTTAAAAATCCTATCAGGCGCTGCATCAAGTACAATATCGACCTCTTGTCCAACAGCGACTCTTCCTGCATCTGCCTCCAGGATTTCTGCTTTGATAATCAAATTTACCGGGGAAGTCAATTCAATTATTTTCTCAACAATCCAAACATTATCCCCAATAGAGTATTTCACATGCATTTGATTTGTTTTGTAAATAACAACACCTGATCTTGGTGATGTTACCTTCATTTTCTGAATAAATGCCTGATGTTGCTTCACCTCATTTTGCAGTCTGAGAACATCATTACTTAACCTTGCCAGTATTGCCTGACCAGTTTCAATATTCTTGTTAATAGTGCGTTTATATTTTATAATATCATCAGCAGTAATCTGATTTAGCAATGCAAGCTTTTTGGTTTCGATCTTGCTTTCCAGTCCTCTGGACTGCCGCCATTTTAACTCAGCTTTTTCATGATTCATAAGTGCTTCTGCAAGCAGTAAAATTAGGGCTTCGTGTTTAGCATCATTTTCTATAATCTTTGATTCAAATTTTCTTTTAGCCGTCAATAACGCATTTTGTCTCTCGTGCAACTTTTGCTCAAGCGAGCTGCTTTCAAATTCAATTAAGCGCTCTCCTTCTTTGATTTGCACTCCTTCAGGAGCCATATATACAATTTTATGCTGCCACATGCCTTTAATATGTGGCGGTGAGATTATTATGCTTTCCGAGGATGCAATTTCACCACTTGTTCGAATTATATCGTTTGCAATAAATACGTGGTTTGCTTCTCCCAATTGCTCTTTATCGGAACAACCATAAATAACAAGCATCCATAACAGAATTGCTGCTGTTTTCATTCCTTGATACCTAACGCTAATGCTTGATTAATATGCCCTATGACACTTACTTGAACGCTCATTCCAGGAATAAGGTCTATGCTTGGTGGCTCATCAATCCTGATATCCAACTCATAGTATGAAGCGTTGCCCCAATCCTTTTTTTTCTCAGCTTGCTGAAAAACTTTTTCAATGGTTCCCGAAAATGAAATAGCGGGGTAGGCATCCACCGCAAGCCTAACAGATTGTTGCTGATGTACCTTAGGTAAGTCTACTTCATTAACCCAAGCCTGTACTTTTGATCCAGCCCTGCTTACTATAGATGCTACTCTCCACTGTATGTCCACAATTTGTCCACTGGTTATTTTTGTACCCAGCCAAGGGTTCATACCATGCAATACAGTTCCGTCCTGGTTTGCATAAAGATGCAGTCTGGATAAATCAGTCTCTTTCTTTGTTAATACTATTTCAATACGCTTGATTTCAAGTTGCTGTTTATCGCCTTCTGCAGATAATTCTTGTTTTTTCCCTGCCAGGTTTGTTTTTGCCAATTCCAGTAATTTATTAGCTTTATTTAAATCATATTGCGTGGATTCATACTCATATTTACTTCTAAATCCTGCTGGTATCTCTGCCTCAAGAGCAGCTAGTTTTTGCTTTAAATCTAACTGTGCCAGGTCATGCTCAGCAGTAATAACCCCCTGCTCTAAAATAAGTAATTTCTCTTTTGTCTGCTCTTGTATTGTGCGCAAGTTTGATTTTTGCTGCTCAATTTCTGAAACAAGGTCTGATGTGTTAAAAACAACAATTAAGTCTCCTTTGCTTACTGTTTCTCCTTCTTTGGTCATCCATTCGAGCTGAATATTGTTACTCGATATAAAGGGAGCTTCGAAATACTGCGATGCGCCAGAAACAATTTTTCCGCTCAATATCAGATCTGATGCATGAGCTGATATAGAAAAACTAAGCAGTAATGGCAGCAGTTTCTTCATAATGTATACCGCTGATTTCATGAATTTGCCCATCTTCTAGTTGAATTGTTAGCTGTGCATGTGCGGCTATAGTCGGCTCATGAGTTACCATGATAATAGTTTGACCATTACTGTGTAACTCATCAAATAGGCGCATGATTTCCTCACTGGTATTACTGTCCAGATTCCCGGTTGGCTCATCAGCGAGGATTAAAGTAGGTTCATTTATTAATGCTCTTGCTATTGCAACCCGCTGTCGTTGTCCACCTGATAATTCTGAGGGGCAATGCTCCATCCTCTCTGCCAACCCTACACGCTCCAGCAAGGCTTTTGCTTTTATGGTTGCTTCTTCTCGCGATACCTTAGAAAATCTCAGAGGTAGCATCACATTTTCAAGGGCAGTTCGTCTGGATTGCAAATTGAAAGATTGGAAAATAAACCCGATATATTGGTTACGAATCGACGCAAGCTGGTCATCATTGAGGGTAGCTAATTCCTGACCATTCAGTAGATAGCTACCTGCATCAGCAGTTGTTAAACAGCCAAGTATATTCATCAGGGTTGACTTACCGGAACCCGAAGGCCCCATGATGGCAATATAGTCATTATGAGCAATTAACAGATTGATATTATCAAGGGCCTTGACTTCAGCATCCCCCATGACAAAACTTTTATTCAATCCCTTGATTACTAGTGCGTTTTCTCTGGAACCTTGTTTATAACAATACTCAATATTCATGTTATTATCCATTTGCAATACCATAGTAAACAATGACCCAAACTCAATTGATTTACCCACCATTACAAAACCAGCTTAATCTCCTATTGCCAACTCTGCTGCTTGGTAATACCTGCCTGCTGTCATGACTTCGATCTACTATTTTCTACAATTGTTACCAAGTACTTCAAAGCTTGATTTAATTCTCTACAGTGTAACAGCCGAACATGAACGAAAAGCCAATCTCAGATGAATAGAAATTAAATAGAAAGTGGATGCATCTATTTCAATAGCTATGCTGCGTATTCGATCACTAGTGGGCCATGCGGAAAATAATGTAACCAAATGTCTAGTGGTGTAAAATATGGAATGCGTATACCTAAGACATTTATGATAACTGATAAAGCCGCCACAATTTTAAATGAGTGGTGCCGATCAACCACTTTCCCTCATGGCCAGATCATGCGTGCAAAGATTATTTTGCAGCTTAGTGAAGGGGTGACACCGACGGAAGTTGCAACTGCTCAAAGGACATCATCGAAGACAGTACACCGTTGGCGAAACCGATTTGAGGCCGAAGGAGTTGACGGGCTACTTGAGCGATCTCGTTGCGGACGCCCTACAGTTATCGATAAGTCGACCGTCGACAAGGTTCTGTTTCTGACCACAAAACGAATTCCGGAGGAATCTACACACTGGAGCATTGAACTAATGTCCCAGTATGCAGAAGTAACACCTTGGCAGGTTCGTCAGATTTGGAGAGCAGCAGATCTAAAACCTCACCGACTAAAGACATTTAAGATCAGCAATGATCCTGAGTTCGCAGATAAAGTTGTTGATATTGTCGGGCTGTATATGAACCCTCCTGAGAATGCAGTTATTCTAAGTGTGGATGAGAAGACGCAGATTCAGGCGTTGGATCGCACCCAACCTGGACTGCCATTGAGTTCGAGCCGAATCGGCAGTCGCACTCATGATTATAAAAGACACGGCACCACTAGTCTTTATGCTGCATTTAACATCCTGACCGGGAAAGTGATTGGAAAAGTTTCGGATCGAACTAACAGCAAAGAGTTTCTATCTTTTCTGAAACTACTTGATCGGCGCACGCATGTAGATCGAGAATTACACATCATTATGGATAATCTGAGTGCTCATAAAACGCAGGCCGTTCAAGAGTGGGCCGCCTCCAGACCTCGTATCCATTTTCACAACACACCAACCAGTTCATCTTGGCTCAATGCAGTTGAGGGATGGTTTTCGCAACTGGAGCGGCGTGCGCTGTACCGTGGGGTATTTACCAGTGTTCCTGAGCTAAAGTCTGAGCTGGAACGGTTCATAAAAGCACACAACAAACTGAGCGCAAAACCCTTTCAGTGGACTAAGCCTGCCAGCCAAATTTCAGCGGCTGTTGGCCGTGCAAATGAATCGTTACAGAATTAACCGCATGGCCCACTAGTCTTATACCCGCAACACTACGGTCATCTTTATATTGATTAGTTCCTGCCCTTTAAAGCCCCTGATAAGGGATCTGTAATCCTTAGCCTTTAGGCGCGGATGATATGCTGGGGATATGAAGGATTATAAACATGGCATTCATACCGTATGGGACAGTAAACCTAACTTGGTATGGACGACTAAGTATAGGTACCAGGTGTTGGTAGATGATGTAGGTTTGCATAGTTGAGGATTACTTTGAGAAATTGCGATGAGTAAGGAGATAATCATCTAAACGGGATCTGTGAATCGTGACCATGTGCATTGCTGATTGGTATTCCGCCGCAGTTGTCGGTATCCAGGGCGATCCAGTACCAAAAAAAGTAAGAATTCGCATAAATTATTTCCGTAAACAAACATCTTATGATGGGTATTGGGGGCAACCTCTATCCGATAGATTATCAAAAGCCAGGACCTCAAGCGAGTCTTTGATCTCGTGATGCGTTTTGGGACATCCTAGTCCCCATATATGGTCTCTTCCCGTTTTGCAAGACTTTACAACTGGACAGGGTTGCTTCCATATATCCGGCCTGTTGATGAAGAGTATTAGCTCTTCTGGCCTCGATGAAGTTCGCGCACACTGTCCTTATCAAAACCTCAGTCTTAATAGACTTTGGGGACTTTCAGGTTTTCAATGTGCCGGTCTGACCTGTTATATCATCACTCGTTACTGAGTC
>JAAGZL010000208.1 GCA_024206335.1 Gammaproteobacteria bacterium
AGTATGGCTTGTTAGGCATTGGCTTAAGCTTTATTCCATATTTTTCAGGTTGGTTTATGACCTGAGTTAGCGCCAGAAGCCGTGGAATATAGTTGCGGGTCTCGCGTGGAAGTTTCAGGGACCAGAAGTCGGTTGGTTTGCCTTGGCGTTTGTTTCTGGCAATGGCGCGTGAGACTGTGCTTGCGCCGGAGTTGTAGGCGGCCAGAGCCAGTTTCCAGTCTCCGTTAAAGCGTTTGGCTAGCTGTTCCAGGTAATCAAATGCGGCATTGGTGGAGGCTACTACATCGCGTCTGCCGTCATACCACCAGTTCTGTTCTAGCTTGAAATGCCGTCCAGTTGAGGGGATAAACTGCCATAGTCCAGCTGCCTTGCCATGGGAGTATGCGAATGGCCGGAAGGCACTCTCCACTGCTGGCAGTAATACTAGTTCGGTGGGAAGTCCGCGTTTTTCTGCCTGCTCCAGAATAAAGTGGATATAGGGTTTGGAGCGTTTCTGTAGCCGTTTTATGTAGGAGCTGTTTTTCTTATACCAGTTGACTTGCTGGGTAATGCGTTTGTGCTTCTGTGTTTCTTCCAGCTTGAAACCGCTACGTACCCGTTGCCACAGATCTTTGTGCTTGGCTGGCTTCAGCTCTTGGCTGCTTTTGTCTGCTGCGGCTGTCTTTTGCTTGACTGTGGTTGATGGCACAGCTCTGTACATGGCTTCGTCGCCTTTGAGCTGGAGACTGGAATTGCACCCTGATAGGGCTAGGAATGCAATTATAGCCAGTAGGGCCGCTGGGTGTTTTGTTGTCATATAATTCGGTTAATCCCACGCTGCTATGGATGAGCCTGATAAATACGAACCAGGAACTATACGGAATACTTCTTGATTTTTCCAACCAAAAACACTGCTGGTCTTCTGGCTTTTTGCCAGTATCATGGTTTCTAGAGGCCTTCACTGATCGGGCTAGTTTTCTGAGAATGATGAAAAAAAATAGATTTTTCCAATCAGAACAGGATGTTGCAAGCCATTTGCATGAATGGTTCAGGCACTATCCTGGACAGAGTTTCCTGGAGCAGGAGGCTGCCAGTCTGAAGGAGTTGTTGCCACAGCTTTTTGGCTATTATCTGGTGCAGTTGGGGATGGCTGGCAGTTTGGATGGGGTGTTGGATGAGTGTCTTATTGGCAGTTGTCTGGTGTTGGCGGCCAATAGAGTACAGGGTGAGATCGGGGTCGCGGCCCAGGTGGAACTATCGCAACTGCCTATTGCAGCTGATAGCGTGGATGTGGTGTTAATGCCACATAGCCTGGATTTTTCGGCAGATCCACATCAGGTATTACGGGAAGTGGAGCGGATTCTGATTCCGGAAGGGCATGTCGTCATTACCGGGTTCAATCCCTTGAGCCTGTGGGGTGGGTGCAGGCCTCTGTTGCAGCGTAAAGGAAAAATCCCATGGTGCGCTCAGTTTATCTCTTTGCGGCGTCTGCAGGACTGGTTGCGACTGCTTGGCTTTAGTGTGGAGATTGTCAGGCCAGTAATGTTCAGACCTCCTCTCAAGAGTGAGTCCATGATGAATCGGCTGCTGTTTCTGGAGCGAGTTGGTTCAAAGTGTTGGCCGTTTTTTTCTGGAGGATATGTGGTCCAGGCGGTGAAGCGGGTGTCCCCACTTACCCCAGTATTGCCAGCCTGGAGAAAACGGGCGCAGCTGTTGAGTGGCAAATTGATAGAACCGACAACGAGGAATATTGATTATTGAAGTCCATAACAAATGGATCAAAATAAAGAAGGTTATTGTAAAAGTTTTAGGTAGTGGGTAATAAAATGAATATGGTGCAACAATAGGAAATTATGAGTAATAGAGTAGATATATTTACCGATGGTGCCTGCAGAGGGAATCCAGGGCCCGGTGGTTGGGGTGCGGTAATGCGCTTCAAGGGCAAGGAGAAACAGCTGTATGGGGGAGAGCCAGAGACTACCAACAATCGGATGGAACTCAAGGCGGTGATAAAGGCCCTGGAGGAGTTGACCCGTCCTGCCGAGGTGCGAGTTACCACCGATTCCCAGTATGTGAAGAAGGGTATAACCGAGTGGATCCACAACTGGAAGCGTAATGGTTGGCGCACTGCTGCCAAAAAGCCGGTAAAAAACAGTGATTTGTGGCGGGAGCTGGATGAACTGGTGGCGCACCATGATGTGGTCTGGGAGTGGGTCAAGGGGCACAGTGGCCATCCGGAAAATGAACTGGCTGATGATCTGGCCAATAAAGGGATTGATGAGTTTTAAATTTGTATTTGTCTAGAAGAGCTGGTTTAAACCGCAAAGAGCGCAAAGAGCGCAAAGAGCGCAAAGAAAAGACCATGTTAATCAATGTGTTAGCCCCGCCTGTGCCGGTGAAGGTAAGGAGCGTGAGCATGGAGCGGAAGCTTTACCTACACGGATGTAGGTAAGGAGCGTGAGCATGGAGCGGAAGCTTTACCTACACGGATGTAGGTAAGGAGCGTGAGCATGGAGCGGAAGCTTTGCGTGCTTTGCGTTCTTCGCGGTTATTTGGTTTACGGCTGTATACTTAATTAACTGAATTACAGACCATATGAGTGAATAATGCGTCAGATTGTACTAGATACAGAAACTACCGGACTGGAACCCAAGCAGGGGCACAGAATCATCGAGATCGGCTGTGTTGAGCTGGTTGAGAGGCGTCTCACCGGGAACGTGTTTCATCAATATCTGCAGCCAGACCGGGAGATTGATACGGCTGCGGTGGAGATTCACGGTATCACCAATGAATTTCTGGAGGATAAGCCCAGATTTTGTGATATTGCCCAGGACTTTATGGACTATGTGTCGGGGGCAGAGCTGATTATTCATAATGCCCCATTTGATGTGGGGTTTATCAACAGCGAACTGTTGCGCCTGGATGGTGAGTGGGGTCTGCTGCAGGAGCAGTGCCGCATAACTGATAGTTTGGCAGTGGCAAAAAAGAGCCATCCGGGACAGAGAAATAGTCTGGATGCCCTCTGTAAGCGCTACGAAATTGATAATAGTCATCGTGAACTGCATGGCGCTCTGCTGGATGCTGAGATCCTGTCTGATGTCTATTTGGCCATGACGGGTGGTCAAACTGACCTGATGTTGGATGGGGATTCTGACGGTGTGGATGGTTCTGGTGATGCTGTAATCAGACGTGTGGGGGAGGGACGGTCTGCTCTGATGGTGATAGCCGCCGGTGAGTTGGAGCTGCAGGCCCATAATGAGCGCCTGGATGCCATTGAGAAGGCGTCAGGCTCTTGTGTTTGGAGAGGTGGGTTGTAGAAGTTCTAGCCGTGCTGCTTCTGGTCGGACTGGTTGTCGCCGCCATTGAATAGCAATTTAAGTCGGTCCATATCCTTCAGTTGTACGTGCTTGCGTTCTACATGCAACAGACCATCATCATGGAAGCGGGTAAATAGTCGGCTCACAGTTTCTACTGCCAGTCCCAGATAGCTGCCGATGTCATTTCGGGACATGCTGAGGTAAAAATCGGTGGCAGAGAAGCCGCGTTTTATAAAGCGATTGGAGAAGTCCAGCAGGAACCCGGCCAGCCGCTCTTCAGCGTTCTTGCTCCCCAGCAGGGTCAGCAGGTTGGTCTCCTGGAAAATTTCTTTGCTGAGTAGGCGATACATCTGACGCTGTAGTCCGGGAATGGTTGAACTCAGCTCTTCCAGATGGTCGAATGGGATCTCGCATACTGCCGCAGTCTCCAGTGCCTTGGCTGAGCTGTGGTGCACACCCTCTTCAATGGCATCTAACCCAATCAGTTCACCCGGCAGGTAGAAGCCTGTAATCTGGTTGTTGCCGGCCTTTTTTCTGGTATAGGTCTTGATTGAACCGGATTTGATAGCGAAGATACTGCGGAACGTGTCACCAGCCTGGAATATATAATCCCCACGATGTACCGGGCAACAGTGGGTTACCACGGACTCGAACAGCTCAAGCTCCTTGCCACCTAGAAATTCCGGCAGCACCAGTGAAGCTACGCTACAAACCTCGCAACGCACCTTCTTACTATCGATGGATACAATCTTATTGTTTGGCACGGTCACGCTCTAGGTGCTTATTCATCTGCCTATTTTGCAGTTTTAATTGACGCAGATCAAGAAAAAACACAGTTCACTTAATAAGCCCATATGGTTTATGGGCTGAGATGGGTTGAATTAGATCGTGTCCGGGCTCGTGGCCGTGCTCTTATTGCCAGTTAATAACTGGATTTATTTGAGATGATCGTCGATTTTTGGCTATATATCCGATTGTAGAATATGCGGTGTTCTGGTAACTTCTAATGCCGTCCAAGCAACAAGCTTTCCACAACTAATTTAAGTAGGTTTCATGAGCAAATTTGTATTTATTACGGGCGGTGTTGTCTCCTCCCTGGGTAAGGGAATTGCATCAGCGTCGCTGGGTGCACTGCTGGAGGCCCGCGGCCTCAAGGTCACCATGATCAAGCTGGATCCGTATATCAACGTCGATCCTGGCACCATGAGCCCATTTCAGCATGGGGAGGTCTTTGTCACCGAGGATGGGGCAGAGACCGATCTGGACCTTGGGCACTACGAACGCTTTGTGCGCACCACCATGGGGAAGAACAACAACTTCACCACCGGGCAGATCTACGATAGTGTAATCCGCAAGGAGCGGCGCGGGGACTATCTGGGTGGTACGGTGCAGGTTATCCCCCATATCACCAACCAGATTCGAGAGAGCGTGCTGCTGGGCGCGGCCGATTCTGACGTCTGTCTGGTGGAGATTGGCGGCACCGTGGGTGATATTGAATCCCTGCCTTTTCTAGAGGCCATCCGTCAGATGGGTGTAGAGGTTGGGCATGAAAATGCCCTGTTCATGCATCTGACACTGGTGCCGTATATCAAGACCGCGGGCGAGGTGAAGACCAAACCCACCCAGCACTCGGTAAAGGAGCTGCGCTCCATTGGTATTCAACCGGATATCCTGTTCTGCCGCAGTGATCATCCGCTGCCGGATGGTGAGCGTCGCAAGATTTCACTCTTCACCAATGTGGCGGAAGAGGCGGTAATATCCGCCCCCGACGCTGATCACATCTACCGTATTCCACTCCTGTTGCATGAGCAGTATCTGGATGAGCTTGTGGTGCGCCAGTTTGGCCTGAATGTGCCAGCGGCGGATCTGACCGAGTGGCGCCAGGTGGTAGACGGTCTGGAGAATGCCAAGGGTGAGGTAAAGATCGCCATGGTAGGTAAATACATGCACCTGACCGAGGCCTACAAGAGTCTGACCGAGTCGTTGGTGCATGCCGGAATCCACAGTCTGACCAAGGTCAGGATCATCTATGTGGACGCCGAGGATATTGAGGCCAATGGAACCGACTGCCTGAATGACGTGGACGCAATCTTGGTGCCAGGTGGTTTTGGCGACCGGGGGGTGGAGGGCAAGATCACCACCGTGCAGTATGCCCGTGAGAATGGTGTGCCCTATCTGGGTATTTGTCTCGGCATGCAGGTGGCCGTGATCGAGTACGCCCGTAACGTGGCCGGCCTGGACGCAGCCCACAGTACCGAATTTGATAAGCAGACCCCGCATCCGGTGATCGCCCTGATCACCGAGTGGTTAAACGCTGATGGCCAGACTGAGACCCGGGATGAAGACTCAGACCTGGGGGGGACCATGCGCCTGGGTGGTCAGGAGTGCCGTCTGGCCCCGGACAGCCTGGCCCACGAACTGTATGCAGATGAGGTAATCGTAGAACGGCACCGCCACCGCTACGAATTTAATAATAAATACCTGGAGACCCTGGAGCAGGCCGGGCTCAAGATATGTGGTCGTTCCATGGATGACAGACTGATGGAGATGGTGGAGATTCCGGATCACCCCTGGTTTATCGCCTGTCAGTTCCATCCGGAATTTACCTCCACCCCAAGGGATGGACACCCGCTGTTTACCGGATTTGTTAAGGCCGCACTGGGGTATCAAGAGAGGTTGTGTCGAGTGGCTGAGCAGGCATGAGGCTGGGTGATTTCGAGGTTGGCCTGAACCGGCCTCTGTTTCTGATTGCAGGCCCCTGTGTCATCGAGAGCGAAAAGCTGATCCTGGATACGGCCGCTTGTCTGAAGGATATCTGTGGGGAACTGGGTGTTCCGTTCATCTTCAAATCATCCTTTGATAAGGCCAATCGTTCATCCGGCGCCAGCTATCGCGGTCCTGGTATGGAGGAGGGGCTGCGTATCCTGCAGCAGGTGCGGGAGCAGATCGGGGTGCCGGTGTTGACCGATATCCATGACGACACCCCCCTGGATGAGGTGGCAGATGTGGTGGATGTGTTGCAGACGCCGGCGTTTCTGTGTCGCCAGACCAATTTCATCCAGACCGTGGCCACCCTGGGTAAGCCGGTAAATATCAAGAAGGGTCAGTTTTTGGCGCCCTGGGATATGCAGCACGTGGTGGCCAAGGCCAAGGCCACTGGTAATGAGCAGATAATGGTGTGTGAGCGCGGAGTCTCATTCGGTTACAACAATCTGGTGTCTGATATGCGCTCCCTGGCGGTGATGCGCGACACCGGCTGTCCGGTGGTGTTCGATGCCACCCATTCGGTGCAGTTGCCTGGAGGTCAGGGGGCAAGTTCCGGCGGTCAGCGGGAGTTTGTGCCGGTACTGGCGCGTGCGGCGGTTGCAGCCGGAGTGTCTGGCCTGTTCATGGAGACCCATCCGGATCCGGAGCAGGCACTTAGTGATGGTCCCAACTCCTGGCCCCTGGATGCCATGTCGGAGCTGCTGGAGACGCTGCAGCTGATCGATCAGACGGTAAAGCCGGATCGATTGTAGATATATTTGTGCCGGTCAATCTGCAGGCTGGCGATACAGTTTTCTAGTATAAAACCTAACCCGGGATTAGATGGCCAAGGTCTCTGATGTCAGGTTGAAGCCGGGAGATAAAAATGTCTGAAATAGTTGATATTCGTGGTCGTGAGATTGTTGACTCGAGGGGTAATCCAACCGTTGAGGCCGATGTGGTCACTGCTGATGGTGCCATTGGCCGCGCCGCTGCACCATCCGGGGCCTCCACTGGCTCACGCGAGGCGCTGGAGCTGCGCGACGGAGATAAGAACCGTTTCTGTGGCAAAGGTGTATTGAATGCAGTAAAAAATATCGAGGGTGAACTTAAAGATAGCGTCTGTGGCATGGATGTCTCCGACCAGGAGGCCCTGGATAGCCGAATGATCGAACTGGATGGTACAGACAGCAAGGAGCGCTTGGGTGCCAATGCCATGCTGGCGGTCTCCCTGGCTGCGGCCCATGCGGCGGCACAGGAGAGCTGCATGCCGCTTTACCGCTACCTTTCTGACGGTCCTTATCGCATGCCGGTGCCCATGATGAACATCATCAATGGTGGTGCCCATGCCGACAACAGTGTGGATATCCAGGAATTTATGATTCTGCCCACCGGTGCCAGCTCGGTGCGTGAGGCGATTCGCTACGGTGCTGAGGTATTCCACTCCCTGAAGAGCGTGTTGAAGGGGCGTGGCCTGAATACCGCCGTGGGTGACGAGGGTGGTTTTGCCCCCGATCTGCCCTCCAATGAGTCTGCCATCGAGGTGATTCTGGAGGCCATCGACAACGCCGGATTCAAGATCGGCAGCGATATGTATCTGGGGCTGGATGTGGCCAGCTCTGAGTTCTACAAAGACGGCATGTACGACCTGGCTTCTGAAGGCCGCAAGTTTGATGCTGCGGGTTTTGTGGATTATCTGGCCGCCCTGGCCGACCAGTACCCCATCATATCCATCGAAGATGGCATGGATGAGAGTGACTGGGATGGCTGGAAGCTGCTCACCGAAAGACTGGGCGATCGCATCCAACTGGTGGGTGATGACCTGTTCGTGACCAATACCAAGATTCTGCAACGTGGTATCGACCAGAGTATCGGCAACTCCATCCTGATCAAGTTCAACCAGATCGGAACCCTGACCGAGACCATGCAGGCCATCAACATGGCCCATGATGCCGGATACTCGGCGGTGGTTTCCCATCGCTCTGGTGAGACCGAAGATACCACCATCGCCGATCTGGTGGTGGCGGCCAACACCGGCCAGATCAAGACCGGCTCCCTCAGTCGCTCCGACCGGGTGGCAAAGTATAATCAGCTGATGCGTATTGAGGATCAGTTGGGAGCGGATGCGGTGTATGCCGGCATGGGTGCCTTTCCAGCTGGGGTCAAAGGCTAGGATCATTATTGTTCGTCTTGAAATATCGTATTAAGCGTGAAGGATGCAAAGAGCGCTAAGTTTATATCGGTTAACATCGTATTTTTCTTAGCGGTCTTTGCGGTTTTAAACGGTGTTTCTGAGCTGATGCTAATAAACTCTTCGGCAACAACTTAAGATATGCGCATTCTTGTAGGGATTTTGATCGTTCTGCTGCTAGTGCTCCAGTACCGCCTCTGGGTGGGAGAGGGGAGTCTGGCTGAGGTGTATGCTCTGCGCCAGGAAGTGGATAGTCAAAAGGCTGAGTTGGATACATTGCAACAGCGCAATAACGCCCTGCGTGCCGAGGTGAAGGATCTGAAAAAAGGGTTGGATGCGGTTGAAGAACGGGCCAGGAGCGAGTTGGGTATGATTCGGGATAACGAGGAGTTCTATCAGATCATCGACGCCCCGAACCAGGGGTCAAAATGAGTCGGCCCCGATTCTGGGTGGTGGTGCCTGCGGCCGGGGTTGGCCGTCGCATGGGCACTTCTACCCCCAAGCAGTATCTGCAACTCAGTGGCCGTCCGGTAATCGAGCATACCCTGGAAACCCTGTTGGCCTGTCCGCGCCTGGACGGGGTTTACGTGTCCGTCTCAGCGCAGGATGAGTGGTGGGCCGATACCGCCGTGGCCAAACATCCAAAAGTGGTGCGGGTGGATGGTGGGGCCGAGCGGTGCCACTCCGTCCTCAACGCCCTTAACCTGCTACAACAGAGCGCGGTACCTGAAGAGTGGGTGCTGGTGCATGATGCCGCCAGGCCCTGCCTGCGGATGCAGGACCTTGAGCACCTGATAGACCAGCTCCAGGAACACCCGGTGGGTGGGCTGCTGGGGGTGCCGGTACGCGACACAATGAAGCGGACTGATAGCCAAGCTGCAATATCTGAAACCGTCTCCAGGGATAGGCTCTGGCACGCCTATACTCCGCAGATGTTCCGATTGGGACCACTGCACCAGGCCCTGGAACAGGCCATTGCTAAAGGTCTTACCGTTACTGATGATGCCAGTGCCATGGAGCTGGCTGGCGCCACCCCAGTAATGGTGGAGGGGCATGATGACAATATCAAGATCACTCGCCCGGAGGATCTCTCTCTGGCGGAGTTCTATCTGCAACAGCAGGGGAGAGCGTGATGCGCATTGGACATGGCTTTGATGCCCACCGTCTGGGTTCCGGGTTGCGCCTGGTTCTGGGTGGGGTTGCGATTGAACATGACCGGGGCCTGATTGCCCACTCCGACGGGGATGTGCTGTTGCACGCCCTGTGTGATGCCATTTTGGGGGCTGCGGCCCTGGGGGATATCGGCAGGCACTTTCCAGACAGCAGTGCCGATCTAAAGGGGGTCGACAGCCGAATCCTGCTGCGCCAGGTGGTGCATATGGTTCGGGAGAGGGGGTTGTCTGTGGTAAATGCCGATACCACCATTATCGCCCAGGCACCGAAACTGGCCCCCCATATCGACCGTATGCGGACCAATATAGCTGAGGATCTGCAACTGGCGGAGAGTCAGGTCAATATCAAGGCCACCACCACCGAAGGCATGGGTTATACCGGACGGGGTGAAGGCATCGCTGCCCATGCCGTGGTGCTCTTAGGTGGATGAGACGACAACGTCTGGATTTATCCCGGTAGATTCCTATCCTCACGCCCTGGGCAGGCCCCAGGCCAACGCACTGATTCGCAGTCAGCCGGAAGACTTTCAGGTGGATGAGCAGTTGCGTTTTCAACCCGAGGGTGAAGGTGAGCATGTGCTGCTGCGCCTACGTAAACGTAACACCAATACCGAGTGGCTGGCCAAGCAGTTGGCAGAGTTTGCCGGGGTGCCGTATAGGGATGTGAGTTATGCCGGGCTCAAGGATCGCCATGCCGTTACCAGCCAGTGGTTTTCGGTGCGCCTGCCGGAAACACAGGTCCTGGATTGGAGCCGGCTGCAGTCGGATGAGGTCCAGTTGCTGGAGGCAGTCAGGCATCGCCGTAAGCTGCGGCGTGGCGCCCTGGCGCAAAACAGATTTTGTCTGCGTCTGCGGGAGCTGGATGCAGACCCTGATGAGATGGAGCAGCGATTGCAGCAGATCTCCATCCAGGGTATCCCCAACTATTTTGGTGAACAGCGCTTCGGGCATGACGGCAATAATCTGCTGATGGCAAATCGCCTGTTTCGCGGTGAGTTGAAAAAGGTTACCCGCCACAAGCGCGGCATCTACCTCTCAGCCGCCCGCTCCTATCTGTTCAATCTTATCCTGGCCCAGCGGGTAGAGCAGGGCAGTTGGAACCAGGCCATACCGGGTGAGGTTATGCTGCTGGATGGTAGCGGTTCACACTTCCAGGTAGAGATAGTGGATGCGACCATACTGCAACGGGTTGCCGAACTGGACATCCACCCCACTGGCCCACTCTGGGGTAAGGGCAGGGAACAGGTGACCGGTGCAGTGGCGGAGCTGGAACAGGCGCAGTTACAACAGCACCAGGAGTGGCTGGATGGACTGCACAGATTCGGCCTCAGCCATGACCGCCGTGCCCTGCGTGCCCGGGTGATCGACCTGAGGTGGACATGGCTGGCGGACAATGATCTGGAACTGAAGTTTGGTCTCAACCCCGGCAGCTATGCCACCATGGTATTGCGGGAGATTGTTGAGGTCAGGTAAGGCTGTATTTTCTGCAGATTTTGTTGCCAGAAATGCTATCGCTTATTCAGGCCTGCAATCAATCTTAGACCGTAGGCTGGGATAAGCAGAGCAGATGTCTGGCTCATACCGTCTACCTGACGCCAGCCTGGTGTTATTCGTCTAAGAGCTTGTGAATAAACTGTTCCACCGGTTCCGGATCAAATCCGCTAACGAGCCTATTGCGGAACTATGTAAGCTGGCTGGACTGCCCAAGCCACTTCCCAGTGAATGTGAAGGATAGGTCTGGTTATGGATTGTATGGTTAGATTAAGGGTGAGGGGGCAGAGTCAGGCTGAATAGAGATCTGGTTTTGTTGTGAGACTGTATATGCCTTGCTCCAACCCTAAAACTACTGGGGCTACACTTGTGCCAGCACCACAGGCTGGACGTAGTGTTTGTTCAGGTCCTTTGTTATCTGGTGATTCTTCTTTATGGCACTCCCCACCATTGTCTGATGGCGTGTATTCCTATTCCTATTCCTGTTCCTGATATTGCTGAGTCGTCGTCTTATGCCTGGGCAGGTTCGTCTAATGCCTCAATAAACTATTTACGCTTGAAAACGGCTGAAGAATGGGTGAGTCTATGTGTTGCGGATACAAATAACACCAAGAAAGAAGTATCCAATTGGGGGTTGCTGGTAACTGTAGTTTTGCAACGCATGGGCCGGTAGGTTCATGCTTTGGTGGGCTTTTTTGGTCTGCTAATAGCGCAAAGCTCTTCATCTGCTGAATGTAGATTCCCACCCTTAAATCGGACGATTATTCAGTCCGTAATTATTTGAGAACCAGGAGGGTAACAATGCCAAGAAGTAGCGCATTAAGCCGAGTAACCTGCCTATGGGTGGCATTTCTTAGTTTAATCATCATGCCTCCGGCCTATGCTGAAGCAGAGCAGTCGGAAGGCAAACTGATGATTCATAACTTTGATCCGGAAACCGGCAAGCGGATTATTCCCAATGAGCGCTGCCTGACCTGTCACGGTGATGAGAAACAAAAGACCGATGTACGTGATGATGGCACTCCGGTAAAGATCTTTGTACATCAAAAACAGATTGAGGCCAGTGTACATGGTGAACTGCGCTGCAATGATTGTCACACCACCATCGAGCGTGTGCCTCACCGCAAGGCACCGCACGTTGTCGTTGGTTGTATCGAGTGTCATAAAGAGACTTGGGAAAAATACAAGGACGATCCGGATGGTAAGCATAAGCGCCTCAAGGTGGTCAACGATCAGGTTGGCAGCTATATGCAGTCAATCCACGCCCAGCCTAGTAAGCAGGATCAGGCCAGTACCAACGCCACCTGTTATGACTGCCACGAAGCCCACAATGTTGGGGAGCTTGGCAGTATTCAGCGTAAAGAGAAGCGCCTGAAAAACCCTGAGGTCTGTGGACGTTGCCATGAGGAGCAACTTGCTGATTACCGTACCTCCAATCACGGTAAGGCGGTGTTGGAGAAGGGAGATAGCGACTCTGCGGTGTGCTCCGATTGCCACACTACCCACGCCATCGACAAACCAGAGACCGACAAGGCCAAGCTGGCAATCACCAAGAATTGCGGTGACTGCCATAAAGAGGCACAGCGTACCTATTTTGACTCCTATCACGGCCAGGTACATCGTCTCGGTTATACCAATACTGCCAAATGTCATGACTGTCACGGCAGCCACAAGATACAGGGCGAAGATGATCCGACTTCGGAGATCCACGCCAACAACCGCCTGGAAAACTGCAGGGTCTGCCACGAGGAGGCCAATGAGAACTTCCTGACCTTCTGGCCTCATGGTGATGCAGACGACAGGGCAAACTATCCGGGTCTGTGGATTTTCAAGGTCTTCATGCAGATACTGATTTTCTCGGTGATGGCCTTTTTCTGGGTCCATGTTGTGTTATGGCTCTACCGTGAGGCGATGGATCACTTCCAGGGCAAGAGTTTTGCCGAAGATCTGGATCACCCTGATGTGGTCTACTTCCGCCGCTTCCCGGTAGTATGGCGCTGGATCCATGGCCTGTTTGCCATCTCTACCATGACCTTGATCCTGACCGGTACCACGCTGCTGTTTTCGCATACCGGCTGGGCCAAGGCCGTGGTAGCGTTCCTCGGTGGAACAGAGATGGAAGGTATTATCCATCGCACCGCTGCTGTGTTCTGGCTGGGTATCTTCATAAGCCACCTGCTTATTGCGATCAGCAATATCTGGCGCAAGCGCGCTACCTTCAAGTGGTTTGGCAGTACCTCCATGCTGCCTAATATGAAGGACGCACGCGATCTGCGTGACATGTTCAAGTGGTTCCTCGGTCGCGGCGAGCGCCCCCAGTTCTCTCAATGGACCTACTGGCAGAAGTTTGACTACTGGGCACCGTTCTGGGGCGCTGCTGTGATCGGGTTCTCTGGCATTCTGTTATTCGCGCCGGAGAAGACAGCGCTGTTTCTGCCAGGATGGATGTTCAATATTGCCACCCTGATCCATGCTGAGGAGGCGCTGCTGGCAGCGATCTTCCTCAACTCGGTGCACTTCTTTAACGTGCACTTCAGACCTGAGCGTTTCCCGATGAGTACCACTATCTTCACCGGTGTGATACCTATTGAGGAGTTCAAGCATGATCACCATGTGGAATATGAGCGGCTTGTTGCTAACGGCGAACTGGACGACTATCTGGTCAGGCGTCCCTCACGGCGTGCAGATCTGGCGTCTTCCTTTATCACCACCGTGCTGATTATGAGCGGCCTGGCGTTATTGACGCTGGTGCTGATTGGTCTGATGACTACACCGAGTTGATGGGGGAGGTAAATATGAAAAGAAATAATACTACGAGCAATAACATTTACACTCTCCTTCTGGGTATGCTGGCGCTGGTTCCGGCGACTGTCCTGGCGGCACCGACGGGACAGGCACTATCCTTTACCTGTGCCGGTTGCCACGGCACTGACGGCTCCAGCGTGGGACCATCCATGCCTGCTATCGCCGGCATGGACCCTGAGGTCTTCGTCGATGCCATGAAGGCCTATCGCGATGATCAGCGTAACCCCACCATTATGAACCGTATGGCCAAGGCCTATAGTGATAAGCAGTTCAAGGATATGGCCTGGTTCTTTGCCGGCCAGCGGTTGCATCTGTTTCCACAGGAGCATGATGCGGCCATGGCTGCGCGGGGTGCTGAGTTACACAAGAAATACTGCGAGAAGTGCCATGAGAACGGCGGGCGACCCGGTGATGCCGGTACCCTGGCCGGGCAGTGGATGCCATATCTGGAATACACCATGGATGACTTCCTCAATGGAAAGCGTAAATGGCCGCGCAAGATGAGGCGCAAGGTCGATGCGGCAATCGCGGACGAGGGCCAGGAAGCCGTCCCCGCCATTATCCATTACTACGGTAGCCAGCAGTAATCCGGTATTGAGGAACAGAATTATGACTGATATTAATCGCAGAACATTTCTTCGTACAACCGGTGGCGTTGCAGCGCTTGGCGCCACCATTGGTTTTCCAACCCTGGCCCTGGGAGCAGTGCGCCGTGTTGTCGTCATCGGCGGTGGTGCGGGTGGTGCCACCGCTGCCAAGTATCTGCGCAAGCTGGACTCAAATATTTCCGTAACATTGATCGAGGCAAAACCCAATTACACCTCCTGCTTCATGAGCAACGAGGTGTTGAGCGGCGAGCGTACGCTTGATTCCATCACCTTTGGCTATGATGGCCTGCGCCGCCATGGTGTTGAGGTGGTCATAGATCGGGCTGTTGGTATCGATCCTGTAAAGAAGAGGGTGCAAACAGCAGGAGGCAACGGTTTCGATTATGATGCCTGTGTAGTTTCCCCCGGTATCGGCTTCAAGTGGGAGGCCATAGAGGGCTATAACGAGCAGGTTTCCAAGGAGACCATACCCCATGCCTGGTACGCTGGTCCGCAAACAGAGTTGTTACGCCGTCAGATCCAAGCTATGCCGGAAGGCGGGCGTGTGATTGTTGTTGCCCCTCCCAATCCGTTCAAGTGCCCGCCAGGCCCTTACGAGCGTGCCTCGCAGATCGCCATGTACTGCAAGCATCATAATCCTAAGGCCAAGGTCATAATCCTTGATCCCAAGTTTGCCTTCTCCAAGAAAGGGCTCTACACCGAGGGTTGGACCAAGCTCTACGGCTATGGTACCGATAACAGTATGATCGAATGGATCGGTGGCCACGAGGGTGGCACGGTTGAGGGGGTGGACCCGGCTACACTTACCCTGCAGACCGAGTTTGAGGAAGTGCAGGGCGATGTGATCAATATCATTCCAGCGCAAAAGGCGGGCGCGATTGCCTTTGCTGCGGATCTGGTTGATGGTGACTGGTGTCCTGTAGACAAACAGACCTTCGAGTCGAAACGTCACAAGGATATCTACGTACTGGGGGATGCTTCCAGCGCAGCCAAGATGCCCAAGTCAGCCTATGCTGCCAACTCGCAGGCCAAGGTGGCTGTTGCCGCTATAGTTGCACGCTTTCAAGGTATGGAACCTGGTGATCCAACCTTCGTTAACACCTGCTACAGTGTGGTAGGCGAGGACTTTGGCATCTCGGTCGCAGCGGTCTACGGCCTTGATGCAAAAAATAATATGATCATGCCGATAAAGGGCGCCGGGGGGCTTTCACCGGCAAATGCCAGCCCTGAGATACGTCAGCGCGAGGTGAGCTATGCTCACAGTTGGTTCAAAAATGTAATCAATGACATGCTTGAGTAAGCTCGATCAGAATAAAGGGCTAATGGGCTGTACCTGAGGGTGCGGTGTCAACTAATTATGGTTGGTTCGACTTGAGCGTGGCCCACAAATGCCCTGGGTACTATTCCTTGGAACGTAGCAGCACATAGGCCGCACCGGTGCCGCCATCGCGGGAGGTGGCGGAGCAGAATGCCATTACGTCATGCCGCTGGCGTAGCCACAGGTTCAGCTTCTGTTTTAATACGGGCTGCCGGTCTTCAGAGCCGTACCCCTTGCCGTGGATGATATGCACGCAACGTATTCGCCTGCGGTGGCAGTTGCAGAAGAATAGCTCCAGGGTGCTATGGGCGTGCCTGGCCGTGAGGCCGTGCAGGTCCAGTTCCATCTCTATCTCCAGCCGGCCACGGCGTAGATCCTGAAATACTCGCTTTTGCAGTCCGGGGCGGTAGAACGATAGCACCTCTTCCGTATCAATCTCTGCCTCGGAGATGTGGTCTGAACCGGTCTCATCCTCCAGCATAATGGGGTGGCGTAACGGATGTGGTGGTAGACGCCTGCGCCAGGGCTTGATCTTATTCTGAACCAGCGGGGCGGCGTCTTGCATCATCTCCTGAAACAGCTTCTGGTCCCGGTCTTTTCTATTTGGGTCATCTGACATGGTGTTTTTAACCTGGCCCCATAATTATTGGGTGTTCAGCTGCTGTATGCCTGCCTATAGCAAGGCATCAAAATGCCACTGTAGCACTCCTACACTGAATTTTTGATAATGCCGTATGTAGGGGGGGCGCAGCGGCCTTATCTATTCCGATCAATCTCAAGAATACCCCTGCTCTGCGTTGTGGCTCTTGCCAAGGGAGTGACCACGCGTTGATCAAGGCCATTCCTGAATTCTAAATACTATTAGGCTGAGTATATAGTATATATGGATGGCTGGTGCCGACACTATAACTCTACTCTGATATAGTCTACCGATATTCCATGCATGGGATGCCTGATTTTTTTCTGGTCAGTGGTATGCTGATGATAATATGCGAAATTCATGGGGTATATTATTCACGCTAACCAGGGCTGGTATGGGTGATCTCCACGCTAGTAACTTTTTGGTGATCTGTTAACTGTATGAAAATACTGCTGAGTAATGATGACGGCTACAAGGCGCCTGGGCTGGAGGTTATGGCTCAAAACCTGGCCGATATTGCCGAGATAATTGTAGTTGCTCCGGAGCTGGATCGTAGTGGGGCCAGCAACTCCCTCACTCTTACCAACCCGGTGCGTGCCCACACCGAGCCAAACGGCTTTATTCGGGTGGATGGTACACCAACAGACTGTGTGCATCTGGCCATTACCGGGTTACTGGAACAGGAGCCCGACATGGTGATCGCAGGGATCAACTCCGGTGCGAATATGGGGGATGATGTGCTCTATTCCGGTACGGTTGCCGCCGCTACGGAGGGGCGTTTTCTTGGGCTTCCGGCAATTGCCATATCTATGACCTCATCCGATCCGCAGCACTATGCCACCGGTGCACGTGTGATCCGGGAAATTGTTCAGCAGCTACAGAAAAAGCCCCTGTCTGCCGATACTATTCTGAATATCAATGTACCGGACCTGCCTTATGCTGAGATCCGTGGTTTCTGTTCAACCCGTCTTGGGCATCGGCACAAGGCTGAGCCCGTGGTAAAGGCCAAAGATCCACGGGGACACACCATATACTGGGTGGGACCGGCCGGGGCAGAACAGGACGCAGGTCCAGGTACGGATTTTCATGCGGTCAGAGAGGGATATGTGTCGGTGACGCCACTCCAGGTGGATCTTACCAACCACTCTGCGCTGGATGCGATAAGTGACTGGTTGCCGGGAGTGGGTGAATGAGTTCAGCGCACCATCGTGGTATTGGCATGACCTCAATGCGAACCCGTAATCGCCTGATTGATCGCCTGAGCGAAGAGGGGATCAAAAATCAGGGGGTGCTGGAGGTGATGCGTGGTACCCCACGACATATATTTGTCGAGGAGGCCCTTGCCAGCCGGGCCTATGAGGACACTGCGCTTCCCATTGGTTTGGGACAGACCATCTCCCAGCCCTATATCGTGGCCAGGATGACGGAACTCCTGTTGGAGGACGGGCCGCTGAAAAATGTCCTAGAGGTTGGTACGGGGTCCGGTTACCAGACTGCGGTATTGGCGCAGATGGTGGGGCGTGTCTACAGCGTGGAGCGGATTGAGCCTCTACTGCAGCAGGCCAGGGGGCGACTGCGTGAAATGGGTTTGAAGAATATCCGTATGAAGCTGAGTGATGGTGGCATGGGTCTGCCAGAATATGCCCCCTATGATGGCATCTTGGTTACTGCGGCTCCGGCAGGAATCCCCTTGGCCCTGGTGGAACAACTGCGGGTGGGTGGAAGGCTGGTTCTGCCGGTAGGGTCTGCTCGGGAACAGGTGCTGGTGAAAGTGGTCAAGACAGAAGATGGATACGACAAAGAGATACTGGAACAGGTGGTCTTTGTACCCCTGCTGGGAGGGGTGCAGAGATGAAGTGGTTTTCACCAATTTATGAACGGGTTCTGACCTGGTCCCGGCATCGTCACGCCCCGCGCTATCTGGCAGCACTGAGTTTTTCTGAGTCATCTTTTTTTCCTATCCCGCCGGATGTGATGCTGGCGCCCATGGTGCTGGCCAATCCTCACAAGGCCTGGAATCTGGCGTTGCTGACTACCGTGACCTCGGTGCTGGGCGGCGTGCTGGGTTATTTGATTGGTATGTTCTCATTTGAGTTGGTGGAGCCAATATTGCATGATGCAGGTTACTATCCAAAATATCTTCAGGCCAAGGCGTGGTTTGCCGAATGGGGGTTCTGGGCGGTATTTCTGGCCGGGTTTTCGCCCATCCCATACAAGGTGTTCACCATAACTGCTGGGGTCATCTCCATGGCCTTCCTGCCGTTTGTTGTCGCCTCTGCCATTGGTCGTGGGGGCAGGTTTTTTCTGGTGGCCGGCCTTCTGTTCTGGGGTGGCAAGGGTATGGAGGAGACCCTGCGTAGATACATAGATATCATTGGTTGGGTAACCGTGGCATTGGTTGTTCTTTTGATTGTAATTATAAAGTGGTAGTGAATTGGTGAATCTGGCCCGATTGTTACTCACTCTATTAGCAAGTCCCATCCGGGACATACCGCCGCACCATGCATACTCCAATCATGGTATGCCATATCTTACCCCACGGCCACTGCTGGTCATCCTCACTGTTATTTTGATCTCTGTGCTACTGAATGCATGTGCCCCACCCAGGCCGGCGCCCGTGGTCAGTCGTGAAGTTGGACAGCAGCGCACCTATGCGGCCAAGCCCGGGTTCTATAAAGTCAGAAGTGGAGATACCATATATTCCATCGCATGGAGATACGGTCTTGATCACAGGGAGTTTGCGCGATGGAATAGTATACGACCACCATACCGGATATACCCAGGACGGACCCTGCGGGTGGCATCCCCACCAAGCCGGAGTGTAGTACGGAATAGGCAACTGGATACAAAGCCGGCGCAGATAGCTAAGCTGCAGCCAAACCAGGTAGCCAAGGCCAAAACTGCACCAAAGAAACAGAAGATCTCCAAATACAAAATAGCTTCCTCTTCCAGAAAGCTGCACTGGCAGTGGCCGACTGTAGGAAAAGTAAAGGTCAGATATAAAAGGGGAGATCCAAGCCGTAAGGGGGTGGTGTTGGCAGGCCGGTTGGGGCAGGGGGTAAAGGCTGCCGAAGCTGGGGCTGTGGTGTACAGTGGTAGTGGGCTTATTGGCTATGGGCAGTTACTAATCATTAAGCATAATAAAAACTACCTAAGCGCCTATGGCCATAATAAGAGGCTTCTGGTTAAAGAGGGTGACCAAGTGAAGAGGGGCGCCAAGATAGCGGAGATGGGAAGCAATGGAAGTGGTAATACTGTTTTGCATTTTGAGATAAGACGCAATGGCGTTCCAGTTGACCCATTGCCATTATTATCGCGTAAGTAGTATGTTTGAAATTCATTTCAGTCTTGGAGGAGTGGTATGGGTAAAAAGGATGATGTAGAAGATTCTGAAGTAGGAGTTGATTGTTCAGAGACCAGAGATAAGGCCAAGAAACCAGCTGCCAAAGAGGGGGCTTCATCACCTGCCGCAAAAAGTTCGACCAAGACAAAAAGCGCTGGGGAGGCAACCTCACCACAGATGGATGCTACTCGGCTTTATCTGAATGAGATTGGTGCATCTGAACTACTTACAGCGGAAGAGGAGGTCTATTATTCGCGTAAGGCTCAGAAGGGAGAAACCGCGGCACGCCAGCGTATGATAGAGAGCAATCTGCGCCTGGTGGTTAAGATTGCCCGCCGTTATATGAATCGTGGTCTGGCGCTGCTGGATCTGATTGAGGAGGGAAACCTGGGCCTGATGCGGGCGGTAGAGAAGTTTGATCCGGAACGTGGATTCCGCTTTTCAACCTATGCCACCTGGTGGATTCGTCAGACAATTGAACGGGCCATTATGAATCAGACCCGGACCATTCGTCTGCCCATTCATGTAGTCAAAGAGATAAACATCTATCTGCGTGCAGCACGCAAGTTGACCCAGACCCTGGACCATGAACCAACCGCAGAGGAGATTGCCGACCTGCTGGAGAAACCGATTGGCGAGGTCAAGCGGATGCTGGGTTTGAATGAACGTATCACCTCGGTGGATACCCCGTTTGGTAAGAATGCT
Organism: Gammaproteobacteria bacterium; assembly: GCA_024206335.1. Taxonomy (GTDB): domain Bacteria; phylum Pseudomonadota; class Gammaproteobacteria; order Chromatiales; family Chromatiaceae; genus JAAGZL01. The sequence goes on from JAAGZL010000208.1 coordinate 20,315, forward strand.
GACAAGCCGTTGTTGGACACCATTTCAGATAAGAAAACTGAGGACCCTACGGATAAGATTCAGAGCGAGAGTCTAAGCATGAATCTGGATTGTTGGTTGAGTAAACTGAATGAGAAACAGCGGGAAGTGGTGGAGCGACGCTTTGGGCTGCATGGTTATGAGATATCCACCCTGGAGCAGGTGGCCAAAGAGTTGGGGGTGACCAGGGAGAGGGTGCGCCAGATTCAGATGGATGGCCTGAAGAGACTGCGGGTTATTCTGGAAAAAGACGGGTTTTCTGTTGAGACAATATTTAAGTAAAAGACATTTTTTATTAATATTTATTTTCTGGCACTATGTGTGAAGTTCATATATCTCTGTGTGGATACATGACCGGGTGGATCACTGGTTTTAGGCAGAACAAATAGAGAGATAAACAGATGTGTCTCAGTAGAGTATCAGTGCCGGTATCAGGTCGAAATGCAGAAGTTGATTGTAAGAATTGTGGCCTGGATGCCCTGTGTGAACTGCTTGAGTATGGTGATGGTACAGTGGAGCTGCCACAGGGGGTTCTGCTTCGTCGGCAGCCGGTTACGCGTGGGGAGACCATTTTTCAATCTGGTAGTCCATTCTGCTCATTCTTTGCGGTGAAATCAGGTTCGTTTAAGACCGTTATGGTCCCACCGCATGGCCAGGAGAAGGTAATCGGCTTTCACCTTCCCGGTGAGATGGTTGGTACCGATGGGGTAGCCGGGGATGCATATACCTGCACCGCACGCGCCTTGGAATCAAGCCTTATCTGCGAACTCCGGCTGGATCAGTTGCCGCAGGTTGGTGCCTCTAAATTGGAATTGCAGAGCAGGATTATTTCGATTCTGGGTCAGGAGGTCGCCTTCAGTCACAAACTGAATGTAGCGTTGATTTGTCAGAGTAGCGAGCAGCGCCTGGCGGCATTTATCCTGAGCATCTCTTCCCGTATCAATGAGCGTGGCCTGTCCGGGGAGGACTTTAGATTGAGTATGTCACGCAGCGATATCGCTAGTTATCTGGGTCTTGCCAGCGAGACCGTAAGCCGCACCCTGATGAAGTTGCGGAAACTTGGGGTAATCAAGATTCGCAATAAGCATGTGCAGATGCTGGCTCCGGATGCGTTGGAAGGGCTTGCTAATGGCGTCTAATTTATACTAATGGTAGCAGGTTTTTTTCTATACGCTTCAACCTGGTGGGGTGCTACCCCACGTCTGGAAACTCAACAATAGTAACAATGCCATGAGTTTGGGTAGTTCCAGTGTTGTGGTAGCTGTGTTTGACATTGCCACGGAAATGGGCGCTATCACCTACCCTTAATTCTGTTTTCTCTCCAGCTATTTCCAGCACTACTTGTCCTTGGGTGATGTGCAGGTACTCCTCACTTCCTGGGGGGTGTGGTTTACCATGATATGTGGATGCCGGGTCCAACTGGAACAACTGCTGGGAGATGGTGGGGCTGCCCAAGGGAGATACGGTGGTGGCACGGTACGCCCCATCACCAGATTCTGTCTTGCCCATAACCTCACGCAGGGTTACCTCCACCCTGTCATGGTGGGTCTCCAGCAGATCGTCAATGGTACTGTCCAGTGCAACTGCGATCTTGTATACCGCAGCCAGGCTGGGGTTGGATTCATCTTTTTCAATGGTGGCCAGAGTGGCGCGTGGGATTTCCGCCTTGTCTGCCAGTTGCTGCTGGGTCATCTTGCGCTTGGCCCTCAGTTCACGGATACAGTTCCCAACCAGATTGGTAATCATGCTTGATGGAGGTCCCTTGTAAATGACAAAACAAGAACAAATATGCTGATATATTAGATCTTGTTCCGGGCTTTGTCCAGCTATAAGTAACCTTAAGTCAGGTCTTGGTGATTCTGCCAGAAACGTTGTCGCATATCCTGTCCCACTGTTTTTCAAAGAGTGAGGTTGTAGGCCGAGATAGGCACAGCATTTCTGACAGAATTCATATTATTGCCGGGTTGATAGGTTTAATTCAGGTCTGAAAGAACTCCTCCAACTTGATGAATACCTGGTGATTGGCATCGTGCTGTTGAACATCCAGCACATCCTCCAGCTTCTCCACCTGCTTGATCATCTGCTCCAGACGCCGGTCCTCATCCACCATAAGCCAGATGCGGCTGCGTTCCCGGTTGCCGATGGGCATGCACAGAATCCCCTCCACGTTATAGGCGCGACGTGCAAACAGGCTGGAGATATGGGACATCACCCCGGGGTGGTTGCGCACTGTTAGTTCCAGTACCTCGTGATGGGTAGTTTGAGCACTGCTGTTTTCAGACATGATCATCACCTCCAATCATCTCTATGTTGGCGGCGCCTGGTGGCACCATAGGAAATACGTTCTCATTCACATCAATAGGTATGTGGATCAGGCAGGGACCACTGTATTCCAGTGCTTCCCTGAGCAGGGCTTCATGATTGTTGTTGCCGGAGAGATCAAAGGTTGGCATGCCAAAACCACGGGCAATGGCGACAAAGTCCATCTGCAACTCATAGTCAGAGGCGAAGGTGCGTTTGCCGTAGAACATGGTCTGTTGTTGATGCACCAGGCCAAGGGCGTTGTTGTTCATCAGGATGATCTTGATGTTGGTCTGCTGCTCTATTGCGGTGGCCAGTTCCTGGATATTCATCATCAGGCTGCCATCGCCGGTGAAGCAGATGACTGTGTTGTCTGGTTCAGCCAGGGCGGCGCCAATGGCTGCCGGCAGCCCGAACCCCATGGTCCCGAGACCGCCCGATGTGAGCCAGCGGCGGGGTTTGCGAAATGGGTAGAGCTGGGCTGTGCGCATCTGATGTTGGCCCACATCGGTGGTGACGATGGCGTTGTCATCTACCAGTTCTGCCACCTTGCGGATAGCGCCGTAGGCGGTGTTGGCCCGGTCTGTTTTCGGGGTCTGGAATGGGTGTGTCCGGCGCAGGTTTTCTACCTCGGTTGTCCATTGTGTGCGGCGGTTGTCTGAGATCATGGGAGTGAGCTGTTCCAGTACCTGTTTAACGTCACCGATAATGCCGATATGGGCCTGCTTGATCTTGTCCAGCTCACTCGGGTCTATATCGATATGGATGACCTTGGCGTTGGGGCAGAAGGCAGATACCTTGCCGGTGGCCCGGTCATCGAAGCGTGCCCCGACTGCAATCAGCAGATCACAGGCTTCCAGTGCCATGTTGGTATAGGGTGCGGCATGCATTCCCAGCATCCCCAGCGATAGTTCATGGTCCACAGGTACTGCCCCCAGCCCCATGAGGGTCATGGTAGTGGGCAGGCTGGACCTCTCCATCAATGTTCGGGCTTGTTCCGAGGCGTTGGATATGATGGTCCCACCTCCCAGATAGAGAATGGGGCGTTGGGCCTGATTGATCATCGCTGCCGCCTGTTGCAGATCTTCCGGGTTGGCTGGGCTGGGCTGGGTAGGTCTTCCCGGTTCTGGCCACTGCTCGAAGCTTATCTCCTGGGTCTGTATATCCTTGGGGATGTCGATCAGCACCGGGCCGGGCCGTCCAGAGGAGGCGATGCGAAACGCAGCCGGTATGGTCTCCAGCAGCTCGGCAACGTCTCGTACCAGGAAGTTGTGTTTGGTGATGGGGATGCTGAGTCCATAGGTATCAACCTCCTGAAAGGCATCACTGCCGATCATGCTGCTGGGCACCTGGCCAGTAATGCAGATCACCGGGACCGAATCCAGTTTGGCGTCTGCAATCGCCGTTAGTACATTGGTGGCGCCGGGGCCAGAGGTGGCAAAACAGACCTGCGGCAGCCCACTGGCCCGAGCCATGCCCTGGGCGATGAAGCCGGCACCCTGTTCATGTCTGGCCAGGACATGGCGAATCTTGTCACTGCCATAGAGGGCGTCGTATAGGGGGAGATTGGCGCCACCGGGAATTCCTGAGATGGTTTCAATCCCCTGGCGTTCGAGCAGACGTATGGTGAGGTCTGCTCCGGTCATTGTATACATGTTTAGTGCTCCTTCAAGGTGATATTTGCGGTTTCAGTTGGCCTGACAGTGTTCAGGGCAAGGTGCAGATCGCAGCGAATGGCCTTCCCCCTTCGCAAGAGATGCAACGCAGCCATGGACGCTGTCAGGCCAACCCTTTGGGCATCCCTGTGGTGCCCCGCCACGGTGTTGCGTCGCTTGACAATGGAATGGCCATTGCCTGCGCATCGCGCCTTGTGGCGAAACACCACAGGGACGCTGAAGTCGCAAATATCACCTTGAAGGAACACTAGGGTCTCCTGTGTTTGGACCCCTTTGGTTTGACCGGCTGTGGGCAATAAAAAACCCCGCCGGTTTGCGCCGGCGGGGTCTGATATGTCAGTTACCAATCCCGCTACGGCGCAGAGGCCACCACGACGTTTACTACAGAGACGACAGATACCACCACCAGGGCGGTTGATTGGCTGATTGTCATTTCAACGTGGTTCATGGTTTGCGGGTTTGCGTTTCCTGAAAAATTATCTAAGTAACAACTGTTGGCTAAGATGTTCGCACCAGTGGTGCTGTCATGTCAACACCGGATGACTCTAGGTAGACATGTAGTAACTGTGGTTTATTGCGGTATATAGTTGCTCGTTTAATCATGCAAGCAGTTTGAAGTCTTCCTTTTCAGCACCGCAATCCGGGCACTCCCAGTCCTCTTCGGAGATATCCTCCCACTTGGTCCCGGCAGGGATGCCTCTCTCTGGCAGGCCCTTTGCTTCGTCATAGATGTAGCCACACACTTCACATTTGTATTTTTTCATTGAAACACCTTGTGATTAATATTGAGGTTTCGGCCATTGAGCCGTAAAAATATGATTTATATTATATTACGTCAAGATCTCCAGCGTGACATGCTTGAAGGGTAGAGTGTAGTCACAGTAATTCAGCTCAATCTCCGCTACCGCTTCTATCTTTGTTGCGATCACCTATGGCATATCCTGCTGCATTGCGGATAAAGGGCAGGGCCAGCATTCCAGGCAGCCAGCTGATCTGAGTGGGTTGGTTGAAGCCCCTGATACCGATGGTCATCTCGGTATGTCCTGTTTTCGGTTGGTCCCTGTAGGTGCCAAATATCCGGTCCCACCATGGCAGGTTAAAACCGAAGTTGCTGTTGGTCTCTGCAGGAATGACTGAGTGATGTACCCGGTGCATGTCAGGTGTCACCACAAACCAGCGCAGGACACGGTCGAGGCCCCTGGGCAGGTAAAGATTGCCGTGGTTGAACATGGCGGTGGTGTTCAACAGAACCTCGAAGATTACAACCGCGACTGCCGGTGGACCAAGTGCTGCTATGGTGGCAAATTTGATCAGCATGGAGAGAATGATCTCCAGCGGATGGAATCTGGAGCCGGTGGTGACATCATAGTCCGGGTCAACGTGGTGCACCATATGTAGGCGCCACAGGGCCGGTACTGCATGCACCATCACATGCTGCAGGTAGATGACCATGTCCATGGCTACCACGGATATTGCAACTGCCAGGATAAACGGTGGCTGGTAATAGTTGAGAACCCCCCAGCCGCTGTCCTGGGCAAAGGTGGCCATGCCTACGGCGGCGGCAGGAAACAGCAGATGCAACACCACGGTGTTTAGGGCCGCCAGGCTGAGGTTGTTGAACCAGCGTACGGCCTTGGAGACGGTGAGTCGGCGGCGCGGGTAGAGAGTTTCGGCAATGGCCACTAGGGTGAGTGTGCCAAGGAAGAAGCTGAGTCGTATCAGCTGTTCCTGTTCGCTTATCCAGTTACTCCAGGGCATCTGTTTCCATCGCTACCAGTAGCGCTCCAGGTGTACCTGCCCGGAGCCACTTTTTTTGTGTTCCATATAGCCATCGCCAGCAAGTATGGACACCATACCCTCTACCATGGCTGGGTTGCCGCAGAGGAAGATGTGGGTGGTTTCCGGTGTGGCAGGGGAGTCCCAATCTGCATCGGCGGCACCACTTTTCCAGATATCCTGTAAATATCCCTGGTGTCCGGTCCACGCAGTCAGCTCATGTTCCGGACGGGTGATGGAGGGGACGTAGTGGAAGTTATCCAGCATGTTGTTCAGGGTGCTCAGTTCCGAGTTGTAGCCCAGGTCCCAAGAGTGTCTGGCGCCATGCACTACGGAGAGATTTCGATTGTCATCTGGCTTGATAAAGGTACGAATCATGCTCATATATGGTGCCAGGCCGGTGCCAGTTCCCATCAGGATAAGATTGGACTCGGCAGGTATCTGGTTTAGGGTAAACATGCCGCTGACCTTGGGGCGCAGGAATATCCTGTCTCCACGTTTGAGGCAGAACAGCCTGGGGGTCAGGGTGCCGGAGCGTACCAGTGAGATATAGAATTCAAGGAACTCTTTCTCTGCTGAAGAAGAGGCGATGGAGTAGGAGCGCAGAATAAACTTGTCTGGGGCCGGTGGGTTCTCCTCGGGATCTGATATCTCTATTCTTGGGGAGCCGGCGGGCAGCCCCAGGATGGCAAACTGCCCCGGGGTGTAGTCTGGGATCTCCCAGCCATCCGGTATCACCCTCAGGATCATGGTCTCCGGGGTCAGGAAGGTGATCTCACCAATGATTGCATTCAACTCTTTTACAGCCATATTGTTTCCATATGCTATGAATAAATTTGTTGAGAGTAAGTAAATAAATAGTCACACCTGAAGCTTTTTTCAAGCTTTGGCAGAAGGTTTTGTTCCGGGATCATGGCCTTTCAACCCGCCTTGTTTCAATCGTATCTCTGTTATGCACAATAAATTGCATTATGAATTGCCTGTTCAAGATGGCTTTTTTTTACTACACCCCAGCTGCTGGAGCAGAAGAGTGAGGACACCAGATGTCAGAAGATAGTTCCCCATATATTCAATTGCTTTTTGTGCATCCATTTCCCCACCGTTCCAAGGTGAACTGTGCCTTGCTGGAGGGGGTGAGGGATATCCCGGGAGTGCATGTGAATGATCTATATGAACGTTATCCTGATTTCTATATCGACATAGAGAGGGAGCAGCAAACCCTACGCAAGACAGACCTGTTGGTGGTGCAGCACCCGCTTTATTGGTATAGCGCACCGGCCATGTTCAAACAGTGGCAGGATGTGGTTTTTGAGTATGGGTTTGCCTTTGGTGCAGGTGGAGATGCCTTGAAAGGGAAGGATTTTATGTCAGTGATTACTGCGGGCCAGAGCAGGGCGACCTATCAATCTGAGGGGCACAACTGTCATGTGATCGATGAGATACTTACACCCTATAAGTGTATGGCCAATCACTGTGGTATGCGTTATCTGGATCCGGTTGTTGTATATAACTCGCATAAACTTAGTGATGTGGAGTTGTTTGATATGACTGAAGTATACTGCGCGCGCCTGCTGAGCTATAGACCAGGAGGTGATGGGAATGAGCAATGAACATCATCTTATCCTGAATGGGATCGTATATCTTTCTGCTAGCGTTATAGCAGTGCCAATCATGAAGCGACTGGGTTTGGGGGCGGTACTTGGGTACCTGGCTGCCGGTGCTGTCATTGGTCCATGGGGTTTTAGCTTTGTTGGAAGTGCTGACGATATACGCCATTTTGCCGAGTTTGGTGTGGTGCTGCTGTTGTTCATTATCGGTTTGGAACTTAAACCTAAACGTCTCTGGAAGATGCGCCGTTCCATCGTGGGTATGGGCGGCAGCCAGCTTCTCCTGACTACATTGGTGTTGTTTTTGCTTGGTCTGCCACTTGGCTACTCCATCAACATATCCCTTATTGTGGCGATGGGCCTCTCCCTCTCCTCGACGGCCATTGCTCTGCAGAGCCTGAAGGAACGCAATCTGTTCTCGACCAATGCCGGAAACTCTGCATTTTCGGTTCTGCTGTTTCAGGATATGGCCGTCATCCCCATTCTGGCTCTGCTACCGGCCCTGGGTCTGGCTGTTGGGAGTACGGATCAGAGTACGCTGCTGGGAGTGTTAAAGGCAGCGGCAGTTATTGGTGCCATTGTGGTGGGGGGGCGCTATCTTACCCGCCCCATATTTCGTTATATAGCCAATACCGGTATGCGGGAGATATTTACCGCTTTTGCCCTGCTGTTGGTATTTGGCATCTCCCTGTTGGTGGATGCTGTGGGTATGTCTATGGCGCTTGGTGCCTTCCTGGCTGGGGTGCTCCTGGCAGAATCCGAGTATCGGCATGAACTGGAGGTGGAGATAGAGCCATTCAAGGGTTTGCTGATGGGGCTGTTTTTTATCTCAGTGGGCATGTCTATCGACTTTGGTCTATTGGTCAGAGAGCCTATGATCATTCTGGTGCTGGTGGTCCTGTTAGTGCTGGCCAAGGGGCTGGTGCTCTGGCTGTTGGCACGACTTGGTAAGATACCCAAGAGCCAGGTGAGTCTGTTTGTGTTCCTGCTGTCTCAGGGTGGTGAGTTTGCCTTTGTGATCTTTTCTGTGGCCTCGGGCAGTGGTGTGCTGGACAGGGTAACAGCGGACTATCTGGTGGTGATTGTCGCCCTTTCCATGCTTACCACGCCGTTCCTGTTGTTGCTGTATGAGCATGTGATAGCCCCCCGTTTTATAAATCTGGACCACTCCATGGAGGCGGACCAGATAGATGAAGATGATAATCCGGTCATTATCGCTGGCTTTGGTCGATTTGGCAGGACAGTGGGGCGTCTGCTCCATGCCAATGGGATATCTACCACCATACTGGATCACGACCCGGATCAGATTGAGGCCATCCGCAGGTTTGGCTACAAGGTCTATTATGGAGATTCCAGTCGGCATGGAGTGTTGGCAGCTGCTGGGGCTGACAGGGCCAAGCTATTGATCATTACCATCGATGATGCAGATGTGACGTTAGCAATTATCGAACAGGCGCAGAAGTACTTTCCACATCTGATCATACTGGCCCGGGCTCGTAACAATGGTCATGCATATGAGATGTTGCGTCGTGGTGTAGATCTGTTTCGGCGTGAGATGTATGACTCGGCCCTGCATCTTGGGGAAGAGGCGCTGAAACATATGGGGTTTGGTGCCTACAGATCCAGAAATGCTGCACAGGTATTCCATGATTATGACCGGAAGCTGCTAATGAAAATGTTTGAGGCGGAGGCCCCGTAGGATCGCAGATTGTTGTCACTCCAGGCCAGGGAGCAACTGGAACAGATACTCACCGCTGATGCTGAGGAGATGGCAAAGCAGAATCGTCAGGGTTGGGTTTGATCGGTATCCTCTGGCAATAAATACGGTAGCTTAAACGGTTAATAACTCTAATCTTGCCCTCGTATGGATGGTGGTTGGCGTTGTTATGATCTGGAAGCGTAGGGTAGTTAGCCACTACCTTGCCGTATGCTATAGAAAAATCGGCCTCGATGTTCCTGAGGAGAGGTACGCCAGGCAATTTGTATATGTACGCAGTATATTAGCGTTGCTTGGATTTTTTATGCTCACTGGCCTTATTCGTTACTTCTAAGGTATGCTGTTTTTTTTTGCGCTTCAGCAAAATTAGATGGCGCTTAAAATCAGGGTCTATTGGATTAGTGTTAACAGATCCAAATAATTGACCTGTGCAAAGTTTCTGCCATTAGCTCCCCTATTTTTTTAATCTATGTGGGTAGAGTCGTTAAGCCAGCAGTGAACAACTCAAGGTTCAATTGATCACAAGCTCAGCATAATAATCGTAACTACAACATCACCAAAGGAGTCTGTATATGAAAAAAAGTATTGTTTTACTATCGGTTCTGCTCTCAGCCAGCGCCGTGGAGGCGAGTCAACCCGCTCCACAGGTAGTTGTGGCGCGCACCACTATCCAGGCATTTGCCAAACAGCTTGGGGGCGAGTTGAAGATGGCCATGAAGGCTGGTGGCCCGGTTAATGCCATTGGCGTATGTAATGTAAAGGCGCCCAAGATTGCACAGGAGACCAATAAAGAGGGTAGTGCCAAGATCAGCCGCACAAGTCTGAAGAACCGTAATGCTGACAATGCTCCAACAGATTGGCAGCGTGCGGTATTGCTCAAGTTTGAAGAGCGCAAGGCGGCTGGTGAAGATGTTACAAAAATGGAGCATTCGGAGGTGGTGGGTGACCAGTTCCGTTACATGAAGGCGATCCCCACCGCAGAGATATGTCTCAAGTGTCACGGTGCCAATATCGCCCCCAAAATTGCTGCAAAGCTGGATAAACTGTATCCGGAAGATAAGGCCCGTGGTTTCAAGAAGGGCGATATTCGTGGTGCCTTCTATGTGACTCAGCCCAAATAAATCAAGTAATTACATCTAGTTGGATGTGGGAAGGCCGGTCTTTGACCGGCCTTTTTTATTGGCAGGTAGAACATAGTTAACAAATGGCGGGATGAGTGAAATTAATTGGCTGGGATCAGCAATAGCATACTACTATGGTGTGAATCTCGTATGTAAGTCCGTGGTGCGAGAGGTCGGTAGTGGTTTGCATCATGGGTTATTCATACAACCAGTTGGGTCGGCTTGTGAGTCTGGCCCGTTATAATTTTGCAGTCCGAATTAGATTGGACGGATGTGGAGGCAAATATGGAATTTGAACGCTCCTTGGGTTTGGGTGTTGCTACGGGCAACCAAGAGGAAGAACGAAAACGGTTTCATCTCTATATAAATCTGAAGCTGGCGTCTTCAGGGCGTCCCACCTGCCTGGACGATAGTTCGGCTGAGTTTATGGAGATCTCCCAGGATCTGCTGAAGGCGTTTCGGGAGAAGGGACGACTGCTATCCTCCTACCTCTGTCCCTCAGATCAGCGGATTCAAGACTTTCTGGGCCGTTATCTGTGGGACCTGGACCTGGATCGGATGCCGGTACTCCCCAATACCACCTTTATCCTGGATCGCCATGGGGTGGCGCGTGAACTCTCTCTGCCCATGGGTGAGGATGAGTTTCACTCCGACATTGTCTCCAGCTACCGGGTGCGGCAGGGAGTGTTGCACAACCCGGCCAGTGATCGGCGTACCACCGAAGGTTCGTTTCATATCGCTGAAGGGGGTTTGCCTATTCCCGGCGATAAAAAGGCGGTACCCAAGTTGACCTTTGCCCGTATGCTGGAACGGGCGCTGCAACCGCCACCGGAGCTGTTGGCCCTGCCATTCACTAGCAACCAGCCAGAACAGGCACGCATGTTTGTCTCTCTGTTGCTACGACCGGTCATCTGTCCGGAGATCCCGGGACGGGAGTCGGAGAAGAGTATGGAGATCCGTTTCTTCGCTCCGGGTAATCTGGTGAGTAACCTGGATTTTGTAGAGAGTATCTTCGGTAATGGTGGTAATCCCAACCTGTCAGAGTTTGATCCGGGGCTGGATGTGGATCACTGGAGTGGCCACACCGGCTGCGTGATCCTGGCGCCACACTTGATCAACTTCACTAAAAAAGAGCTGGGGCTGCCACACATCGATCATGCCACAGAGCGGCAGCGTCGGGATGAGATGTGCTGGAGTTCGGAAGATGAGCTGTACAATAAAGGTAACCCATTTAAGCTCACCGCCCGTGATGAGAGCGGGGTAATCGTTACCCTGGTAGCGGACAACTACTATGGCTACTGCAAGAAAGAGGTGAAAACTCAGATTGGCTATGCTGCAAATCTTTACGGCCTGGCCGAGGAGGAGCATGCCGGTGGCGCCCTGGCCTTTGAACGTCGCAGCCATGGTGATGAGTATGGTGTTGATAGCCATACCCGAGAGTCCGGCTATAGTTTTCAAGATATGCTGGAGCGTTACGGTGAGGTAATGGATCTGCAGCCTGAGGGGCATGCCATAGACCGAAATTTTCCGGATGTAATCTATGTGCCACAGGACCTGCGTATGGATCTGAGTGGTCAGCGCATCAGTTGGTTACGTGACGGTGTGGTGCACAAGATCAGGATGCAGCCTGAGAAAATTTACATCCAGCCCAACGGTTATAAGGTAGAGATGATGAAACACCCGGGTGCTCCTTCCTGGCGTCTGGTGGGTACTGATGCTGAAGGTACATTCTGCCATAAACCAAGCACCGTATCCGGAGGCGGTAAGTCTGAGATCTCCAAGGCCCTGGATGATGCCATCATCTATGGCCCTCTGTTTGTGGATAATCTGGAGAAGGATCTGGAACTGGTACAGGAGATATTCGATCGTGACTATTCCGACCGTTTTAAACCGGGTTTTGAGAGCGAGGACCACGATTCCAGCCGGAAGCCGCTGAGCCCTGAGCGTAGTCTCGGTTCTGTAATCAAGCTGCTGACACCATCCTCTACCTATACCGATGAGTACAACCAGCGGCTGGAATCCATACCTCCACGGATCACGGCTTTGGCCTTTTTCATCAAACGTTTTTTTCACCCGGAATGGGGTGGGGACTGGCGTCGTCTACTATCGGTGGATGAGGTGGATGGAGCTCCCGGACATGAGGTTAAGCTGTATGACCGCCTGGTGGTGGCCTCCTATCTGCGAGTGGGTTTTGATCCTGATCACAAGTGGCGTACCTTCAAGCTGCGTCAGGACTTCATGCCGGCAGAGAAGATTCAGATGGAGGACGATATCAGTTCCTCAGTGGTAGTGCCAGGAGAGGCAGTAACTGGTGGTGGATTGGCAGCCAGTGATGGATATAGTGTGAAACTGGTAAAGAATTGCGAGTACCGTCTGTTCCAGCGTCCTGACGATGCCGTTATTCCCGGGTTTGATAAGCAGGCCGAGCGGGATCTGGCTAGCCCTGGAAACTTTGTTGCCAACTATGAGCCCCTGGGTGGGGAGTCTCTGAATGAGGTGGCAGAGGATATCCTGACCCTGAATCGATTTACCCAGCCTATGCGTGATCTAATCCAGGGTGCCTATGATGCCGGTAGAGGTTTTGTGGTCTCATCGGCTCATCCTCGACTGGTGGATGGCAAGCCGTCCAAGAACCCGCGTTATCTTCAGACCCGGCCTGATCTGGTGAATCCCATCAGAAAATATGTGGCGGAGATTGGTGCCAGGTTTCATCGCAAGTTGGCGCTGGATGCAACGGTGAGCCACCCGGTGAACGCGGTACTGGCAGGGCGTCGCAATAACCCGCCGGAGCCGGGGGTACGCGCCCTGGCTGTCTCCAACCCCATCCACTATCAGGAACTACCGGAACTGTTTATGGATTTTATCTGCAGTCTGACCGGTAAGTCTCCATCTACCACTGGTGCCGGCAGTGAGGGTGCCCTCACCAAGGGGCCCTTTAATGCCCTGCGTGCCACCTCGGACCTGAATAACGCCCTGGTCTCTTTCATCCTAACCGGCTATGCCGGCTACACCAGCTCTGCTGGTTATATCGGTCCCGATATGCGGGTGGATCATGATGTCAGCCTGTTGATACCCGAGATCTGGGCCAGGCTCACCCCGAAACAGCGGGATCCTGAATATCTGATCAACAATAACTACCTGGAGCCACTGGAGGATTTTGAGCATGGTGGTGAACAGGTCCTGGCCAGTCGCCTTGGTTACCGCATCACAGAACGTTTCGTGCACGGCTATCTGGGCAAGTTATTTGATAATCCAAATACCGTATTCACCGAGGCGATTCTGAAACCGGAGACTCAGGATCTGGAGGTGTTTGTCGATGGGGTTAACAACATCGTGGAGGCACAGCAGCGAGTGGCGCAGCAGTACCTGGATGATGGCAGCATTGAGGCGGCCTGTCCTCCCCTGCGGGCATTGCTGTATATCATGGCCACAGGCAGTCATGAGGGGAGGGATGCAAAGCACCCGGAGATACGGGCAATGTTCAGCCGCAAATCTCTCCTGGGTTCTGATTGGTATCAAGAGCGCCTGGAGGTGAAGCAGGAGCGTGATATCTCCCTGTGGAGACGCCACGTCCACAGCCTGAAACAGTTTCTGAATCTGGCCAGTCATGCTGATGCTGCAGAGCAATTGGGTATCAGTCAACGCCTGGAATCAGCCCAGGCCAAGCTGGAACAGGTGCAGAGCTCAGAATATCTGGATGGTTTGGTAGGTACTATCGGTGCCGATCTGCTGCAACCACCCCGCGGTAAGGAATAGATCGGGGCGGTGTAAACCATGGGGTACACTACTGTGGTATCTGGTTGATAACTGCGTGGTGGGTACTCATGGAAGGTAACATGTAGAATAGATATTGTGTCTGCAAAACGGGTCCTTGAGGGCTACCTTGGTTCCCCGGGGATCGGGTAGGATGAACATGGGTGCCGCCTTTCCTTCTTCAATGCCAATTTTTCTGTTTCAAAAAAAGGGGCCGCTTGCGCGGCCCCAGGTGGAGAACTTAGCTGAGGGAGTTTAGAGCCGCTTCATAATTTGGTTCCTGTACGATCTCAGGGACCTGTTCGTTGTAGATTACCTTTCCGGTTTCATCCAGTACTACAACCGCTCTGGCCAGAAGGCCAGCCAGTGGTCCATCGACAATGCGGGCACCGTAGTTTGCGCCAAAATCGCTGTTACGCAGTTCACTTACAGAGTCAACGCTGTCCAGACCTTCGGCGCCGCAGAAGCGGGCGTGGGCAAATGGCAGGTCCTGGGATATACAGAGCACTGCGGTGTTGTCCAGGGCGTTGGCGTCTGCATTGAAGTGGCGCACAGAGGCGGCGCATACGTCGGTATCGATACTGGGGAAGATATTCAGTATGACCCGCTTGCCTTTCAGGTCACTCAGGGAGATGTCTGAGAGATCGGTCTTGGTCAGACAGAAGTCAGGGGCCTGGCTGCCTACTGCAGGCAGATCCCCAGAGGTGCTTATTTCGTTTCCTTTCAAAGTGATTTTTGCCATTTGTTTTGCCTCTAGTATGGTTTAAGTAATCGTAGCCAGACCATTTGGGCTGACTGGGTAAACGGGTGCTTATGAAGTAGTAAATTCAGTCGTGTGCCCCACAAAAAGACTGTTTAACGACAATAATGACGATATATTGACATTTGCGGCGATGGTTGTCAAGGCAATATTGATATAAGTCATAAACGACTGTTTGTCAGGCTGAGGCAACATATGTAGGGTTGATACTCCTGTAGATGATGTAGTCGGCAAGTCCACATACATCGCAGGGAAGAGGAGGTAGAACCGGTTAGTCGGTTGGTAAAGGAGATGGATCTGTTCCTGAAACGCCATGGTGTGGGTGTTAAGGGAGTTGTGTCTATTTAAGATCCAGGGTGTCTTGGTCGCAAACATGGTCATGAAACGAGTCATCTTCATGCTACTGGTTGTAGCAACAGTGTGGAAAATACTCTCCGATCCGGGAGCGGTAACCCTGGGTCCTGGCGTTTATGCAAAAGAGTCACCAAGGCAGGAGGGCCTCGCCACCCCTACCAGCTTTAATCATGGCGATTATACCATCACTCCCATGGCCAGGTTCTGGATCAAGGCCAAGGTCCTCTCCCGGGAAGAGTACACCTTTGACCGGGAGGCAGACCTGTCGCCGGTGGATCTCGCTCTTGGCTGGGGCAATATGTCAGATGAGTCTGTTATTGAGCAGATCGATATATCCCAAAGTGGGCGCTGGTATAGGTGGCAAACCAGGAACCCACCAATCCCGGTGCGGGAGATTGAGACGCATAGTGCGAATATGCATCTGATCCCGGCGAATGATACCGTGGAGTCGAAAATAGAAAAAGTGCGTACTGGAGATATTATTGAGCTGACGGGTAAGTTGGTGGCGATAAAAGCCTCAGATGGCTGGCGCTGGAAAAGCTCCATGACTCGGAAAGATACTGGTGCGAGTGCTTGTGAAGTGATCTGGGTAGAGCAATTTGAAGTTGGCTATGCGGAAAGCAAGGAGTGAACAGAGCTCTATAGTTCCAGTGTCCATAGAAGACGGCTAAATTTTTTGTTATATTTGGGATTATCAAAAAGTGTCTTGTACTGTGACACTACAATTTCTACAAGATGGAAATTATTGAAGAATACCATCATAAAGGAGCCACCCTTGCAGAAGTGTAACAGTAAAAGCTGGATTCTTTTCGTAACTCTAATGATGGGTGTAGCTGCATATCCTACTACCGCAGTATCTTTCGACATCAATATCAATCCATTATTAGGCTTGGCTGGCAACACAGATGCAGTGGCGGCATTTGAGCGAGCAGCCAGCCAATGGGAATCACGCATCAGTGATCAGATAACAGTTAATATTGATGCTAATCTGACAAACTTTGGAAGCGCTAGTATTATTGGATCGACCTCTTCCACCATGCTCTTTGGTGGTTACGGGCTTATTCGTGACCAGATGGTTGCAGATGCAGGTAACGAGCTTGATGACGGTGTTGTAGCGTACCTTCCAGATGCGAGTCAGTTCAGTGCATATCTGCCTGCTGGAATTGGGTTAAGCGGGAATATTGTTGCTTCCAAGGCTAATCTTAAAGCGATGGGTTTTAGCAATCTGGACACTGGTTTTGGAATTACGGATGCCGAAATTACCTTTAACAGTGAATTCGTTTTTGATTTTGATAACAGCGACGGTGTGAATGCCGGTGCAATGGATTTTGAATCAGTTGCTGCTCATGAGATCGGCCACGCTCTTGGATTTATCTCCGCAGTGGATACTATTGACTGGGCATTGAATGAAGGATTAACAGGCAATGTTCATATAAATCCGCTGGATTTTTTTCGATTTGATGACCTAAATGACCCTGAGACACTAAGTGAGTTTACCAATAACTCCCGCAACCTAGTCCCAGGAGACGAAGCTTTTTTTGATGACTTGATGAATGAATTTTCTATGTCCACAGGTGCTTATACAGGGGATGGTCGTCAGGTTAGCCATTGGAAGGATGATTTGCTGACAGGAACCATGATTGGTGCAATGGATCCAACTATAGATTACGGGGAGATATTTACACTCAGTGAGGCTGATTTTCGCGTGCTGGATCTGATCGGATATGAAATTGTTTCGGTCCCAATTCCGGCAGCTGTCTGGCTGTTTTCTCTGGCCTCCTTGGTCTAATTAGGGTTTTCTAAACGTGGGTGAGTTTCCAAGCAACTAAATCATCTTAAAACAACATGGGCACCCATCCGAAAATACAGGTGTTTACTGTACGTAACTCTAGTCATAATGAAGATGAGACAACAGCCGATGGAGCTGTGTTCCTGATATTCAAGTAGAGAAAAACCAAAGGAGAGAAATATGTCAAAACTGTCTGATATTGAGGGTATTGGTGAAGCGTATTTATCCAAGCTTGCCGAGTCTGGAATTGCCTCACTGGAGGGTCTGTTAAAGAGCTGCTGTGAAAAGAAAGGGCGTACGGAGACGGCAGAAAAATCCGGCATTAGTGAGAAGCTGATTCTCAATTGGGTTAATCGTGCCGACCTTGCAAGGGTTAAGGGTGTCAGTACCCAGTATGCGGATCTGCTAGAGTGCGCCGGGGTGGATACCGTGCCTGAACTTGCCCAAAGAAACTCTGATAACCTCCATGCAAAAATGGTTGAGGTAAACGAAAAAAAGAGTCTTGTGCGTAAGTTACCCACGGCCTCGCAGGTAGAGGACTGGGTCAAGCAGGCCAAGGGTCTGCCACGTGTGGTTAAGCACTAAGATCCGGGTCTGTTATTTGGGCTGCCAAATCCATAGGCAGGTGTAGATTGGTTTGGGTTTGGCGGTCTGATCAATATTGGTCGGGCGTGTGCTAACAGGTGTTATAGCGCCATCGTACTATTCCAACCTATCCAGCCAGATCTGTTTTCTTAGCTCAGGCCTCTCAATCAGACTGTCCATTACGTTCCAGGTGATGGGGGAGCGGTAGAACTTCAGATTAAACCCACTGCTGTGACTTACATATGCCGAGATTGCTTCACGGAACTGCTGTTGAGTGATTGTTTCTGGCGGTAGTGGGGTGAAGTTACGCTGCTGCAGAACGCGAGCCATCTCCAGTATGATACTTTTGGTTACCGGCTTTTCAAATAGGCTGTTAATGGTGGAGTTGTACATGGGCACAATCAGGGTGCGCCCATCAATATCGGTCAGACTTCCTATGCTTACCCCTTCGCAGATCACCTCATAGCCCTGATTCAACAGGGGGGCGTGGGAGTTACTGCTCTGGTTGTGAAGTTGGGTATCGCCTAGTAGCGGATCCTCCAAAAATGCGCAGTAAATCTGATTTGGCCTTAACTCCCAACTGCTGCAGATGGTTCCATCGTGCCATGTAAGCCTCTTGCCAAAGATTATGCTCTTCTCTTCCAGGTGTGATGAGTCTGAAATGGGTGTAATCGGTGCGGCTACATAACTGGCGCGGCGAGCATCCACCCAGGTAAAGATCCCGCTGGGTTTGATTTCTGCATAATCTTGATCAGTGCCGGTATTCGGGGGCAGGGCAAACAGCATTCCGCTGTTGGTGAATAGATATACGGCAAGGATCAGCCGGGTCAGATGAG
Organism: Gammaproteobacteria bacterium; assembly: GCA_024206335.1. Lineage (GTDB taxonomy): Bacteria > Pseudomonadota > Gammaproteobacteria > Chromatiales > Chromatiaceae > JAAGZL01. The sequence continues at coordinate 38,608 of JAAGZL010000208.1, forward strand.
TACTGCCTGATCTCATTTTGTTACTGTTGGGTTCGGCAAACCTAATCAGATTCATGCCGCTGCCACGCTCCTGTAAAACTACCTTTCCTAATCTATGGATTAGGGTAGAAGTCTAGCACAGGAAATATCTGCATTGGTGCTGCTGAAACATCCATAACTATGGGGCTGGCTAATCATTATCTGACTCGACCAGTTTCTGTATCATATGGCCGGCCAGCATCATTCCGAACAGCCCGGGCAGATATGAAATAGTGCCGTTCACCGCCCGGGGTCTTCCCGGATTGTTACTGTCGATGGGTTGATGGGGGAGACCCTTGACCGGGGTCTCGTCTGAGAATACCACTGGGTAGTCCAGTGATGCCCCCAGTTTTCTCATCTGGCTGCGCATCTCGCGGGCCAATGGACACATCATGGTTTTCTTCAGGGTTGAGATTTTGGCGCGGGTAACATCTACCCGGCCCCCGGCGCCCATGGCGGATGCCACCGGTATCCCTTCGCTTTGACATGTGGCGACCAGGTCGGCCTTGCAGGCGATGCTGTCAATACAGTCGAGTAGGTAGTCGATGGAACTGTTGTGCAATATCTCAGAGATGTTATCTGGATTAAGAAAGTTGTCCATGACCTCCAGGTTGAGGCCGGGATTGATATCCAGCAGTCGCTGGCCCATAACCTCGGTCTTGGGTTTTCCGATGGTGGATTGCAGGGCCGGTAGTTGCCGGTTGCAGTTGCTGGAGGCTACCAGATCATAATCCACTATGGTCATGTTTCTGATACCGGCACGGGCCACGGCCTCGGCCGCATAGCCGCCGACTCCACCCAGACCGACCACCATTACATGTTTTTCCGCCAGCCGGGTGATTCCGGTATGGCCAATGAGGATTTCTGTCCGCTCCTGATCAAGGCTCATAATGATATTCCGAATAGATTGATCGCGTTTTCTGTGGTGCGTGCGGCAACCAGCTCAGGACTCTCGCCCCTGATGTTGCTTACCTGTTCCAGGATCAATGGCAGGAAGGCCGGTTCGTTGCGTTGATTGTGGTGCTGGTTGTCCGGTTGGTCTGGGGCGTCGCTCTCCAGCATGATCGCCTGCAACGGGAGTTCTGCCACCAGCCTATGCAGCCGTGTCGCATTGGGGTAGGTGACGGGGCCGCCAAAGCCGAGGAGAAATCCCATCTCCATAAGATGTTGTGCCTGTTGCAGACTGCCGGAGTAGCTGTGCAGTACCCCCTTCAATCCCGGATACCTGCGCAGGCAGTTTGTTACCTCTTCAACGGCACGGCGGGCGTGGATGATCACCGGCAGGTTGAACTCCAGTGCCAGCTCCAGCTGTGCCGCAAATAGTTCCAGCTGTCTCTGTTTGTTCGGTTGGGCCATATAGAAATCGAGGCCACATTCACCCACCGCCACCGGGGCCTCCTGTTCGATCCAGCGGCGTAGTTTCTGCAGATCGTCCTCGCTATGTTCATGCCAGAACATGGGGTGCAGGCCGTAGGCTGGGTGCAGGCCGATGTGGTCGTTGCAGGTCTGTTTTACCCTGGTCCAGTCGGTTGCTGTGATGGCCGGAACCACCTGTGCCATCACCCCGGCTTCGCGGGCTCGCAGCCAGGCATCTGCGCGGTCCCGGTCGAACCTTCTGTGGTCAAAGTGACAGTGGCTGTCGATCAGCATGGCGTTGTGGTTGGTGTAGTGTTCTATATTGATCTGTTAATTTTGCGTTCTTTGCGGTTACTTAGTCAGTGTCTGTCTCTCACTTTTGAGACCCAGCCTTCAAGCCGATTGAGCGCGATAGTGTGCAGTGGCGTGGCCATGATCCAGCTCAGTACCACTGCCGCAACCGCTATGGCGCCTACGATCTCATCGGTGAGCCAGTGGGCTCCACTCATCAGGCGCGGCAGGGTAAACGGGACTACCATCAGGGCGGCGATGATGCCGTATCTGCGCGGCATGAAGAACGCTACAAATCCTGCGTATAGCAGCAGTATCAGTCCATGGTCACCGGGAAAACTGTCGCTGGCCGTATCCTTGGTGATGATCTCCGGTACCAGCTGCGAGATGCGCAGGGCCTCCGGAAAGTGGAAGGTGGCGCTGGGTCGCTTGATCGGGATCGCCTTGCCCAGCTGTGATGCCACCACCACCGTGATCAGCAGTAGAATACCGATGGCAATATAGCGGTTCAGATTCTGCCGGTCCCGGCCCAGGCTGCAGTGGCCATAGAGCAGGAGCATGAAAAATGCCGGCACCAAATCGAAGGCGCGATTATTGGATATGGCCCAGAACCACTGCCAGGCCTTGCCTTCAGCCAGGGAGTTGTTCATGGCCCAGAAGGCCCAACTGTCCAGCTCCAGCCAGAGTGAGCGTGTAGGCTCCAGCAGCCAGCTGGCAAACAGGATGATGGCGAACAGGTTGGCCAAGATCAGAGTCTGTGGCTGCCATTTGCCTTGGATGTTATGGGGGGAGGTCACAGTTGCTCCTAAATAATCCTACCCATTAGGGTTGTTCCGTCGTTGTTGATCGACTCAAGTGTTACCTCAACAATCTGGTTGTCCAGGGTGTCTCCTGCTACGCATGGTACCGCAACCCGCAGGAAGTTTGGTGTATATCCCGCCCATACCTCGCCGTTCTGCTCCTTGCCCTCGATTAGTACCGGATAGGTTTGTCCCAGGTTCTGTTGCAGGGTATCGCGCTTCATCTGTTGGCCGAGTTCGTGTAGCTCCTGGCTGCGCTTTCGCATGGTCTCCCGGTCTACCCGTTGTGGCATCTCTGCCGCCAGGGTGCCGGTGCGTGGTGAGAAGGCAAAGATATGCAGATGGCCAAAACCGGTCTCGCGGATAAACTCCAGCGACTCCTGCCACTCCGGTTCCCCCTCGCCGGGAAAGCCGACAATCACATCGGTGGTGATGTTGAAGTTGGGGATCTTGGCCCTGGCGTCTGCCACCAGGTGGGCAAACTCGCCTTTTTTACAGCGCCGGGCCATGCGGCGCAGGATGTTGTCTGATCCGCTCTGCAGGGGGAGGTGCAGATGTGGCATGAAGCGTGGATTCTCATACAGTGACCAGAACTGCGGCGGCAGGTCCCAGGGCTCCACTGCACCCAGGCGTAGTCTGGGGATGTTGGTCTGCTCCAATACCTGCTGAATCAATTCGGTGAGGGTGCTACCCAGATCGCTGCCGTAACCGCCGATGTGGACCCCGGTCAGTACCGTCTCCTGAATGCCCTCGGCGTGCAGCTGGTTTATCTCCTCCACCACCTCGGCGATAGGACGGCTTCTCTCGTCGCCGCGGGCCAGGGTCACGACACAGAAGGTACAGTTGTAGCGGCACCCGTCCTGTACCTTTACAAATGCCCGCTGCCGACCTCGGGCCAGCAGGGAGTTTACCCCGGGTTCCGTGGCCAGTTGCGGCATGCTCTTCAGCTTGAGTTCCGCGCTGACGATCTCTACCAGCCGATCCTTATCCTGATTGCTGATAACCAGGTCCACCCCCATCTCCTGGGCGGTGGTCGCTGGGTCCAGTGATGCGTAGCAGCCGCTCACCACCAGCTTGGCCTCAGGGTTGTGGTTATGTGCCCGATGCATCGCCTTGCGGGATTTGCGTACCGCCTCTGCGGTTACGGCGCAGCTGTTTACCACCACCAGATCGGCCTGTTCCAGCACTTGGGTCAGTTGGTGTCCATGTTCCTGAAACTCACGGGACCAGCTCTCCAGCTCTGCCTCGTTCAGGCGACAACCAAGGGTTTTCATGTAGATATGCATGGGGGCTTTTCTGGGGGTGACCTGTGGTGCAGATAAAATATAGAGAACAGATGTAGAATCTAGTGAGTTAGGTTAATATTGCATCCCAGCGGCCAGGTTGGCTGGATTCAGGCGGGATTGTACATGTTATCCATTAGAAAAGGCCATCTCTGGCCGGGATTATTTGCAAGTAGGTTACCAGGGACTCGCTATATCCATTGGTTAGGAGATAGCTCAGATGGCTGAGATTACGGCGCATTCACAATTGATCTTACTGATTGGTATGGCCCTGCTGCTGTTACTGGTGTTGTTACTCTGGCTGCGGCAGTCACGCCTGTTGCATGAGTTGCAGCGCAGTAGCCAGGGGCAGGATGAGGAGCGCAATCGGCTGGAGGAGCTGTTCCGGGAGCAGGAGCGGGTGCTGCAACGGCAGATGGCCGAATATCGTAGTTCCGGGGAGAGGGAGTCACATCAGCTGCAACGGCAGCTGTTGCTACAGCTATCACGTATGAAACAGTTGCTGGAGAAGCGTTTTGGCGAGATGCAGAGTGGTACCGCAGACTCCCTTGGGCTTGGTTTTGAGGCGGTAAATCGGCAGCTAGGCGAGGCCCTGCAGCTTAACCGGGAGGAGCTGGGCAAGCGTTTTGACCGTCTTACCGACTCCACGGACCAGCGCCTGCGGGAGATCAGCGGCCAGGTGGAGCGGCGTCTGGATGAGGGTTTCAAGCGCACCACCGAGACCTTCTCCCGGGTGCTGGAACACCTCTCCCGTATCGATGAGGCACAAAAGCGCATCACCGAACTCTCCAGCAACGTGGTGAGCCTGCAGGAAGTGCTGGCGGATAAGCGTTCCCGGGGGGCCTTTGGTGAGGTGCAGCTGGCGGCGCTGATACGCAGCCTGCTGCCGGAGCGGGCCTTCTCCCTGCAATACACCCTGAGTACCGGGGTGCGGGCCGACTGTATGCTGTTTCTGCCGGAGCCCAGCGGCAATATTGCCATCGATGCCAAATTCCCCCTGGAGAGCTTTCGGCGCATGACCGACCCGCACCTGCCGGATCTGGAGCGGGAGCGGGCCTCCAGCCAGTTTCGCCAGGATATCCGCAAGCACATCAACGATATCGCCGGGAAATACATCATTGCCGATGAGACCTCAGACGGAGCGGTGATGTTTATCCCCTCCGAGCCCATATTTGCCGAGATCCACGGCCACTATCCCGGTCTGGTGGAGGAGGCCCACCGGCAGCGGGTGTGGCTGGTCTCTCCCACCACCATGATGGCCATCCTCACCACGGCCAGCGCGGTACTCAAGGATGCCGCCACCCGGGAGCAGGTGCATGTAATTCAGCTGCATCTGAACTCCCTGTCCCAGGACTTTGGTCGTTTCCAGGAGCGGATGGATCGCCTCTCTAAACACATCAATATGGCCCAGAAGGATGTGGATGAGGTGAATGTGTCTGCGCGCAAGATCAGCAGCCGCTTCGGCCAGATCGAAAAGGTGGAGCTGGATCAGCTCCCAGAGCAGGGTGACCTGGTGGCCGATTGAATTTTGACGCTATATCCAGTTTTTTGCCCGCTATCGGGAGTTTTCCCTTTCCTTTGTTCGCCAGAACTGTGGCATAATACGCCGCTTCAATAACTTTGAATCAGGTTTAATAACTATGAGTTTCTTTATTTCTGATGCCATGGCTCAAGCCGCACCGGCCGCCGACCCGATTGGTGGTCTGGGTGGATTGGTTCTGCCGATTGGCTTGATCGTCATACTCTACTTTTTTATGATCCGCCCCCAGATCAAGCGCCAAAAAGAGCAGAAAAAGATGGTGGATGCCCTGTCCAAGGGTGATGAGGTGCAGACCGAAGGCGGCATGATGGGGAAGATCACCAACATGGGTGATAACTTTATCCTGCTGGAGGTTGCCGAAGGGGTTGAGGTGAAGGTCCGCCGTCAGGCCGTGGCAACCGTGATGCCAAAGGGCACCCTAAAGGAACTGTAACCAAATTTGTCACAGTGATCCCGCTTTAGGTTGTATGAGTACCTGAAGTGGCTTACTGAGTTCAAGAAGAACAGCAATGAATCGATATCCTCTCTGGAAGAATCTCCTGGTGGCGGTGGTGGTCTTAATCGGGCTATTTTTTGCCCTGCCCAACGCCTTTGATCAGGACCCATCTATAGAAGTCTCTGGCACCCGTCGTGCCGAGGTGAATAGCGGTACTGAATCCAAGGTCAAAACGGCCATGGAGTCGGCTGGTATTGCCTTTAAGGCGGTTGAGGCCGGTAATAACAAGCTGCTGATCAGGTTTAACGACTCGGAATCGCAGCTACTGGCCCAGGATAAGCTGACCGCTGCCCTGGGTTCTGATTACGTGACCGCACTCACCCTGCTGCCGGATCTGCCCTGGTGGCTGGAGGCGGTGGATGCCCAGCCCATGTACCTGGGTTTGGATCTGCGTGGTGGTATCCATGTCCTGATCGATGTGGACATTGATGCGGCGGTAAAGCAGGCCCTGGAGCGCTATCAGGGTGATATCCGTACCCTGTTGCGCGAAAATAAGCTGCGCTATGTAACTGTTACCAAAAAGGACAGCGCGGTTCTGGTCAAATTCCGGGATATGGCGTTACGTGACAAGGCTCTGGATGTGATTGGAGGGCAATTTAGGGGGCTGAAACTGGATAGTCTGGATGACGCCGGCGCCTTCTTTGTTACTGCTGCTATGGACCAGGCTGAGCAGAAAGAGGCACGCAGGTTTGCCCTGCAACAGAATATTACCACCCTGCGCAACCGGGTGAATGCCCTGGGTGTTGCCGAGCCCATCATTCAGCAGCAGGGTGAACGCAGGATTGTGGTGCAGCTGCCGGGGGCGCAGGACCCAAGTAAGATCAAGGAGCTCCTGGGGGCCACGGCTACCCTGGAGTACCGCCTGGAAGATACCGAGGGCAATCTGCAAGACGCCCTTGCCGGCAAGATCCCGGTCGGCTCTAGACTCTATAAGACCAGGGATGGACAACCAATACTGCTGAAGAAACGGTTAATCGTCACCGGCAACCAAATCACCGATGCCAGATCCGGGTTCGACCAGAACTCAGGCTCACCTGCTGTGGTGGTGCAGTTGGACGGGGCTGGCGGACGTCGCATGCGTAATGTGACCTTCGAGAATGTGGGTAAACCCATGGCCGTGGTGTTTATTGAGAACCGAACCGAGACCCGTGAGGTGGATGGTAAGCTGGTAAAGCGCAAGGTGGTGGTGGAAGAGGTCATTAGTGTCGCCAATATCCTCGAACCCTTCGGTAGCCGTTTTCAGACCACCGGCCTGGATAGTTCCAGCGAGGCCCACGACCTGGCCCTTTTGCTTAGGTCCGGTGCCCTGGCGGCACCCATTGAGATCGTGGAAGAGCGCACCATCGGTCCCAGCCTGGGACAGGATAATATCGACCAGGGGTTTCGCTCGGTGATGATTGGTCTAGTTTTGGTGATGATCTTCATGGCCGTCTATTATCGGGTGTTTGGCTTGGTGGCAAATTTGGCCCTGATGATGAACCTGGTGCTGATTGTGTCGATTCTATCGGCCCTGCAGGCCACGCTGACCCTGCCTGGTATTGCCGGTATTGTGCTTACCGTAGGCATGGCGGTGGATGCGAATGTGCTTATTTTTGAGCGCATCCGTGAGGAGATCGGTGTGGGCAGTACGCCTCAGGCCAGTATCCATGCCGGTTATTCCAAGGCGCTCTCTACCATTGTGGATGCGAATATCACCACCCTGATTGCAGCGGTGGTGTTGTTCAGCTTTGGTACCGGCCCCATCAAGGGATTTGCCGTGACCTTGTTTATCGGCATCCTGACCTCCATGTTTACCGCTATCATCGGTACCAGGGCTGTGGTTAATCTGGTCTATGGCAGCAGACGTGTGAAGAAGCTGGCGATCTGATGCGGATTTGCATCGACGCCATATTTGAGACCAATCTATCGGAACAAGAACTGTAATGCAGATCTTAACATCCAAGCTGAATATTGATTTTATGGGTAGGCGCAAGTGGGCGTTGGTATTCTCCACTGTGGTTATTCTCATCTCCATTTTTTCGGTTATCACCAAGGGCATGAACCTGGGGATTGATTTTACCGGTGGTACCCTGGTGGAAGTGGGTTATCAACAGACGGCGGAGCTAAAACAGGTGCGGCAGGCGCTCACAGAGAGTGGCTTTGGTGGTGCAACGGTGCAGCACTTTGGCTCTCCCCGGGACGTGCTGGTGCGGCTTGCGCCCAGAGATGATGTGAGTAGTGCGGATCTGAGTAATCGTGCCTTTAGCGCCATCAAGGATCTGGCCGGTGGCGCTGATTTGCGCCGGGTGGAGTTTGTTGGTCCACAGGTTGGTGATGAATTGACCGAAGATGGTGGGCTGGCCATGCTCTATGCCTTGATCTGTATCCTGATCTATGTGGCACTGCGGTTTGAATACCGTTTTGCCGTAGGTTCGGTCATCGCTCTGGTGCATGACGTATTGATCACTATCGGGGTGTTTGCGTTGTTTCAGATAGAGTTTGATCTACCGGTATTGGCGGCCATCCTGGCGGTTATCGGCTACTCTCTGAACGATACCATCGTGGTGTATGATCGCATCCGGGAAAATTTCCGGCGCATGCGCAAAGGCACACCGCAAGAGATCATCAACGTCTCGCTGAATCAGACCCTCTCCAGAACACTGGTGACCTCTATCACCACCCTGGTGGTGCTAATCGCATTGTTCCTGTTCGGAGGCGAGATTATCCATGGCTTCGCCCTGGCGCTGATTGTGGGTGTGGTTATTGGTACCTACTCCTCAATATATGTGGCCAGTAGCGCGGTACTCTCTCTGGGTATCAGCAAGGCGGACCTGATGCCGGTACAGAAAGAGGGTGCTGAGATCGACGGAAGACCGTGATATTGTTAAGAATACTATCCACTGTGTCGGCATAGATGCGAGGATAGTGTTAGAATAGCCTGCTGGCTGGATGTATAATATCCAGCCGGTTTTTTGTTTTTAAGCTGTAGCCCATGCGAAAGTGGCGGAATTGGTAGACGCGCTGGATTTAGGTTCCTGTGGGGTAACCCGTGAGAGTTCGAGTCTCTCCTTTCGCACCATTTACTCCAGCAATGCCAGATAGTAGGTATGCTGTAAACGTTTTAATCACTCAATAGAATAGGAGGGGCAGCATCCGTTGCCCAGATGTGGACCATGCAAGTTTCAGTTGAATCTAGTGAAGGACTCGAGCGGCGTATGACCGTTGAATTGCCTGTTGAGCAGGTAAATCAAGAGGTTGAGAAACGTCTCAAGACCATTTCCCGTACGGCTAAAATTGACGGCTTTCGTCCCGGCAAGGTCCCGCCTTCTGTTATTCGGAAGCGTTATCTCGACCAGGTTCTGATGGAGGTTCATCAGGAGTTGATTCAGTCTACATATTTCGATGCCCTGGGGCAGGAGAATCTGCAGCCTGCAGGTGACCCGATGATCGAACCAGTTGAGAAGCAGCCAGGTGAAGGCTTTGGCTATACCGCCATATTTGAGGTGATGCCGCAGATTGAGCTGGGTGATATGGCAGATCAGGTAATTCAGCGTCCTGTGGCCGAGGTCTCTGATGAAGACGTGAGCCAGATGATTGAAAAGCTGCGTAAGCAGCGCACCACCTGGAATGATGTTGAACGTGAATCAGCGAATGGCGACCAGGTGACCATTAACTTCAAGGGCACCATAGATGGTGAGGCCTTCGAGGGTGGCAGTGCAGATAATATTCCTCTGGAACTTGGCTCCAACTCTATGATCGAGGGTTTTGAGCCGGGACTGGTTGGTGCGAAAGCGGGTGAAAATCGCACCCTGGAGCTAGTCTTCCCAGAGGATTATCATGCTGAGAACCTAAAAGGAAAGGATGCAGTGTTTGAGGTGGAAGTGATTAAGGTTGCTGAGGCCGTGATTCCTGAGTTGGATGAAGAGTTTATCAAGGCATTCGGCATGGCAGACGGAACAGTTGAAACCTTGCAGAGCGAGATAAGGTCGAACATGGAGCGGGAACTGGAAGACAAGATTGGCTCTATGATAAAGCAGCGTGCCATGGATGCGTTGATTGCAGCCAACGAGATCCCTGTTCCTCAGTTTATGGTTAAGCAAGAGGCAGAGGCATTGAAGGAGCAGACCAAACAGAATATGGAACAGTATGGTCAGCAGAGCAATATGGATCTGCCGCTAGACCTGTTTGAAGACCAGGCGAAACGCCGGGTAGCACTGGGCCTGATAGTTGCTGAAGTGATTAAGGTAAACGAAATTATACTGGACGAAGAGAAGGTCAAAGAGAAGGTTGAGATGTTTGCCAAGACCTATGAGAAGCCACAGGAAGTGATTGATTATTACGCCTCCAATCGCGAGCAGTTGGCCATGGTACAGAATATTGTCCTGGAAGAGCAGGTGGCGGATTGGGTTATGGAGCAGGCCAAGGTTGAGGATGTGGAGTCTGGTTTTGAAGAGATCACCGCTCCCCAGCAACAGGCGGCAGAATAGGGTTACACGTTAGTCAACTAAAGGATTTTTTCAGATGACCGATAAAGCAGGCATGAGCGCATTGGATACAACTAGCCTGGGTTTGATCCCAATGGTGGTGGAGCAGACCGCACGTGGTGAACGTTCCTACGATATTTACTCCCGCCTGCTGAAGGAACGAGTGATTTTTGTGGTGGGTCCGGTTGAGGATCACATGGCAAACCTGATTGTTGCCCAGCTGCTGTTTCTGGAGTCGGAGAACCCGGATAAGGATATCAATATATATATCAATTCCCCGGGTGGCTCGGTCAGTGCTGGTTTGGCCATCTACGATACCATGCAGTTCATTCGGCCCCACATAAGCACCACCTGTATCGGACAGGCGGCAAGCATGGGGGCACTACTGTTGACTGGTGGTGAGGCGGGAAAAAGATTCTGTCTGCCCAATTCCAGAATGATGATCCACCAGCCCCTGGGCGGATTTCAGGGTCAGGCTTCGGATATTGCCATTCACGCCAAGGAGATCCTGACATTGCGAGACCGTTTGAACAATATAATGGCCTCACACACCGGACAGGATTTCGCCACCATCGAACAGGATACAGAGCGGGATAATTTCATGGATGCGGACGAGGCGGTAACATATGGCCTCATCGACCAGGTGCTGTCAGAGCGCACGGGGAGTGCGGAAGAGTAGCGCATGGATAGGGATGAATATCATGAAGAATGTGTGGTTATTTTGTGGTTGGTTGGTGGTCCGGGTCTTGCGCTCAATGGGCAAATTGATATTATGTGATGAAGTGACCTTGGTTGCTATTTGTGAGGAATCTGTATGAGTGATGACAAAAAGGGCTCAGGTGACGACGGAAAGTTACTCTACTGCTCTTTCTGCGGCAAGAGCCAGCACGAGGTGCGAAAACTGATCGCAGGTCCGTCGGTGTTCGTGTGTGACGAGTGTGTGGAGCTTTGCAACGACATCATCCGTGAAGAGATGCATGACAGCAAGGAAGAGTCATCTGGTAAGTTACTGAAACCTAAGGAGCTTTATGAGCTTCTGGACCAGTATGTAATAGGTCAGCCCACGGCCAAAAAGGTCCTTTCCGTCGCGGTATATAATCACTACAAACGCCTGGAAACCGGTGGTGGTAAAGACGAAGTGGAGATCGCCAAGAGCAATGTGCTGCTCATCGGCCCCACCGGATCAGGCAAGACCCTGCTGGCAGAGACTCTGGCGCGCATGCTGGAGGTCCCGTTTACCATCGCCGATGCCACTACCCTGACCGAAGCCGGTTATGTGGGTGAAGATGTTGAGAACATCATCCAGAAACTGCTGCAAAAATGTGACTACGATGTGGAAAAGGCACAGCACGGTATCGTCTATATAGATGAAATTGATAAGATTTCCCGCAAATCAGACAATCCCTCCATTACCCGCGATGTCTCCGGTGAAGGTGTTCAGCAGGCCCTGTTGAAACTGATTGAAGGAACCATTGCCTCGGTACCACCACAGGGTGGGCGCAAGCATCCACAGCAGGAGTTTCTGCAGGTAGATACTTCCCGAATCCTGTTTGTCGTCGGTGGTGCCTTTGCCGGCCTAGATAAGGTGATCCGTAATCGCTCTGAGAAGGGCGGTATCGGTTTCTCTGCCGAGGTACACAGCAAGGATGATAGACGTAAAATCGGCGAGGTTCTGAATGATGTGGAGCCAGAAGATCTGATTAAATATGGGCTTATCCCAGAGTTTGTTGGACGTCTGCCGGTGGTGGCGACTTTGGAAGAGTTGGATGAGGATGCTTTGGTTCAGATCCTGACCGAACCAAAAAATGCCCTAACCAAACAGTATGCCCGCCTGTTTGAAATGGAAGATTGTGAGCTGGAATTCCGCGAGGATGCGTTGCGTGCCATAGCTCGCAAGGCTATGGAGCGAAAGACCGGAGCCCGTGGACTACGCACCATTATGGAAAAAGTACTTCTGGATACCATGTATGACCTGCCGTCGATGGATGATGTAAGCAAGGTGGTTGTCGATGAGTCAGTGGTTGATGGCGAGAACCCTCCGTACATCATCTTTGATGGTGGCGACAAGCAGTTGGCCGCTTCAGATTAGTGTAATCAACCCGACCCCCTAAAGGGATCTACCGCTCCGATTATATTGATATAAATATGGAGTATGGGCTTGAAAACTGCCATATCAACCCACACCGTTAAGAACAGTACCGGTGGCATTCTGGCCCTGCTTGGCAGGGCTGGCGTCAAGCCGGTTTTCCCTGATCGTTTCAATAACTGGAAGGCCAGTCGGAAAATTGATTTCGACCACCATTTTTATCTGAGGATAACTACCTATGGGTCAAGAAGATAAGAGCAACCCAGAAACTGTAGACGTTGTGACCGTCATACCAGTACTGCCGTTGCGGGACGTAGTGGTCTATCCGCACATGGTTATTCCACTATTCGTAGGCAGGGAAAAATCCATCAAGGCGCTGGATGCAGCCATGGATGCCAATAAGCGGGTTCTGCTGGTTGCGCAAAAAAGTGCTGAGACTGACGAGCCCACTGTGGAGGATATGCACACGGTAGGTACTCTGGCCAATATACTACAGCTGTTGAAACTCCCGGATGGCACCGTGAAGGTACTGGTGGAGGGTGAGAAAAGGGTACAGCTGCTCCACCTGCCTACAGAAGAGGGTGAGTTCTTTACAGCCGAATACACCACCCTGCAAGATGAAAATATCCTTCCAGAGCGGGAGATGGAAGTGCTGATGCGCTCCTCTTTTGATCTGTTTGACCAGTACGTGAAACTGAACAAGAAGGTTCCGCCCGAGGTCTTGACCTCTCTCTCCAATATTGATGACCCAAGTCGTTTGGCTGATACCATGGCCGCGCACATGTCGTTGAAGCTAGATGAGAAACAGCTGGTGCTGGAGATGCATGATGTGCCGCAGCGGTTGGAACACCTGATGACTCTGATGGAGTCAGAGAGTGATCTACTACAGATGGAGAAAAAGATTCGCGGTCGAGTCAAGCGGCAGATGGAGAAGAACCAACGCGAGTACTATCTGAATGAGCAGATGAAGGCGATCCAGAAGGAGCTGGGCGACATGGATGATGTGCCCAACGAGATTGAAGATCTGGAGAATAGAATAGAAAAATCAGGCATGAGTAAGGAGGCAAAATCCAAGGCTCAGGCCGAACTTAATAAACTCAAACTTATGTCTCCCATGTCGGCAGAGGCGACGGTTGTAAGGAATTACATAGATACCCTGGTAAATGTCCCCTGGAAAAAAAGGTCCAAGATAAGACATGATCTGAAGATGGCCGAAGATGTACTTGAAGCAGATCACTATGGTCTGGAAAAGGTCAAAGAGCGGATTACTGAGTATCTTGCAGTACAGCAGCGGGTGCGCAAGTTAAAGGGGCCAATACTCTGCCTGGTGGGCCCTCCCGGTGTGGGTAAGACCTCGGTGGGGCAGTCTATCGCGCGTGCCACTAGCCGTAAGTTTGTACGCATGTCTCTGGGTGGGGTACGGGATGAGGCCGAGATAAGAGGGCATCGTCGCACCTATATCGGCGCCATGCCCGGAAAAATTATTCAGAACCTATCCAAGATCAAGACACGCAACCCGCTGTTTCTACTGGATGAGATAGACAAGATGGCCATGGATTTTCGTGGTGATCCAGCGTCGGCGCTGTTGGAGGTGCTGGACCCAGAGCAGAATAATACCTTTGTTGATCACTACCTGGAAGTAGATTTTGATCTGTCTGAGGTGATGTTCGTGGCCACGGCCAACTCGCTGAACATTCCTGCACCGCTGCTGGATCGGATGGAGGTAATTCATCTCTCCGGCTACACCGAAGATGAGAAGGTGAATATTGCCACCCGCTATCTGGTGCCGAAACAGATGGAACATAATGGCTTGAAAGAAGAAGAACTGGCGATTCGTGATAGCACCATCCGTGACATCGTTCGCTTCTATACCAGAGAGGCTGGGGTGCGTAATCTTGAGCGTGAGGTGTCCAAAATCTGTCGCAAGGTGGTCAAGGATATTCAGCTCAAACATCTGAAAAAGAAAATTACCGTAACCAGCAAAGGCCTTAGTAAATATCTTGGGGTGAAGAAGTTTCGTCATGGTCTGGCTGATGAAAATGACCAGGTCGGACAGGTTACCGGCTTGGCATGGACTGAAGTTGGCGGTGAACTGCTGACGATAGAGGCCGCCCTGATGCCGGGCAAGGGGATACTCAGTCACACCGGGCAACTGGGTGAAGTGATGCAGGAGTCGATCCAGGCCGCAATGACTGTAGTACGTAGCCGTGCTGATGTATTTGGTCTGAAGGATGACTTCTATCAGAAGAATGATGTCCATATCCATGTGCCAGAGGGAGCTACTCCAAAGGATGGTCCCAGTGCCGGCATTGGAATGTGCACCAGTCTGGTCTCTGCCTTGACTGGTATTCCTGTACGTGCTGATGTTGCTATGACTGGTGAAATAACCTTGCGAGGAGAGGTGTTACCGATAGGGGGATTGAAGGAAAAGCTCCTGGCTGCACATCGTGGTGGGATAAAGAGTGTTATCATCCCTCATGAAAATGAACGTGATCTGGTAGAGATACCAAAAAATATAAAACAGCATCTAGAGATAATACCTGTACGCTGGATTGATGAGGTCCTGGACATTGCGCTAATCCAGACACCCTCGGCAGCTAAAAAAGATGGGGTGGCGGAGAGCGATTCCAAGAGTAGTTCTGCCCAGGCAGAGGATGATAACGGCAGTAAAGACCTTACCCATCACTAGCCTGCGTGCTGCACGAAGGGAATCGGCGAACAGGGGGAATGTCTGATTTATTCGGGACTTACTTAAACTAGTTATATTTTTTATTGGATATATGTTGTAACAGAATGGGGGGAGTCCTGTTTTTGCTGGGTATTTGAAACTGTGACCATGACCACAAAGCGGAGCTCATCCTTTTGAAATAATGCCCGTGTCGGTTTATTGGCCGCATTGTCATACAAAACAGAAACTATGTTGATTCAGTGCATAAAAAACACGCTTTTGTCTCTTGCCGCGCTTGACAGTTGTTTCTAACGCTTGGTATAAATTGACCCCGTTTTGCACATTCACAGAACCATTGATAACAAACATCTATTCCACACCCAGTTGGGTGGTGGAGCCACTTTGAAGGGAGAAAAATTTTCATGAACAAGACCGATCTAATTGATGCAATTGCGGAGTCTGCAGATATTTCAAAAGCAGCCGCAGCTAGAGCACTTGATGGTTTCGTAGGCGCAGTTACTGACGCCCTAAAAAAAGGTGATCAGGTCTCTCTGGTTGGTTTTGGATCCTTCACTGTACGTGAGCGTGCTGCCCGTACCGGACGCAATCCACAGACCGGTGCAACCATAAATATTAAGGCATCAAAAAATCCTGCATTTAAGGCTGGTAAAGCTCTTAAGGATGCCGTAAACTAGCGCGCTTTCTCAGGGTGCTTAGCTCAGCTGGGAGAGCATCGCCCTTACAAGGCGAGGGTCGCAGGTTCGATCCCTGCAGCACCCACCACGCTTTTGGAGTGGTAGTTCAGTTGGTTAGAATACCGGCCTGTCACGCCGGGGGTCGCGGGTTCGAGTCCCGTCCACTCCGCCAATAACTGAGAGCTCAGCGGGGTGTCCAATTAGGATGCCCCGTTTCTCTTTTCCCACCGAAGAAAGCATCTTCTGATCACGGGATAAACCTCATGCTCCAATTAATCAGAGAAAAAGCTCAGGGTTGGATAGCCTGGGTAATTGTTATTCTAATCAGTGTGCCTTTTGCCTTGTGGGGGATTCAGGAATACCTGGGTGTCGGCTCTGCTGCGGTAAAGGTGTCGGTCAATGACCGTGAGATTACAGAACGCGAGTTTGATAGCAGCTATCGCCAGTTTCGTGAGCAGTTACGCCAGCAACTGGGCAAGCAGTACCGCCCGGAACTGGTGGATGACAAGATGCTGCGGAAAGAGGTACTCGAGTCCATTATAAATCGTGAACTGATTCATCAGCAGGGTGTTGAGCTGGGGATGCGCACCAGTGATGAAATGTTGCGCGAACTGATCAAGGCCAGTCCATCATTTCAGGTGGGCGGATCATTCAGTCAGGCCGCCTATGAGAATGGCGCGCGCAGGCAAGGGTTAACCACTGAAGGTTACGAACAGCAGATGCGACGTCTGCTGGCATCAGATCAACTGTTCAGGGCCGTCAGCGGCTCAGAGATAGTCACTCAGGCTGAACTGGAGCAGGGTCTGCGTTTGGGAGATCAGCGTCGTAAACTGGACTACCTGATTGTTCCTGCTGCTGATTATGTCTCCAAGGTTGAACTGAAACAAGAGGAAGTGACATCCTACTTCAATAGCAAGCAACAGGCCTTTATGTCACCAGAGCGGGTGAAGCTTGAGTATCTGGAACTTGATATCAAGAATATTGCCAAGACGGTCAAGGTGGATGATGAGGAGCTGCAGGGCTATTACGAACAGAACAAGAAAAACTATGTGGTGTCAGAGGGACGACGGGCCAGCCATATCTTGATTGTAGTGGAAGATAAGAGTGATGAGTCCGCGCTGGCTAAGGCTCGCGAGAAGGCGGAGTCTGTCCTTGCGCGGGTTAATGCAGGTGAAGATTTTGCCGCAGTTGCCAAGGAGATGTCACAGGACCCTGGTTCTGCAAACAGTGGCGGAGATCTGAGTTTCTTCGAAAAGGGGATAATGGATCCAGCGTTTGAAAAGGTCGCATTTGAACTGGAGAAGGGTGCTATTAGTGGGGTGGTAGAGAGCCAGTTCGGTTTTCATATCATCAAACTTACCGATGTCCGACCGGAAGCTGGTAAATCATTTGAACAAGCGCGTGATGATCTGGCTACGGCCTATCGTAAAGAACAGGCAGGACGGATGTTCTATGAATATGCTGAGCGTCTGGGCGATCTGGCCTATGAAGATCCAGATAGTCTGGAGCCGGCGGCAGATGCCCTTGGCTTGAAGATTAATACCAGTGACTGGATGGGGCGCGATGGTGGTCCCGGTGTTCTGGCCATAGGTCGCGTTATTACCACGGCGTTTAGCGAAGATGTTCTGGTACAACGGCACAATAGCGAACTGCTGGAGCTGGGAGCCGAGCAGGTTCTGGTTTTGCGTGTGGTCGAGCACGAGGAGTCGCGGCCACAGTCACTGGATAAGGTGCGTGGTGAGATAGAGTCCATACTCAGGCAGCGTGGTGCAGCAAAGATGGCAGAGCAGAAGGCCCAGGAGCTGATAACGTCCATGTCTGCCGGGACGGCTGTTGAGCAATTGGCCAGTGAGTATGGCGCCAAGTTGCATAAGGCTGGTGTAGTAGGGCGTGCGGCCAAAGAGATACCGCCAGCAATCCTGGATAGCCTGTTTACCATGTCCAGGCCTGTTGGTGATCAACCTGTGTATGGGAAGACCAGATTAGGCAACGGCGACTATGCCGTACTTGCCCTGTATCAGGTGACAGACGGTTCTATTGACACCCTGGAAGAGTCGGATCGGAATAAGTTCAAGCAGTCCCTGGAGCGCATGCTGGGCCAGAGCAGTTTTGACCATATGATCAGCAACGTGCGGGACGGTTCCGAGATAGTAATACCGGAAGATGCAAAAAAATAACCGATTAATACACAACTAAAAAAAGGGCAGGTGCATAGCACCTGCCCTTTTTTACAGGTACTGCTAACCAGTGACCATGCCCACGATGTGGTACCCGGAGTCCACATAGAGAACATCACCGGTGATGCCGGATGCCAGGTCTGAGGTAAGAAATGCAGCGGCGTTGCCAACTTCATCAATGGTTACATTGCGTCTTAGTGGTACATGCTTCTCCGCCTCATCCAGCATGCCTTTGAAACCCTTGATGCCAGACGCCGCTAGGGTGCGGATAGGGCCGGCAGAGATGGCATTGACCCTGACCCCTTCCGGACCCATGGAGTCGGCCAGATAGCGTACGTTGGCCTCCAGGCTGGCCTTGGCGATCCCCATCACGTTGTAGTTAGGAATGGTGCGCACGGCGCCCAGATAGCTCAGGGTGAGAAGGGAGCCATTCCTGCCAGCCATCATCTCCCGACCTGCCTTGGCCAGGGCGGCAAAGCTATAGGCGCTGATGTCATGGGCTACGGCGAAGCCATCTCTGGTGACGGCGTCTATATAGCTGCCCTCTAACTGTTCGCGCGGTGCGAAGCCAATGGAGTGGATTATGCTGTCCAGACCATCCCAGGATTTGCCTAGCTCGGTGAATACATTCTCAATTTCTTCATCACTGCTGACGTCCAGGGGCAGGGTGATGTTTGAGTCGAACTCTGCTGCAAATTTCTCTACCCGTCCCTTCAGCTTGTCTGATTGGTAGGTAAAGGCGAGCTCAGCCCCCTCACGATGCATGGCCTTGGCGATGCCATAGGCGATTGAACGGTTGCTGGCTACGCCAGTAATAAGGATGCGTTTGTCTTGTAAGAAACCCATAGGAATGCCTAAATGCTCCGGTCTGGTTTTTGGCTGACAACCGCGCTGCAGAATGCGATGATTCAGTCTACGCTGATTGCCGTGATGAAATGGGTACAGTACCGGAAAACGACACTTTGGAAAAGAACTCTCAACATATGATGGATAGAAATGGAAGGGTATGGCTGTCCGGTGTGGGATTAATGGCCATTTTTTTTGCCGTACTCCTTTCCGGTTGTGATCAGACCGCCCTGAATAGCCCATATTCCCGTGCGGAATCAGAACAGAATATTGTCTACAGCTCTTTCTCCGAGCGACCCAAACATCTGGATCCAGTACGTTCCTATAGCTCTAATGAGTACACTTTTCTTGGTCAGATCTATGAACCTCTGCTCCAGTACCACTACCTGAAGCGTCCCTACCAGTTGGTACCACTGGTTGCAGAGCAGGTGCCGGTGCCGCGCTACCTGGATGCTGCCGGTGCTGTTTTGCCAGAAGATGCAGATGAGAAGGATATTGCCACCAGTGAGTATGAGATCAGGGTTCGAAAGGGGGTGCGTTACCAGCCCCATCCTGCCTTCGCCACTGGTAAGGGTGGGGACTATACCTATCATAGCCTGAGCTCGGATCGGATTGCTGCCGCCAATAAACTGTCCGATTTTTTCGAGACCGGCAGCCGAGAGATGACGGCCGCAGACTATATCTACCAGATCAAACGCCTGGCCAACCCCCGGTTGCACTCCCCCATTGCTGGCCTGATCGGACAGTACATCATCGGCTTTAAGGAGTTCGGTAAAGAGATTGTGGCGGCAACTGAAAAACAACAACAGGCAACGGGCTCAGAAAGGCCATATGTAGATTTGCGCGAGATTCCTCTGGAGGGAGTGCAGCAGACCGGGCGTTACAGTTTCAGAATTCGGGTGCGGGGCAAATATCCGCAACTGGTGTATTGGATGGCGATGCCGTTTTTCTCTCCCATGCCCTGGGAGGCCGACCGGTTCTACTCTCAGCCTGGCATGGACAAGCGCAACATCAATCTCAATTGGTATCCGGTGGGAACCGGTCCCTTTATGTTGTCTGAAAACAATCCAAACCTGCGCATGGTGCTGGAACGAAATCCCAATTTCTATGGTGAGCACTATCCTGACCATGGTGAGAAACAGGATGCTAGTACTGGTCTATTGCGGGATGCGGGAAAAACCATGCCGTTTATCGACAAGGCGATCTATAGTCTGGAGAAAGAGAGCATCCCCTACTGGAACAAATTTCTACAGGGCTACTACGACACCTCTGGGGTCTCCTCAGACAGCTTTGATCAGGCGGTACAGTTCTCTGATTTGGGTGAAGTTGGGCTCACGGACGCCATGCGGAAGAAGGGGATTGATCTGTTGACTGCAGTGACTACCTCCATCTTCTATATGGGTTTTAACATGGCTGACCCGGTTATTGGTGGTGAGTCTGAACGGTCCCGGTTGCTGCGGCGCGCCATCTCCATTGCGGTGGATATGGAAGAGAATATCTCTATTTTTTCCAATGGTCGGGGGGTTGCTGCCCAGGGTCCGATACCTCCGGGCATCTTTGGCTACCGGACGGGGGCGGCCGGGATTAACCAATATATCTACGATGTGGTGGATGGCAAGCCGAAACGTAAATCCATTGCGGTGGCCAAGGAGTTACTCGACAAGGCGGGTTATCCGAATGGGCGTGACGCTAAAACAGGGCAAGCCCTGACCCTGTATTTTGATACATCATCTGCCGGCCCGGATGGTAAGGCTCGACTCAACTGGATGCGAAAACAGTTTGAAAAGCTGGGTGTGCAACTGGTGATCCGCGCCACAGATTACAACCGGTTTCAGGATAAGATGCGCAAGGGCAAGGCGCAGATATTTATGTGGGGTTGGAATGCTGACTATCCTGATCCGGAGAACTTTCTGTTTCTGCTGTATGGACCTAACAGTAAGCTGGAACATGGGGGTGAGAATGCGTCCAACTACAACAATCCCAAGTTTAACGCCCTGTTTGACCGGATGAAGAACATGAGCAATGGACCAGAGCGCCAGCAGATCATCGATGAGATGCTGGAGATACTGCGCCAGGATGCGCCCTGGTCCTGGGGGTTCCATCCCAAGGCGTTCTCCCTGTTTCACTCTTGGTACAGCAATGTAAAACCTAACCTTATGGCCAACAACACCCTCAAGTACAAACGGGTTGACCCGGAGTTGCGTAGCAAATTGCAAAGAGAGTGGAACCAGCCCATCTTCTGGCCAGTATGGGGCTTTATTCTGTTGCTGATCGTTACAGCCATACCTGCTGTGATGGTCTACCGTCGCCATGAAAGGAGTGTTGCCAAATGATGGCCTATATCATCAGGCGCATTCTCTATGCCATCCCTATCCTGATTGGGGTGAACATATTTACCTTTGTATTGTTCTTTGTGGTCAATACTCCGGATGATATGGCCCGTATGCACCTGGGGATGAAACGGGTGACGCCTGAGGCGGTGCAGAATTGGAAACAGGAGCGTGGCTATAATCGCCCACTGCTGTATAACTCTAAGGCCGAGGGAACTGACAAAATAACAGATACCATATTCTTCCAGAAATCAGCAAAGTTGTTTCAGTTTGACTTTGGTTCCTCCGACAGTGGTCGCGATATTGGCTACGACATATCCCAGCGTATGTGGCCTAGTCTGGCCATTGCTATCCCAGTCTTGCTGGTTGGGCTACTGGTAAATATCAGCTATGCGTTGCTGATCGCCTTTTTTCGTGCCACCTACATAGATATTTGGAGTGTGGTGCTGTGTGTGGTGCTGATGTCCATATCCGGGCTGTTCTATATCATCGGTGGTCAGTATCTGGTGAGCAAGTTGCTGCACCTGGTGCCAATCTCTGGTTATGCCACCGGGATGGGGGCGGCAAAGTTTCTGATCCTGCCGGTGATCATTGGGGTGGTCGGCGGTATCGGTGCCGGCACCCGCTGGTACCGCACTCTGTTCCTGGAAGAAATCAACAAGGATTATGTGCGCACCGCGCGGGCCAAGGGGCTGTCAGAGAGCTTGGTGTTGTTCCGGCATGTATTGAAAAACGCCATGATCCCCATACTCACCGGCGTGGTGGTGGTGCTGCCGCTGCTGTTCATGGGCAGCCTGATCACTGAGTCTTTTTTTGGTATCCCTGGTCTGGGCAGTTACACCATTGATGCCATCAGTCGTCAGGACTTTGCCATTGTACGCTCCATGGTATTTCTGGGTTCAGTCCTATATATATTCGGACTGTTGCTGACCGACATCTCCTACACCATGGTTGATCCCAGAGTGAGACTTAGCTAACCCGTTCATAAACACCGGTTCAAACTACAAAAATCGCAAAGAAAACACTATATTAATCAATATATTAACTCCGTGTTTTTGTGGTTAATATTATGTTTCCGGGTATATTTGACAGCACCTAAATTGCAGTAGATATCTTCCTGCTCGCACCTGCATTATAATATCCTGAATAACTAATAATGCTAAGGGTAAACCGAACATGATGAGATTTATTGAGTTAATTCGTGAGTGTCTTACGGATGTGAAGGAGATCATGCCTTGGGATCTGGAAGAGCGTCTTGCAGAGAACCCTGACCTTCTTATCCTGGATGTTCGAGAGCAGGATGAGTTTGATCGAATGCATATCCCAAACTCACTCTGTGTACCGCGCGGTATTCTGGAATCGGCCTGTGAATGGGAGTTTGAAGAGACCGAGCCGGAACTGGTGCAGGCCAGGAACAGAGAGGTTGTAGTGGTCTGTCGCTCTGGCCACCGAAGTGTACTCGCAGTTCATTCACTACAGATACTGGGTTTCAAAAATGCGGCATCATTGAAAACTGGACTGCGGGGCTGGAATGATTATGAACAGCCACTGCAGGATGTAGATAGAAACGAAGTCGATCCAGATGACGGTGATGTGTATTTCACCACCAGGCTGCTGCCAGACCAGATGAAACCGGAAGGTTGGACCGGATACTGAGTGCCTAAATATGATTTGTAAGTCCAGCTGTTCAAAGTTGGATTCTAGACGTAAATAAGAACTTGTGGAGTAGATATGAAAAGTATAACTGCAATCACTTTGGGATTTGTAGCGGGGATTATTGTGACTGGTATAGTCGGTTGGAATATGATGCCTGGAATGATGTTGCATGAAGGTTTGAGTCCATATGGAACAGAGGAAACAGTAAACAGGATAAAGGAAAGTGCCAAAAAGAAGGGGTGGGTTGTTCCAGGCGTTAAACCGCTCCACAAATCAATAATGAAACATGGTGGTGGAAAAGTACTTCCTACGATGCTGATTAATTTATGCCAGGCTAATTATGCATTTTCTATTTTAAGAGAAGATGAGAATAAAAAGATTTCTGTTTTCATGCCATGCACAATTTCCGTGTATGAGAAGTCAGATGGTAAAACCTATATTGGTTCAATGAATGCCAGACTATTGGGGGAAATGTTTGGTGGTAGTGTGGCTGAGGTTATGAAGGATGTATCAGCTGATCAACAGAGCTTTATTGAGTTTGCACAATAACTAGCAAAAGCTAAGTCTGGTTGGCATTAAATGCATTTGGTAACCAATTAACTTCGGTTCGAAATTAGCATGTATTGGTACATGCAGTAGACGCCGGCATATGTGACAATGCGCGCATGGTAGTAAATGCACTAAAAATAACCGATTTGCGCAAGACCTATAAGAGTGGTCCGCAGGCCCTGTGTGGGATAGATCTTGCGGTAGAGGAGGGGGATTTTTTCGCCCTGCTGGGACCCAATGGAGCGGGTAAATCTACCGCTATTGGGATTATCAGTTCCCTGATAAATAAGAGTTACGGCCAGGTTGAAGTGTTTGGGCATGACCTGGATCGGGAGCCGGAAATGGTCAAATCCTGTATCGGTCTGGTGCCGCAGGAGTTTAACTTTAACCAGTTCCTTCCTACCGAGGAGGTGGTAGCCAATCAGGCTGGGTATTATGGGATTCCACGGGCGCAGGCGATGCACAATGCCGAAGAGAGTCTGCGGCAATTGGATCTCTGGCCCAAGCGCAAGGTAATGGCGCGGGAACTGTCCGGCGGCATGAAGCGCAGATTGATGATTGCCCGTGCCCTGGTGCACCGGCCCCGGTTGCTGATTTTGGATGAACCGACAGCGGGGGTGGATATTGAGATAAGGCGTTCCATGTGGGCGTTTCTGCAGGAGCTTAATCGTAGTGGCACCACTATTATTCTTACCACCCACTATCTGGAAGAGGCGGAGAACCTGTGTCGAAACATAGCTATCATCAACCATGGCTCCATAGTGGAACACAGCAGTATGGATGCACTTCTGGCTAAGCTGCACACTGAGACCTTTGTGCTTACTCTGAGGGATCGACTGGAGCAACTGCCAACCCTGGATGGTTTTGCCATTTCGCAACGGGATGGTCGTACCCTGGAGGTAAGCGTGGAACGAGAACGCGGCATCAACGGCTTGTTTGCGGGGCTGTCACAACAGGGTATTGAGGTGTTGAGTCTGCGCAATAAACAGAACCGTCTGGAACAGCTGTTTATTGATATGCTTGATGCTGCACGTAATGGGGAAAATCCATGAGGCGCTATCAGGGTTACTGGACTGCATTCCAGACCATTATCCTTAAAGAGATAGTGCGCTTCATGCGCATCTGGATTCAGACCATCCTGCCGGCCGCCATCACCACCGCGCTCTACTTCATCATCTTCGGCACTTTGATTGGAAACAGGATCGGTGAGATGGATGGCTACCGCTACATAGATTTTATCGTGCCTGGTCTTATCCTGATGGCGGTGATCACCAACTCTTATGCTAATGTGGTCTCATCGTTTTTCAGTAGCAAGTTTCAGCGTCACATCGAAGAGCTGCTGATCGCGCCGGTGCCAAACTGGATTATCATCATCGGCTTCGTTGGTGGGGGAGTGGCGCGTGGTCTGATGGTCGGGGTTGCGGTTACCCTGGTCTCGCTGTTTTTCACCGACCTTGCCATCTACAGCTATGGCATCACCTTCCTGGTTCTGATCCTTACCTCCATCCTGTTTGCCCTGGGTGGATTGATCAATGCCATATTTGCCCGCACCTTCGATGATATCTCTATTGTCCCTACCTTTGTGCTGACGCCACTGACATATCTGGGAGGGGTGTTCTACTCCATAAAGATGCTACCGGAATTCTGGCAGCAGGTGTCGCTGGGTAATCCAGTGTTGTACATGGTGAATGCATTCCGTTACGGTCTGCTCGGGGCCTCGGATATTCCCATTGGCACCGCCCTGGTAATCATCCTGCTATTTATCCTGGTGTTGGGGGCGGTCAGTATGCATATGCTGGAACGTGGGATTGGTATCAAGTCCTGAATTTCGGCCCTTGGGTTTGACCATATGCGTCTGATAATATTGTTGTATGTTTAAGTGAGAGGCCTGATGATGGTGTGAACAAGTCACTCCAGCCCGTTATTGGCCCATGTAATAAAAAGTAGTAATAGTGTATTGGATACTCCTCATTCTGCCTGGTTTCATTTTGCTCCTGCTGCTGGCAATCCATCTTGGTTTTCGGCCGCCGCGACTTGTAGAGGTCGGTACCCCTGCAGACAGTGGAATCGACTATATACCTGTGTCTATGCCGACAGTTGGTGGAAAGCAACTATTTGGTTGGCTCCTGCCCACTACCCGGCAGGCACCCGTTATCATAATACTTCACGGCTGGGGTGGTAATGCAGAGTTGATGCTGCCGGTTGCCATCCCCTTCCTGAACGCAGGAATGAACGTACTCCTGCCGGACTCCAGAAACCATGGTGGTAGTGATTCGGACAGCTACTCTTCACTCCCCCGTTTTGCAGAGGATGTGGGATCTGCGGTGGAGTGGGCCAGGTCTCATTTCAATAACCCATCTCAAAAAATTGTTCTGTTGGGACATTCGGTGGGGGCGGGTGCAGTCCTGCTGGAGGCATCGCGACGCTGTGATATTTCTGCCGTAATTGCCATCTCGGCCTTTGCCCACCCCGAGTGGATGATGCGTCGCTACCTTCGCCGGTTCCACCTTCCCAGCCTGATATTAGACGGGATATTGCGTTATGTGGAGTGGATCATTGGACACCGTTTTGATCAGATTGCCCCACTGAACACCCTGGAGAAGGTCAATAGCCCGGTACTGCTGGTACATGGGGTGGCTGATGACACAGTACCGGTCACAGATGCTGAAGTACTGTCTCGGGTAGCGGATGTAGAGCTGTTGCTGATCGCTGATGCCGGTCACGATTCGGTTGATAAGATAGAGCAACATGGTTGTAGGCTAATCGACTTTCTGGTGAAGATAGGTGTACTACCAATCTAATGGTGCTCTGCTCCACTGTTTTTTTTTGGCGACTACTGAACCGGTATTAACATTGAGATCCTGACCCCATCATGTTGTGGCAGATTGTTCGCTTCCGCTTTGCCGCCATGGAATTCACATATGAGTCGAACCAGGTACAGGCCTAGTCCCAGATGTGGCTCTTCGCCCTTTAGCTTGCGCATGGAGACCATGGATTGAAACAGCTCCCGTTCCATCCCTTCCGGGAGTGCCGGCCCCCGGTTAGAGATACTCAGGGATATCTCTCCACGTTCGCCTCTTCCTAGCTCGATTAGGATTATGCTGCCGCTGGTGTGAAAGTCCATGGCGTTATTTACCAGTTTATCCAGGGCTTGGCTGATAAGGTCTGGTGCGCCGTTGATGCTGATCTCCAGTTGGGTTATCTCCGCTTCAAACAGGATGTCAGGGAAGGCGGTGCGGTAGCTCTCCAGGCTGGTTTGTACCAGAGAGACGAGGTCAAACTGTTCCGGTTCGGTCTGCTGAAGCAGTTGTTCCAGTCTAGTTGCCTCCCGCATCCGGTGCAGTATCTTGCCCAGGCGGGCAGTGCCATCCTGGGCGCGTTGGATGTAGCGTTGATGCTCATCGGGAGAGGGGTCGGATTCGAGATTTTCCAGGGATGATCTCACCACCGTGATTGGGGTCTGCATCTCATGGGCCAGACGTGATGCCATGGCCTCCAGATAACGGTTGTATTCCGACAGGCGGTTTAGCACTCCGGCGAAACTGCGGTCCAGATCCCCTATCTCGTCCTGGCTACGGGTAGGTTTGAGTTGACTCAATATCCGGCCGTCATGGGTCACTGCTTCTTCTACTCGGTTGCGCAGGCGGGCTATGCGGCTGGTGAGCAGGGTGGCAAAGCCCAGCAATACCAGGCCGGTGATGGCGAAGAAGGTGATGGTTATTCCGAACAGCTGTTCTAGCGCCCGGTTCTGGAGGGACAGAATTTGGTTGGTGCTTTGTTCTACCACTACGCTGCCGATGACAGTGTCGGATGATCTGATGGGCCAGGCTGCGGAGAGGATTACCGCCTCCCCATCTGCAGTGGTGCGGCGTCTGGTTTCTGGTGTACCGCCGAGGGCAGATTCAATCTCCGGGCTTTGAAGATGGGTCGCTCCGGCCAGCTCATCCACAAATTTGCCGCTGGGCTGGTCTAGTGCCATGCGTATCAGCAGGTGCAGTATGTTGCTGGAGAGCTCGTTATCGGAATCGGTCGCAGGGCCAGATTGGGATGGTAGGAGTTGGCCGCGTTTTGCCAGCACCCTGTGGCTGCGATCCAGAACCCAGATACGGGCACTCTCATGCTCCAGTCCACTGATGGTCTTTTCCAGAATGGGGTTGGGTGTGATCAGCCAGCCCAGGGTTTCCATCTGTCGGATATCGGCACTGGAGGCCCATCCTGAGACCTCTCTGCTGGAGCTGTCATCCACATCCGTCAGCATGAACCCCAGGCGCTCTCCCATCAGATCCTTGGGGATGCGTAGTTCGATATTATAGCCGTCACTGCTCTCCTGCCACTCGCCCTGGATGCGGATTTCGTTGCCCAATGGTTCTGGATCCAGTGGGTTGTCGGAAAGGAGCTGGGCATTTACCCAGCCGGGAGCGCTGGTGGTGATGCGGTAACGGGCCAGGTCGCCGTCTGGGCGTTGCATGGCTATATCCAGGTGGTCACCCTGGTCGGTTCTACCACTGCTCGGTTGCTGATATACAATATGGTCATCTTTGACCTGGAACAGCAGATAGAGATAGTTGCCACGTTCTCCCACCAGGCTGTCGAACTCGGTGCCGTCGTTGCCCCGGTAGTGCCATAGGTTTTGCAGATAGGGGGTCCAGTCCTCAATGTATCCGTCCAGTTGGATGCTGCTGTGCAGGGGGTGGATATAGATGGCGGCATCTGGGCCGGCGCTCTCATATGCCGGTCGGCTGGATGTGAACATGTCGTCGCGGTTATGCAGGATGGTTGCCACCGCCTGGGCCGTGCCCAGCAGCATGGTCTCCTGGGATACACGCAGGAAGTTTTCGGTCTCCTGGATAAAGCGGTAGCCGGCCCAGGGGATTACCAGCAGGGTCAGGGCCACTAGCAGCAGCTTGAAGCGTATGCTGTGGTAGAAGCGGCGGTTGCTGGTGTGGAATGGCATGGCCTGATCAGTCAGAGCTGTTCCAGCGATAGCCCATGCCGTAGATGGTCTCAATGGCGTCAAATTCAGGATCTATGGCGCTGAACTTGCGGCGGATGCGTTTGATGTGGGTGCTGATGCTGGATGCATCCACCAGGATGTTGGCGGCCTCCATCAGCTGATCTCGGGTACGCACATGTCCAGGATGGTTAGAGAGGGCATGCACAAACCAGATCTCGGTAACGGTAAGGTCCACCGGCTGTTCCTTCCAGCTTATCTGTAGACGATCCATATCCATGCGCAGGTCGTTGCGCACCAGTACCTCATCATCCTCTGCCCGTTGTTGTAGTGCCTCGGTGCGACGGAACAGGGCGGCAATACGGGCGGTGAGATGGGCCAGGCTGATATCCTTGGTCAGATAGTCATCTGCACCCAGTCTCAGTCCAGATACCGTGTCCAGTTCACTGTCGCGGGCGGTAAGGAATATTATGGGTATGGTGGGTGACAGGGCGCGCAGCTCACGGCAGAGCTCAAAGCCACCATCCACGTCATCCCCCAGGCCAATGTCCAGAATGGCCAGGTCTGGCAAGCGGTTTCTGAACTCACTCAATGCCTGGGTGCGGTTCGCATAGCCCCTGACAGCATACCCCTGGCGGGTCAAAACATCTGTGTAGTTACCCAGAATGGCAGGTTCATCTTCAACGATTGCGATCTGCTTGCTCATAATATTGTTCTATAATTCATCAGGAGAGATTAACATCTTATTCATCTCGTTTGACTATTTCGGTCTACCCATTGTTTGGTATAGAGCGCTTACCCTGTAATACAGTTGCCTTATAGACCCAGCAATATAAGTGATTACTAATAGAGTGTTATTGCTCTAAACTGAATACTTAGAATAAGAAAAGATGGATATTTTACCCATTACAGACCCTGGTCTACATAAGGTTATGAGGAGATACAAAATTGAATACTGTCCCAAATAAACTGAATAGAGGCACCCTGGAGAATGACACTACCTATTACCGTCCGGTTCAGAACCTGCCTGAGAAGGTGGATATGAACAGCCCGGCGGTTGATGTCATGACAGATCTCAAGAGGGTCACAGCCATGGGTATCAACCCATGTGCAAACGTGGATGAAGCCACCCAGCGTATGACATCCAGTAATGTTCATCTACTATTTGTTACCAACCAGTATAATCACGTAATGGGTATCATTACCTCTAACGACCTGACAGGTGGCAAGATGGTGAAGTACCTGAAAGAGGTTGGAGGCAAGCGTGATGAGGTGATGGTGCGAGACCTGATGACCCCTCAAAGCATGATCGATGTGCTGTATATGGATGAGATCAACAGGTCTAGTGTGTCTGATGTTGTAGAGGTAATGAAGAACATGGGACGGCGTCACGCCCTGGTAACAGATCGAGATTTCAGTGGGGCCCAGGTTATCTGTGGAGTCTTTTCTTCAGTGCAGATCAGTAACCAACTGGGTGAAGAGATTGTCAGCTCCGGCATGGCTACAAACGTGGCGGACATGGCGCTTAGCAGTTAAATGGAGCCATAGGAAGCTCTGAATTAATCAGAACCTATCCGGGAAAATGGAAAAGGGTGGAGCATGTCTCCGCCCTTTTTTGTGTCTGAATCTTAACTACGGATTTAGGTCTAATTTACCATTCCATGGAACACTCCCAGCAGCAGGGCGTAACGTAGTGCCTTGCCAATGGTTATGAACAGGGCGGACGGGATAACCCCAGTGCCACTCCAGCCTGCCGCCAGACACAGTGGGTCGCCGATTACCGGTAGCCAGGAGAGCAGAAGTATGGGTGAGCCGCGCCGGGCGATGCGTTCAACCGCGCGGCGCTGTTCCGGTTTTTTCAGTATACGTTCTGGAAAGCGGCGGGCGATCCACCACCCCAGCAACCAACTACTCATGCCGCCCAGGCTGTTGCCCAGTGTGGCAATAAGCCAGTAGAGGTTCTGTTTCTCTGGCGTCACGCTCACCGCATACAGCAGCATGGCCTCGGAGCCGCCGGGTAACAGGGTGGAGGCAAGAAAGCTCCCGGCGAAGAGGGCCAGTGGCCCGGATGGCTCGATCACGCCCGGAACAGCCAGCAGCGGTGGGCCTTGTGGCGCTTGAAGTCTTCCGGGATGGTCTTATGGGTGATCTCTTCACCATGTTCGCCAATGGCCGGGTCGATACGGAATTTGCGCAGGTTGTTGGAGAAGATGATCTCACCGCCTGGATTGAGCAGTTGTACACAACCTTCTAGCAGTTTGGGGTGGTCACGCTGGATATCCAGGGTGTCACGCATCCGTTTTGAGTTGGAGAAGCTGGGCGGGTCCAGAATGATCTGGTCAAAACGCTCCTGGTTCTTTTGCGCCAGATAGAGATATTTGAATACGTCTTCGCGTACCAGCAGATGCTTGGATGCATCCATATGGTTCAACTCGAAGTTGCGTTGGCTCCACTCTTGATAGGTGTTGGATAGATCCACCGTCACCGAACCCTCAGCGCCACCGGCTGCGGCATACACGCTGAATGAGCCGGTGTAGGCGAACAGGTTCAGCAGCCGTCTGCCCTCGGCCCGTTCCCGCACCATGCCACGGGTGATGCGGTGATCCAGAAACAGTCCGGTGTCCAGATAGCTGTGCAGGTCCACTTCAAACGCCAGACCGGCCTCATGCACGACCGTTGGCCTGCGGTAGGTGCCGGTCTTCTGGTACTGGGAGCTGCCCTTCTGCTGCTGCCTGGATTTGAATGCCAGGTTTTCCCTGGGGATCTCCAGCACCTCACACAGGATTGGGGCCAGCTCCTGCTCCGATACCTCCACCTCGCTGCGGATAAAGGTCTGGGCGTGAACCTGTCCCTCATACCAGTCGATCAATATTGGAAACTCCGGGATATCCCGGTCGTAGATGCGATAGCAGCTGATCCCACGCCGCCGCGCCCACTTGCCCCAGTGGCGATGGTTTTTGCGCAGGCGGTTGGTAAACGATGTTAGGTCTGGATTCACAGTGGGCTCATGGGGGGTTATTGCAGGACCGTGGTCTCTCTGCTGCAGGCGATCTCGCGTTGAAACGCAGCGCCATCGGGAAACACCTGCGAGGTGACGAAGATCTGAGGCAGGTCTTCGCTCAGTTCTGGTAGTACTGCCAGTGAGTTGATGGTGCGCTCCTGATCGAAGAAGGCAAAGGGTTCATCCAGGATCAGAAACTGATTGCTCTGGACCCGTTTGCTGGCCAGCTCCTGAGAGAGTGCCAGCCGTACCGCCAGCATGATCTGGCGCTGGGTGCCGCTGGAGATCTCGTCCAGTTCCAGATAGCCACGCTTCTCGTTGGAGAACACCCGGATGGTCATGTCGTCCTCAATCTGCAGATGCTCATAGCGATTCTCGGTAAACAGGGGCAGGGTCATGCCCACGTGCTCCCGGATCACATGGTTGAAGCGCCGGGAGAGGTGTCGGCTGGCGCCGGCCAGCAGCTCGATGGAGATTATACGGGAGTGGTTGTGGCTGACCAACTCATCCATCTCGCCCTCCAGTCGGGCGATGGATTGCCCCAGGGTTGCAGTCTGCACCTGGCGTTGCTCCTCAACTTGGATGGGTTCTATCATTTTCTTACTCTTGGCGGCGCTCTCTTGCTGATTGCTCTTCAGAGCTTTCAGCACTGGCTCTATCTCCTGGGTCAGTTTTGCCCCTTCCAGTCTACTTTCTGTTGCCTGTGGTGCCAGCTGGTTACATCTCTTCCCCAGTTCAGGTGGCAGGCCATGATCGCTATCCTGCAGGGCGGCTCCCAAGGCCACCCCCGGCAGGCGCAGGCGTTTGATACTGGAGCTGTAGCTTTTGCGTAAAAAAAACAGAGGGATCAGTGGCAGGGCCATCCAGCCCATACCCTGGGGCAGCAAGGGGCTGAAGATATTAAGCCAGCTCTGCTTTAGCTCCGGTTGAATCGTCATCAATAGCCAGGATGTTGCTACTATCAGTAACAGGGTGATATTCAGACCCAGCCAGAAGGTGAGGCGGCTATGGGCTGTGGTGTGGCTTAGTAGTTGCGGGTAGGTGCGAGAGTACGCCGTAAGTGTGGATTCGTAGTGGTCGATCCGCTCGGTTAGTTTGTGCTGTTCCTGGTCGGCATGGCTCTTTTGCCGTTGCAGCTCTTGCAGGTGGTCAGGGTCAAACTCCATGGTGACAAGTTCATCCTGCTGTTGCTGCAGCTCCTGTTCTATCTTGGTTATGTTGGCCTCATCCCGGTGCACCTCTTCTTCAATCGTGAAGGCACCTTTCTCCAGGGTGGAGAGACCGGCGATGGTCTTGAGGGTGAGGCTGTGGGGTTGGGGGCTGGTGATCTCGCGCTGGGCCAGATAGAAGGATTCGACAAACTCGTCATAGCCAAACGTTGTTAGCTGAAACAGGGCGTGGGAGACCGTCTCGGCGCCCGTTGCCATGGGGTTGTCGCGGTCATCGGTGCGGCACAGTCGGGCCGAGTGGTTGCCATCGATGTCCAGGCTACGGCTGAGCTCAAAGCTCTCTCCACTCTCTTCAATGAAACCGATGGTGACGCTGCAGCGGTTTTCACCCCAGCGGATCAGCTTGCCGATATCGTTATGGTCCAGGGAGAAGGTGCGGCCAAACAGGGCGAAGCAGATGGTCTCACCTATGGTGCTCTTGCCCGACTCATTCTGGCCGCTGATGGCGATCAACCCATGCGGTGGAATCTCTTGTAGATCCAGCTGTTTGTACTTGAGGATATTCTCTGCCCTGAGATTTTGAATGATCACGTCCAGCCCTCTTTCTGCAGGCTGGTTAGTTTTTGCAGGGCTATCTCAACCCCCTGGTCGAAGCTTTCGGCATCAAATGGTTCGCCTGAGTTCTGCCGGTTATTTTTCTCCGCCGCGCAGTACTCCAGGAACTCTTCGATGGTGGAGCGCCTTTCGGTGACATTCAGAGGTTTGGTTTGTTCGCTGGATGACATGGTTAGGTCCGTTACAAGTATGCCTGGAAGTATATCGCCGCAGGTTGATCAGGTATATGCAAACCTGATCCCCCCATGCCTGCCACAATTTCGGCAGATTCTGCCACCACCCTGCCACGATTGCGCAACTGGTCTGCCATCTGGTGGATGTGTAATTAACTCAACCGGCGCATTCAGGGAGCAACATCTTGCAAATGCCAGGGATGGCACGCTGGGCCATATTTGATTGGAGGATGACAGAGATGATTCTTGCACTGGTAGACAACGATAGGCATACACGGCGGCAACTGCGGATGATTATCCGACCCTTGAGTGATGAGTTTATCGACAGCTCACCTGAGGCCGTGCCTCCCTGCTGTTATCGCCTTGAACCCCGGCAATCATCCGCCGGAGCTAAATCAACTGAGCAACTGGATAAGGAAGGGTAAACTAATGCCAACCATAATAACAAACCAACTCCACAGGGGTGGCCCGGCACGGGTTAAGGGTCGTCTGATTGTGTTACTGCTGCTTCTGTTCTGGCAACTGCCTCAGGCCTGGGGAGTGGATGCCTCCACGGAGATGCCCTCCATGGAACCGGGTCAGGTGCAGCGCGGCAGTCTGCTGCTGCATCTGGCCAGTGGTGGTGTTGCTCTGGATGCCCCCATGCTCAAGACCGATGTAAAGATGGATATCAGCGGCATGTTGGCCCGGGTCTCGGTGCTCCAGCGGTTTAAAAATATCGGCAGTGAGTGGGCGGAGGGGGTCTACGTGTTTCCCCTGCCGGAAGATGCGGCGGTGGATCGCATGCGTCTGCGCATTGGGGAACGCATCATTGAGGGTGAGATAAAGGAGAAGGCCGAGGCCAGACGCACCTATGAAAAGGCTAAGCGTGAGGGCAAGAAGGCCAGCCTGCTGCGTCAGGAGCGTCCCAATATTTTCACCACCGCGGTGGCCAATATTGGGCCGGGTGAAGAGGTGGTGGTGGAGATCGAGTACCAGCAGAACCTGCACTATGATCAGGAGCGGTTCAGCATCCGTTTTCCCCTAGTGGTGGCACCCAGGTATATCCCGGGAACACCCCTGGCCAGGGATGAGATCAAGGGGTTTCAGGCCAGTGGCTGGGCCAAAGACACCACCCAGGTGCCGGATGCGTCGAAGATAACACCGCCGGTGATCGATCCCTCCCATGGCAAGATCAATCAGGTGTCCATCGAGATAAGGCTGGATGCAGGTTTTCCCCTGGTGCAGCTGGAGAGCAGTTATCACCAGATGGACAGCAGCAGGGATGAGCAGGGGGTGCATCACCTGAGCCTGCGTAATGGCCAGATTCCAGCTGACCGGGATTTTGAACTCACCTGGCTGCCTGCTGCCAACACTGCCCCCCAGGCTGCTATGTTCAAGCAGCGTTGGGAGGGGAGTGATTACGCCCTGATGATGGTGATGCCACCGGCCAAGGCCCATGCAGATGTCGGTCGCACCGCCCGTGAAGTGGTGTTCGTGATTGACACCTCCGGTTCCATGCATGGTGAATCCATCGACCAGGCCCGTGCTGCCCTGCTGCTGGCCCTGCAGCGACTCAGACCGGAAGATCGCTTTAACGTCATCCAGTTCAACAGTAACACCAGTGCCCTATTCAGTGGTGCGGTGCAGGCCACGCCTAACAATATTCACCAGGCCATGAACTATGTGGCGGGCCTCCATGCTGATGGTGGCACCGAGATGTTGTCGGCCCTGCGCCTGGCTCTGCGGGAGAGGGGTGCAGAGGGCATGCTGCGCCAGGTTATCTTTCTCACTGACGGCAGCGTGGGCAATGAGGAGGAGCTGTTCAACACCATTCAGCAGCAGTTGGGTGACAATCGTCTGTTTACCGTGGGCATAGGTTCCGCCCCCAACAGCTTCTTCATGAGCCGGGCGGCCCAGTTTGGGCGAGGCACCTTTACCTACATCGGCAAGGTGGGTGAGGTGAAACAGAAGATGCTGGAACTGTTCTCCAAACTGGAGTCACCCATGCTTACCGATATCAGCATTCAGCTGGCGGATGGGGGCAAGGCTGATATCCGTCCAGGGCGTATCCCCGACCTCTACCTGGGTGAGCCGCTGCTGGTGACCATGCGTGCAGAGCAGGCCGTTGCCAGAATGGAGATCAGCGGGGTGTTGGATGGCAAGCCCTGGAGTCGCAATATCGATATGCAGGGTGGGGCGGATAGTCCCGGTGTGCATCTGCTCTGGGCCCGACGTGCCATTGCCGATTTGATGGATGAGACGGCCCGTGGCAAACCGGAGAGAGAGGTACGGCCAGCAATTCTGAATCTGGCGTTGGAACATAAACTGGTAACGAAATACACCAGCCTGGTGGCGGTGGACAAGACCCCGGCACGGCCACTGGACAAAGGGTTGCAGAAGAAAAACATACCCACCAATCTGCCCCATGGCTGGAGTGCCAGCAAGGTATTTGGCAGCCTGCCGCAATCTGCCACCCCGGCGCCACTGCATCTGCTGCTGGGTGTGTTGGGACTCTTGGCTGGTTGGTTGGTGAGAAGGGTGGAGTGGCTGCTGAGTCTTTGGCCACGCAGGGCAACCGGGAGCTGATGCCATGGATCGCCACGTCAACAGAAAACCGATCGTAGCCCTGGTCTCTGCAACCTGTCTTCTATTTGGAGCCTGGCAGTTGGGGCAGGGGGCCTGGTTGGAGGCCAAGGCCCGGTTGGCCCAGCTCCTACTGCAACAGGCCTGGAGCCAAACCCTGGATGGTTCCCGGCAGGTCCGGCCCTGGCCCGGGGCCGATACCTGGCCGCTGGCCAGGATGCAGGTTAAGCGGCTGGGAGTGGATCAGATCGTGCTGGCCGATGCCAGCGGTCGCAGCATGGCCTTCGGCCCCGGACATGTGGTGGGAACTGGTGAACTGGGAGGTGGTGGCAACAGCGCCATCAGCGGCCACCGGGATACCCACTTCCGCTTTCTGCAGCAACTGCAAACCGGAGACCAACTGCAACTTACCCTCAGGGATGGGGTGATGCACGGCTACCAGATAACTGGCGCGTCGATACACCATAAGGATGAGACCTGGCTGCTGGGTGAGACCAAGAATGAGCAACTAACCTTGATTACCTGCTATCCATTCAATGCCATAGTACCAGGTGGTCCTATGCGTTATGTGGTTCAGGCCAGAGCGGTTGTGTTTTAGTTGGCCATACTCCTGCTGGATATGTTGTTGCAATATTACCAGTGTATAAGCTAACGAGATTGGGTGTTGAGTAAAATCAATTTTTGCTGATTGGAGTTCTGGGTGCAATCATGCCGGACTTTAATCAGAGCATCCTTAATGTTCAATATATCGCAATTCATGTTCATTGGTTTTAATGTAAGCTGTACTATCCATTTCATTATTCACATTTTTATGGGGAAAAGGATTAGATAATGCGTAACAAATATATCTCTTTCCTGTCACTGATCGTACTCAGCTTCTATTCCTACTCGGCAGCTGCTGCTGTTTGCTCTCCAGCAGATATTATCTCGTTAGCAAATTCCGGGTACGGCAAGCAGGAGATTAATAGGTTATGTGGAGAAAAGGACCATGCAAACAAAAGCTCTGCTTTTGGTGTGCAGGAACTGGCAGTGTCAGATATACCAAAAGGTGCGAACTACCAGGGTAACGTCGTCCGGGCCATAAGTTGGGATGATGCCCTTGGCGTCAACTATCTTTTACAGACGCTTATTGATGTCTACCAGGTGGACGGGCGTAAGGGAAAGATGTGTGATGATGAGAGCTATTGTTTTACCACTGAGCTTTACGGATATCACTATGTTAACAACGGATCAGGTCTGAAACGCCTGTGGCGCATCTATGATCTGGTCAAAGAGTGTTCTTTCGATATTAATCTTCAGTTTCTACCTGGTTCACTGGAGGTTACAGATCTGGACAGAAATGGAGTGGCTGAAACAGCGTTTGTGTATCGACTTGCTTGCAGGGGTGATGTCAGTGGCTCGGCAATGAAACTGATGATGCACGAGGGTAAAAAGAAGCTGGCGATTAGAGGAAGTACCATGACGCCTATCGAATCAGGCATGATGAATGTCGACCCTGCATTCAATTCCGTACCAGCGATCTTCAGGACCTATGCAGTGCAGAGATGGAATATGTTCAATAAGGAATTTTTTGATCTGGACCTTGAGGGACATAATCAGTAGGTGATAAACCATGATTTTTGTTTGTTGTAAAAAGAAGCCCCCTCAAGCAAATGCGGGGGCGTTCTTGGTTTAGGCTGCTAGGGCTGGCTAAAAATCCAATGAAGCTTCGCTGGTTCTGCCTCCAAGTTTGCGCAGTAGTTGTTGCGTCGGATAGCCATCAGCTGCCATACCCAGTCTCTTCTGCTCCTTGCGCACACTGGCGCGGGTATTGGCGCCGATTACGCCATCTACCTTGCCGACGTTAAAGCCATTTGACTTTAGTATGGTCTGTAACTGCTTGGTTTCAGCCAGGGTTAGGTAGGCGACGGTGCCACGCCCTTTGCTGACGATGGGTGCGCCGTTGAGTCTGGTGCCAAGGTAGGCTGCGGTGGTGGCGTAGACCAGAGATTTGTTCCACTCGGTGTAGATGCGGAAGTTCTGGTAGGCCAGGAAGGCTGGACCATTCTTGCCCATCGGCAGTAGCAGGGAGGCCTCCAGGTCATCGGCTGGCAGCTCTCCACTGCGGCCCTTTACGCCCCATTCCACCCAGGTGCTGCGTGGCAACATGGTGTTGAGGTTGGCCTGCTGCCAATCAAGTTTGGCCGGAACCTTGACCTCTTCCAGCCAGGGTTCATCCTTACGCCAGCCGTAATGGGCCAGGTGTTTGGCGGTAGAGGAGAGAACATCTGGCTTGCTGGTAAGCAGGTTGATGCGGCCATCGCTATCACCATCCAGGCCATGCTTCAGGTAGTCAGTAGGCAGAAACTGGGTCTGTCCCAGCTCTCCGGCCCAGGCCCCTTTCATCTCTTCTCTGCTCAGGTAGCCCTTGTCCAGGATCTTCAGGGCGGAGAGCAGCTGCGGCCGGAACAGCTCAGGGCGGCGGCAGTCGTGGGCCAGGGTGGCCAGGGAGCGTAGGGTATCAAAACTGCCAGTGTTGGCGCCGAAGTCGGTCTCCAGTGCCCAGAAGGCGGTTATGACGGCGGCTGGAACCCCGTACTCCGATTCCAGTTGGCTGAACAGATTGGCATACTGCCTGATATTTTTTTTACCATGGCTTATGCGGTATTTACTCACCATGCGCCCGGCAAATTTCAGGAAGGTCTGGGCGAATACACCTTGTTTGCGGTCCATGGCAATGACCTTGGGGTTGTAGGTCAGCGTGTCCAGTTCTCTGATTGCGCTTGTGGATATCCCTTGTTCGGTTGCCTCTTGTTTAACGCCTTTCATCCAGTTGGAAAATGACTTGTTGTTGCAGCCGTCGGCTGATGCAGTCGTAGTAATAGTGCTCAGAAGTAGCAGTATAACTCCTGATAGGTATGGGCCGATCGGTTGATTCATATCGTTGTTCCTAATTGGTTTAACGTGTAATGATATTCGTTTCCACCTCAATACCCTAGCCTTAATGCAAAATATTCCAGATGGAGTCGCTGGGGCTGAAATCCAAGAAATCACTGATTGCTTTAGAGCTTCCTCAATAAGGGTGAATGAAATTCCCCCTGTAATTAGCTGGTTGTTGGGTATCAGCTATGGATAGATTTAATCTACGACCACCACCTGATGTTGTGGCATCGCCATGTCTGTTCGTGGCAAGAGGAACAAGAGGACTAAAGTTCTTTGTTCAGATGCCGATATACACTTAAAGAGTCGTAATTGAGTTATAACTGAATCTGGTGTTTGAGGGGTTGAAGAAAAGCGGCGTATCTGGTTGATTTGTTGTTGCGAAACAATGAAAACAACCAAAAGGATACGCCACTGTGAAGAAGAATACCGTTGTTGAACTGAAAGGTCGAGA
>JAAGZL010000209.1 GCA_024206335.1 Gammaproteobacteria bacterium
CAGACCAATATAATGAAAACAATAGGCTTATAGAAGAAGCCCTTGAAAACACTGTCTCTCGTGATGGCACAACTCCCAATACATTACTAGCTGACATAGATGCTAATTCAAATAGCATAAACAACGTACTAACAACCAGAACACAGGTTCTGTATATCAATGGTCAACAAGCTACTGTGGGGGCCATAGGAGAGAAAGGAGAGCAAGGAGATGCGGGTGCCGATGGTGTAGATGGAATAGATGGTGTTGACGGTGTAGATGGTACTGACGGCACTGACGGGGTAGACGGTATAACTGGTGTTGTTGTTCAAGTAGTCAATATGTCGGACGGAGAAGTTGCCACAGGCGCTAACCTTTTTTCATTCGACAACGTCATCCCCACAGATAGTGAAGGGGAACTCTTCATGCAAAAGCCCTTTTACCCCACACATGCGGCCAACCTTTTAAGAATTGATGTGGTAGCAAATTTGTCTAATGACTCGGTAGGTGGGTCAAACATATCAATAGGTTTATGCCAATATGATGTCCCGGCGGCACTAGCTTGTGTGACGACACCTCGGCTAGAGCACCAGATTGCAAACATGACAATCACTCATTGGATGACTGCTGGTACAACCAACCAAATAACGTTTATAGTGCGTGGTGGTGCCGATGCCGCAGGAACGACGACTTTCAATGGGGTGAATGGGAGTAGAATACATGGTGGTGTGATGGCGTCTAGTATCACAATCACGGAGTACACGGTATGACAGACGGAAATTGGATACACAGCCCTTAATGGCAACTCGTACAGAAATCCAGGAACTAGCAGAACAAGACTTAAAGAAGTTTGCGCGCTTAGTAAACCCATCGCGTGTGTATGGACATATCCATGACACCGTTATGGATTGGTGGCAGCACGAAGAAGCACATGATGATCAGTTGCTTCTGTTGCCCCGAGCACACATGAAGTCTCACTTAGCTGCTGTGTACGCAGCGTGGTTAGTTGTGAAGTACCCTTA
>JAAGZL010000210.1 GCA_024206335.1 Gammaproteobacteria bacterium
CGTGGTAGCGATCATCGGCATCCTGGCGGCCATCGCCCTGCCCGCATATCAGGACTACACCGTACGCGCCAAGGTTTCAGAGGGTGCAATTGCCGCATCTGCCTTAAAGATAAACATAACAGAGCTGTTTGCCGACAGAGGAATCGATGGTGTTGCAGCCCTCTCAGCAGAGATAGCAGCTGATAATACTGCACTCGTAACCGATCTTATAGAAGATGTGGATGTCGATGCCGTCACAGGAGAAATCACCATCAACTTGAATGGTATAGCGCAGTTGGGCACCAATAACATCCTGGCCTTTATGCCTCAGATCCAAAACGACAACATTAGGGACGATAACTCAGTCGGTACTATCGAGTGGGTATGTAGCGCCAATCCTGATAATGGCGTTGCTGCAAATACAACGATCGAGAATCAATTCTTGCCAGCAAACTGCAGACAGTAAATTCTCGTAGCTTTTCTTCTAAGACCCAGGATCCCGCTATCTTAATACAAGATAGCGGGATCATTCATTTCCACCAACCGCCCCTCCTGCACTACCAAATGCCACATGGTGTAATAGTGTTGGCACCCAGCCAAATCAGGGGCTAAACCGATACCGGCTTCAATTTGCGCCACCCTATCAAGATAAGATCTCTCCAATAAAAAACCAGGTTATTGGCACATCTACCAATGTTGCAATATTCAACCTAGACATCCTCAATTGGACATGGTGAAGCGTGTGTTTACTCTGAACCTAGCAGACAACCCACGAGCCATACCCAGCAGAGAACAAATTCTCACCTAATTGCACAACCTTTCATTCTAAGTTATTGTCACGTTTCACAAATAGTTACATGTGTTAGGCTATAATCTGCGAAATGCCGTAGCGTTTGGTATTCTCTAATTCAGATGACAGACAAATATAACGGACAACAGGGTCGCAAATACATGCCTATCTAACTGTTATTGCTGTTTTTTTTACATATTCAATCTAAATGACAGACTAAACCGGGAACAATAAAACAAACAAATGGCGGCAACTAAACAAAATAAAAAACTCAGCGGCCTGGCTCATCGACTGGTTAGTGACAACCTGCTAACCCATGAAATAGCTGAGCAGGCCTACACCCAGGCACTGTCCCAGCGCATGCTATTTGTTACCTACCTGGTGGAACATAACATTCTGGATAGTCAGCAGATCGCATACGCCGCTTCCCAGGAATTTGGGGTACCACTGCTAAATATTGATGTACTGGATCTGGAACAGGCACCAATCACCCTGGTGGAAGAGAAGTTAATTCGCACCCACCATGCCATTCCCCTATTCCGTCGTGGCAACCGACTGTTTCTGGGGGTCTCCGACCCAACCAATATCCGCAGTCTGGATGAGATTAAATTTCATACCGGGTTGACCACTGAGGCCATAGTGGTAGAGGAGAATAAACTCTCCAAATTTATCGAATCCGCGCTGGATGCCCAGGAAACCAGCATGGACGATCTGATGGACGAAGATCTGGACAACCTGGATATCAGTGGCGGTACTGATGAACAACAGGCAGAGGGCGAACTAGACATAGACGACGCCCCAGTAGTGCGTTTCGTAAATAAAGTCTTACTGGATGCAATCAAAACAGGTGCTTCAGATATCCATTTTGAACCAT
Organism: Gammaproteobacteria bacterium; assembly: GCA_024206335.1. Taxonomy (GTDB): domain Bacteria; phylum Pseudomonadota; class Gammaproteobacteria; order Chromatiales; family Chromatiaceae; genus JAAGZL01. The sequence continues at coordinate 1,644 of JAAGZL010000210.1, forward strand.
ACGAAAAGAATTTTCGCGTGCGCTTTCGCCAAGACGGCATACTGCGTGAAATCGCCTCACCCCCGGTTAATATCGCACCGAGACTTACCGCCCGCCTCAAGGTCATGTCACGCATGAACATCGCCGAACGCAGGGTACCACAGGATGGTCGCATCAAGATGGTGCTGACCAAGAATCGCTCTATCGACTTTCGCGTCAACACCTGCCCTACCCTATACGGTGAAAAAGTGGTGCTGCGTATACTCGACCCCACCTCGGCCCAGATCGGGATTGAGGCGTTGGGATTTGAACCAGAACAACAGGAGCTATTTCAGACCGCCATCAGCAAACCGTATGGTTTAATCCTGGTAACAGGACCTACCGGAAGCGGTAAAACTGTAACCCTGTATACCGGCCTGAATATGCTGAACCAGCCGGATGTTAATCTATCCACTGTGGAAGATCCGGTAGAGATTCAGGTTCGCGGTATCAACCAGGTAAACACCAACGTCAAGACCGGCCTTACCTTCGCAGAGGCACTCAGGGCCTTCCTGCGCCAAGACCCTGATATCATAATGGTGGGTGAGATACGCGACCTTGAAACCGCTGAAATTGCTATCAAGGCTGCCCAGACCGGTCATCTGGTCCTATCCACACTACATACCAACGATGCCCCGCAAACCCTGAGCCGACTGGCAAACATGGGCATACCCCCATTCAATATCGCCTCCTCAGTGCTTCTGATCCTGGCCCAGCGTCTTGCCAGAAAACTATGTGAGCACTGCAAGAAACCAGATGAGCTATCCAAAGATGCACTATTAAGCGAGGGCTTCACTAAAGACCAGGTTGCCAAATTAAAGATTTTCAAGGCAGCTGAATCTGGATGCGACAACTGCACTAATGGCTATAAGGGAAGGGTTGGTATATTTGAGGTAATGCCGATCTCAGAAGATATGGGGCGCATCATTATGGCCAATGGAGCCTCAATCCAGCTTGCGGAACAGGCACAAAAAGAGGGGGTACAGAACCTCAGAATGTCGGGGCTTAAAAAAGTAAGCGCCGGCGTAACCAGCCTCGAAGAAATAAACCGAGTAACCAAGGACTAACGCATGGCACAATCAGCGCAAAAATTAGAAAAATCCCTTCTCTACACCTGGGAAGGGACAGACAAAAAAGGTAAACGCCTCAAGGGTGAAACCCGCGCTACCACCATTAATATGGTGCGTGCAGACCTGCGCAAACAGGGTGTAATCCCCATCAAAATCAGGAAAAAATCAGCATCCTTATTCAGCGCAAGAAAACCCGCGATCACATCAAAGGATATCGCAATCTTCGCCCGGCAACTTGCCACCATGATGCAAGCCGGAGTTCCAATGGTGCAGGCGTTTGATATTGTTGGGCGCGGCAGTGAAAACGCCTCCATGCAGGACCTGATCCTGGCCATCAAGGCCGATGTTGAAGGCGGCACAGCCCTGGCGACCGCCCTGTCCAAGCACCCACTCCATTTTGACGACCTGTTTTGTAATCTGGTTCGGGCGGGTGAGGCCGCAGGTGTACTGGAAGAGCTATTGGACAAGATTGCAACCTACAAGGAGAAGATGGAGTCAATCAAAGCCAAGATTAAAAAGGCCATGTTCTATCCCGCCGCTGTCGTCGTGGTTGCGGTACTGGTCACCGTACTTATCATGCTCTTTGTAATTCCTCAGTTTGAGAGCCTGTTTGCCGGTTTTGGTTCTGACCTGCCAGCCTTCACCAAGTTTGTGGTAAACATCTCCAGATGGCTACAAGAGTGGTGGTTCCTGGCCCTGCTCTGTGTTATTGGTACAATCTACCTATTTGAATTTATCTGGAAACGCTCCCGCAAGTTCCGCCTCTGGATAGACAAAGTGCTCCTCAAGTTACCGATTATTGGCGTAATCGTACACAAATCATCAATCGCTCGCTTTGCCCGCACCACATCCACTATGTTTGCAGCCGGCGTGCCCATGGTTGAGGCCCTGGAGTCTGTAGCGGGAGCAACTGGCAACATCGTATATTCCAATGCTGTGCTACGTATGCGAGAGGATGTAGCAACCGGGCAATCACTACAACTCACCATGAAACAGCAGGAGTTATTCCCACACATGGTGATACAGATGGTGGCGATCGGTGAAGAGTCAGGCTCTCTGGAAGACATGCTATCCAAGGTTGCAGACTTCTATGAAGAAGAGGTGGACAATATGGTAGACGCACTCAGCAGCCTGCTGGAGCCACTAATAATGGTGGTACTGGGCACGTTGGTGGGCGGACTTATCGTTGCCATGTATCTGCCAATCTTCCATATGGCAGAGGCATTCTGATCCAGAAATAGCTACAGCTCAGGATTCGAGTCGATTGCAGCTTTAAACCGTGCTGGAGTGCACATCTGTCTACTGCAATCGACTCCAACATCAAAGCAAAAACCAGGGCTTAACCCAGAGGCCATTTACAAACAGACCTCGCTAGTAATATCTATGGGTTAAGCTCGATGCAAGCAGTAAATTGGCAGATTAATCCAATATGATTGCGCCGTTATAGAATTACAGCTGTTCTTTCTCTACATTCTTGAACGACCCACACATTCAATCAGAAGAGCCATAAATAAAAATGACATCCCTGACATGTTACTCATAGAACAACTACAACAAAACCCAGCCCTATTCCTGTTTGCCACTGCAATCATCGGCCTCGCAGTAGGCAGTTTTTTGAATGTTGTAATCTACCGCCTTCCAGTCATGCTGGAGCAAGAGTGGGAAGAGCAGTGCCAGGAGTTACGGGGAGAAAGCACAACCGATACAGAACACGAGCCATTTAACCTGTCTCATCCTCGCTCCCGTTGTCAGGAGTGCGGCCATCAGATAGCCTTTTGGGAAAACATCCCGATCATCAGCTACATCCTTCTGCGGGGACGCTGCTCCGCTTGCGGCAACGGCATCTCACTACGCTACCCAGTGGTAGAAATGGTTACAGCGTTGCTCTCAGTCGCAGTTGCATGGCATTTTGGCTTCAGTTGGCAGACTGCCGCCGCCCTGCCCCTGACCTGGGCCCTGATAGCCTTGACCATGATAGATTATGACCACAAGCTTCTCCCGGACAGTGTCGTATTGCCACTCCTCTGGCTTGGTCTGCTTGTTAACCTGCAGGGTGGTTTTACCGATCTTGCTTCTGCAGTCACTGGGGCAATTGCTGGATATATGTCGCTTTGGAGTATATTTCAGCTATTCCGGTTGATTACCGGAAAAGAGGGCATGGGATATGGCGATTTCAAGCTGCTAGCCATGCTTGGAGCCTGGCTGGGCTGGCAGTATCTATTTCAGATTGTCCTGATCTCATCCCTGGTGGGAGCCATAGTCGGCATCAGCCTGGTTCTAGCTCTGGGGCGGGACCGCACCCTACCCATACCATTTGGGCCATATCTGGCCACCGCAGGCTGGATCAGCCTGCTCTGGGGAGAAGAGATCAATCTTGCATACCTCAGATTTTCCGGGCTGGCCTGAACTACAGATACCAAAATGGTCCTATACCAGCATCCCACTACAGGAATTGGCTTCCAGGCTACACATAACTATGTTGACCATTGGACTAACCGGCGGAATAGGCAGCGGTAAGAGTACCGTTAGTGACATATTTCAATCCCTTGGAGTACCGGTAATTGATTCCGACCTCATCGCCCATGAGGTAGTACAACCTGGAGAACCAGGGCTGAAAGGGATTATCCAGCATTTCGGAACAGGTATCCTGCAGCCGGACGGCTCACTCAACCGCCAACAACTACGCAACCTGGTATTTAATGATGAGACAGCCCGCAAGCAACTTGAGCAGATGTTACACCCACTGATTCGTCAGCAATCACAGCAGCAGTTAGCAGCCCTAAACACACCCTACGCCATTCTTGCCATCCCACTGCTGGTGGAGACCGGACTTACTGACTCGGTTGATCGAGTGCTGGTGGTGGATTGCCCGGAACCACTACAGATTGAACGCATCTGTAGCCGGGACAGCATAAATCACGACCAGGCCACAGCCATCCTCGCAGCCCAGTGCAGCCGCAAACAACGCCTGAAGGCGGCAGATGACATTATCAACAATAATCAGCCCATTGCAGACCTCACCAAACGGGTTAAATCACTGCATGAACAATATCTATCCATCTCCACAACGAACTGAGTTAGTGGGCCATACATGTTTGGGTTTGAGTACAAAGACAAGGGTCTGTTATCCTAACCATACGTCTCCCGGAAAGGCACACCATGGAAACTGCATCCAAGCAGATCATATTTGAGCATCCACTGAACGAGAGAACCAGAACCCTGCTCCGGTTTGAACACCTGTTCAACCAAACCTGGTATTACTCCATTCAGTCAGGCAGCTGGGACAGTCGCGCCGCCATCGACGGCATCGTAGACATGCTCAACATTCTGCTGTCACGCTCAGATATGAAAAGCGAACTGCTCAAGGAGTTGAGGCGCTACCACACCTACCTTACGGAGCTTACTACCAGCTCTGGTGTTAACCGTGATCTGCTGGATAAGGTATTGAATGAGATTACAGAGGCCACCACCAACATCCAAAACAACATTGGACAGATCGGACAGGAGCTGCGGGACAACGAGTTCCTGCAGTCCATACTCCACCGTAGCAGCATCCCCGGCGGCAACTGCGCCTTTGACCTGCCACTGTACCACTACTGGCTAGAGAAACCCGCAGAGGATCGTCTGTCTCAGCTCGATCAGTGGTTGCAAACCCTGGAGCCAATCAACACAGCGGTAATGCTGCTGCTGTCCATAATGCGTGACAGCACAGTGCCGACCCAGGAGCGCGCTGAAGATAGCCTGTTCCAGATGGCACTGGACACACAGTCTCCGGCCAGATTAATCCGTATCGCCCTGCCCCGGGACACCATCTTCTTCCCCAAGGTAAGTGGCAGCAGACACAGATTCACCATTCGCTTCATGCAGGTAGAAAAACAGACCCAGGCCATCCAGACCAAACAGAATATTGAGTTTCAACTTACCTGCTGTACCATCTAACCATGAAAAACCAAGAGATAACCACCAACTGCCCAACCTGCAACAGCCCGGTCAAATGGGAGAGGAATTCAGTCTGGCGCCCTTTCTGCAGTAAGCGCTGCAAACTCATAGACCTGGGAGACTGGCTGGATGAGAACCACCGCATACCAGATACCAATAAACAGGATACAGACACCACATATTGATATGGGTTGGCCTATCTAACCCGGCTCAATTGGGTTCAATCGAGCCTGACCCTATTGTAATATTGAGTAGGCCCGAATAAGGCACGTTCCGGGCGTGTATTTTGCCGGGAATGCAGGCTTATCCCGGCCTACCTCATAGTTATCAGCCCTAGTTCCAGAAGCAGCTGATCCCGGCTATCCCCTGGGCACCATGCTCCCAGGCGGTATTGAGATCACTCTGCCGCATTCCACCCAAGGCATACACTGGAATAGTCGCACTATCCACCATCCCTCGAAACCGCCCCCACCCCAGCGGTTCCGCTTCTGGGTGACTACCGGTTGTTTGAACTGGCGAAAGCACCGCAAAATCCAGCCCGATAGCGGCTGCATGGGATAGCTCTTCCTCTGTATGGCAGGATGCGGCAATCAAACTTGTTTCCGGAAGTGGTCGCTCAGTTTGCTGATGCAGGCGCCTGCTATTCAGGTGCACACCGTCCGCACCAATCTCTTCAGCCAACTCAGGCGAGCTATTCAACAACAACCGTGCACCCTTGGCATGGCACAGCTCAAGCGCCCCTCTCCCCAACTCCAACAGCTCATCGTCTGGAATGTCTCCAGCCCGCAACTGCACCAGACGCAGACCACTACCCAGGGCCTGTTCCAATCGATTGAGAAACTGCCCCTGCCGGGTTGGATCAGGGCCGGTGATAAGATATCTGTCAGGCAGGTCTATGGCCCTGACCACCGGTAGATCGGCAGCAGGCATTGGATAGTCAGACAGACATCCGGGCTCAACCCATTCCAGCGGCTGTCCCTCCAGGCCCACGGGAATGCCCTGGTAGTCGGTCACCAGATGCACATCCAGCAGAACAGATTTGTCCGGGTAGTGGTGTAGATTTCGAATCAAGGGTCGGTGTCCCAGCAGTTGCAGCCCCAGCTCCTCCCTGATCTCCCGGCGCAGGGCCTGCCAGATGGTTTCACCAAGCTCCAGCTTGCCGCCTGGAAACTCCCATAGCCCACCCTGGTGCAGATGCTCTGGCCGCTTGGTCAGCAGGGTCCGGCCCCTGGCATCCCGGATCACAGCGGCGGCCACATGGATAGGGGCAGATGCCATCACTCCTGGATATCCGACGGGGTGGCGAACAGATCGTGCTCACCGGCAGCGGTAATCTCTACTTCGACAAAATCACCCGGGTCCAGCTCCCAACCACCCTCGATGATCACACTGCCATCGATCTCCGGGGCGTCGGCCGAACTTCTGGCCACTATCTTCTCATCCTCTACCTCGTCCACCAGAACCACCATCCTGGTTCCGATCTTGGCCTGCAGCCGCTCCCGGCTGACCTGCTCCTGAACCTGCATAAACCTGGCCAGACGCTCCTGCTTCACAGCCTCTGGTATCTGGTCCGGAAGATCATTGGCGGTGGCACCATCCACTGGCGAATAGCTGAAACAGCCAACCCGGTCCAAACGCGCCTCCCTTAGAAACTCCAGCAGCTGTTCAAACTCACTTTCACTCTCTCCGGGAAAACCTACAATAAAGGTGCTGCGCAGGGTGATATCGGAACAGATTTCACGCCACCCAGCTATACGCTCCAACACCCTCTCACTTGCCGCCGGACGCTGCATAGCACGCAGCACCCTCTCACTTGCATGCTGCAGGGGGATATCCAGATAGGGCAGTATCCGACCCTCAGCCATCAGCGGGATCAGCTCATCCACACTGGGATAGGGATAGATGTAGTGCATACGCACCCAGGCCCCGAGTTCACCCAGGGCAGAGGCCAGATCGGTGAGACGGGTCTGCAGTGGGCGCCCCTTCCAAAAGCCGGGACGATACTTCAGATCCAGCCCGTAGGCACTGGTGTCCTGGGACACCACCAGCAGCTCCCGTACCCCGGAGTTCACCAGATTCTCCGCCTCCTGCATTACATCATCCAGGGGGCGGCTCACCAGCCCACCCCGGAGCTGGGGGATGATGCAGAAACTGCAGCTATGGTTGCACCCCTCAGCGATCTTTAGATATGCGTAGTGGCGTGGGGTGAGTTTGATCCCCTGGGGCGGGATTGTATCGGAATAGGGGTGGTGCAGTGGCGGCAGCTCGGCATGTACCGCAGCCATTACCTCTTCATAGGCATGGGCGCCGGTTACGGCCAGTACCTCAGGATGGGCCTGGAGGATGGTCTCTGCCCTGGCCCCGAGACATCCGGTAACGATCACCCGCCCGTTCTCATCCAGGGCCTCACCGATGGCATGTAGCGACTCTTCCACTGCGGCATCAATAAAGCCACAGGTATTCACTACCACCAGGTCAGCATCCTGATATGAGTTGCTGACTAGATAACCCTCGGCCCGCATCTGGGTCAGGATTCGCTCTGAATCCACCAGATTTTTCGGACAACCCAGACTCACAAAGCCGATACGTGGGGCGGTGTTACTCATATTCCACTTCCAAGGTGCAGGGATATTGCCATCAGGTCTGTTGCAACAGATCGGTCAGCGCCACCACCTGGGAGTTCTGCTGAATCTGGATGATGATGCTCTCCGCAATATCCAGATCTCCAGCCTCCACATGGGGCAGAAGCTGTTCCACAATCTGCTGGATAATCAGCATCCCGGCACGGTTGTGATCATCATCTGCAGCGGCTCTCTCAATATCACCGTTCAGCCCCTGCAGGTACTGTTTGAATTGCTCCCCCTGCACCGGGAGATCCAGGGCCTGAAACTCCGGTTTAAAGGCAAGCACCAGCACCCAACCCTGCCCGTCTGTAGCCTCCGCCACCGATATTCGTAATGGACCTTCAATCAACATCTAACATCTCCAGAAAAAACAGTTATACGTACGTCCAGCCTACCGGTAGAAAAATACCCCAGACCAACCCGCTCAGAACAATATAGTTTAACCTGTCTTATCATCTTCCAAGAAGAAATTCCTTCCCACCAAGCAGAAACATATATAATGTCGCTGTTATGATAGGAAAACACTCCAAGATATACACACGAAAAGGAGATAATGGCAACACCAGCCTGGCCAATGGTCAGCGGGTAGAGAAAAACAGTGCCAGGATGGAGGCTATCGGTAGTGTTGATGAGCTCAACAGCCTGATAGGTGTCCTTGCTGCCATGCAGATTCCTGATAATTTCAAGGCAATACTGCTAGAGATCCAACACCAACTGTTCCATATTGGCAGCGGTCTGGCCATGCCAAATAAATCCATGTTGGGAGCAGACGCAGTGGCTGGCCTTGAGGTATTAATAGACCATTTAGACACTGCACTACCACCACTCACCAGGTTTATTCTACCGGGTGGCGCTCCTGCTGCGGCCGGCTGCCATAACGCAAGATCGGTATGCAGACGTGTGGAACGCAATCTACTCTCCATGCAGCAAGCTGAGGGTGATAGTTCAGATGACACCGCCTTGCAGTACCTCAATCGACTTTCAGACTTCCTATTTGTGCTGGCCCGAACCCTATCCCGCCTAGATGGTGGTGAAGAGATATTTTGGCAAAGTTGATATCATCGCAATTATAGAGACTACTCAGAGGAACCATCCCATTGGACGACCCAGCAAATAAAATTGCCCCAGGCAGTCAGATCACCATGCACTTCTCCCTGGCCCTTCCAGACGGGACCGAGGCCGCATCCACCTTCGGTGATGAACCGACTACATTTATCATGGGGGAAGGCACAATTTCAGAAGGGCTTGAGCTATGCCTCTATGGCCTGGTTGCAGGTGATAACCAGACCCTCACCCTGGAACCTGAGCAGGCCTTTGGCCCCAGGGATGAGACCAAGACCCATCCCATGCCACGCAGTAACTTCGAGCCGGACATGGAATTGGAAGAGGGATTGGTAATCGGTTTTACCACCCCAGATGGGCATGAACTGGCTGGTATTGTGCAAGAGATCCAGGAGCAGGAGGTGATAATCGATTTTAACCATCCCCTGGCCGGGAGTGAAGTTGTATTCAAGGTAGAGATCCTGACGGTAGATGCACCGCAGATCAAACTTGACAGCTGATACATAGGATGGAATTGCTCCTGGCAAACCCACGTGGATTCTGTGCCGGAGTCGACCGCGCCATCGAAATTGTCAACCGCGCCCTGGATCTGTTCGGGGCCCCAATCTATGTCCGCCATGAGGTGGTGCACAACCGGTTTGTGGTTGATAGCCTGAGAAAACGCGGCGCCATATTTGTGTACGAACTGCATGAAATCCCAGATGGCAACACGGTAATCTTCAGCGCCCATGGGGTATCCCTGGCGGTACGGCAAGAGGCCGAACAACGTGATCTGCGCGTATTTGATGCCACCTGCCCCCTGGTAACCAAAGTACATATGGAGGTGGCACGCTTCAGCAAAGACAGTTATGAGGTCATACTTATCGGCCATCGCGGTCACCCAGAAGTTGAGGGGACCATGGGGCAGTATAAAAATCAGGGGAATAAGGGCGGCATCTATCTGGTGGTAACAGCAGATGATGTAGCAAAACTTAAGATCAAAAACCCTGAAAGACTGGCCTACGCGACCCAAACCACCCTCTCCGTAGATGACTCCCAGATGGTGGTAGCAGCACTGCGCCAGCGTTTCCCATCCATCCAGGCACCAAAACGAGACGATATCTGCTACGCCACCCAGAACCGACAAGATGCGGTAAAACAGCTGGCCAACAGCTGCAATCTGGTATTGGTGGTAGGCTCACCTAATAGTTCTAACTCCAACCGTCTGCGGGAGATTGCCGAAAAGAGAGGCACTACCGCTTACCTAATCGATAATGCCGATGATATCCAGCGAGAATGGCTGGCTGGGATCAACCAGCTGGGACTGACAGCAGGCGCATCGGCGCCCGATCTGTTGGTAGACCGGGTGATCGAAAGGCTTACGGAGTGGGGTGCTGACAACATCAGACACCTGCATGGACAGGAGGAGAAGGTGGAGTTTTCACTGCCAGGGGAGCTGGTGTAGTTATTACGCCTAAAATTCTCAGTTAAACACCGCGAAGAATAAGCTTGGGGAAGTACAGGGCAAGGCGCAACAACACCGCTCTATTTCAAGTAGCTGCAAAGCTTACCGCCTCCATGCTCACGCCTCTCACCTACATCCATGTAGGTGAAGCTTACCGTTCCAGGCTAATGCCCCTCACCTGGAGGCATCAATTTGCACTCCAGCCATCAATGTAGGCTGACCCATCCAGCGTATGAGTTCTTGCACCCGTGGATAGAATACGAAAACCTTGGACCCGGTCATTGTCTTGCCCGTTTTGATCTGTGGGTACAGCATTCAACTCATAGCAGCTGGTGATGGGGCATGCCCCTGTAGCACCTGAGATGGAAATGGTGTAGTACCCCTCGGGGCTGGTGTCACTGATTTCAGGATCAGGATCAGTGAGATCATCTGTATATGTTGCCTGACTGGCATAGAAGACCTCTAACCGCTGAGCCGCCTCCAAGAGTGCAGACTCTCCATCACTGCGTCGACTTTTCCTGACCGTATCCACATAGCTTGGATAAGCAATAGCAGAGATTATAGACACGACCACCACCGCAATCATCAGCTCAATCAGGGTAAAACCGTTAGTTTGCTTTACTCTGTTCATTCCACCACCTCTTCCCAATAAACTGCATGGAAACGATCTGGCCACTCAGCAACTTCTTCAAGCCCTACGATCGCCTTTACCACGGACTCTTCATCACTGCCAGAAGCAGGAAAAACCAACGAAGGTGATGGTGGTATGCCTTTGAAGTTTAACACCCTTGAACGATCATCAATAGTAGGATCATCACCACCACTTGGGTCCATATCAGCGAATACAGCACTTGCATCCCTCATATCTACAGCATAAAACCTGGCCTCACCAGGAGTAAAAGCAGCGGTACAAACTGATGTATCATCACGGGCCTCACCAGCATAGGTAGTGAACATAACCACATAGTTGTACAATTTGGCCTTTGAGAAGGACTTTTCACTACCAGTGAAGTTAAAGTACCAACCACTGGGGCCACTAATAGCGCTATTAGAGACATCGTTCAACTCATCGGTTGTTACCGTAACATAGTTAAATGAATCAATGCTGCCATCGCCATTAGTATCGGTACCAGGCGCCCTCCACACAGCAGTATCCTTCATCATGTAGAAGCGGTCAGTAACGGTGGTATCAGCAGGTTCTGGACGAAAACCAGAGCCAATCATGATGGACAGGTACTGCTCGCCTCCCTGGTTATAATAGCCCACCTCCGGCGTATTAAAGAAGCGCCTGTAACCACCGGAAACTCCTTCGTTAATATCAGCCACTATGCCACCGGAGAGCGTTGTATCATAAAATTTGCTGTCTGGAAGATCCACACGAATGATACGCCCACCCACATCAGCGGCATAAAGCCGGTCGATGATACCGTTGGCATTGATATCAACAGTTAGCAGATCACTGGCTATACTGTTGGTCATATCACTGATATTTATGTCAGCCCCGCTATTAGAGATATCTTTGATAAGGGCACCGGTTCTAGGATTAACAATATAGATAGCATTGCCCTCATCATCTGCAACACGACTGGTTTCATTATCCTGGTCTTCATCGTAACCACCAGCAAAAACCAGCACATCGGTAGAATCATTAGTACCATCCCCATCAGCGTCGGCATTATAAGCAACTCCGATATCCATGCGCACAAACAGAGGCTTGGACCAGGTTTGGGCAAGATCGGTGAAATCTGAATCAGTACTCATAATACTCCACGCAAATTCCGGTGCATCCCTGTTGGTGATGTCCAGCGCGTAATAATCTTTGCCTCCTCTTCTCATACCAACTACAACATAGGTACTACTACCCGATTTATAGGTTGTAATTGGACCATCCAGCCCATAGGTTGGTACTACTGAGTCAGCATTCACTCTTAGAGCTTCGAGTTCTTGCAACAGCACTTCAGGAATAAATCCCCAGACCTCGTGACCAGTTTCAGCATCAAATGCCTCCAATACGCCCTCACTGGTAGGTATTAAGACCAGATCATTTCCGGAGGAGTAGGAAACAACAACGGGCTTAGAGTGTATCGGCGCCCCCATCTCTCCAACATGCCCATCTTCCCTGCTTGCCCAATCTAAGACAGTTTTCCGCTCAGCAGGACTGCCTGCACCAAGCATGGCCTCAGTGATATTGGCATTGATATCACGAACACGATTCACACCATTTGTCAGATCCTGGTTTGCTACCCCAGCGAGATAGGTATAGAGTACGCGCGTACCTGTCTTGTGCTGGGCCACACCACCAACCAGAGGTTCACCTCCATCAGCGGAGGTACTCCAGAGGTCAGTTGAACTTACAAATTCATACGCATCGTCAACAACATCAGCGGTATTGCTGTCTTTAATCTCTAAATCACCATCGCTATTGGTGGTTAATCTATACTTTTTCAGATTACCCTTCCAAAACTTCTCAGCCTCCGGCTCAAACATGGGCACATAGAGGAACTCTCCACTCACTGCAGCATCATCTGGATTAAAGGGAATCACCGGGGAGCTGTAGGTATACTCAATAGACTGCGCAGCCTGTGTGATGATTGATGCAAAGGCGGCCACCAAGGTAGCGGCATTATTCGCCACATAATGTTCACCCTCAGCTGGATCTACACCATTCCCGCTAGCAGCGGCAATACTCTCCATAAATGCTTGCGTAGTACCGCCGGCATTAAAACTGATGGCGTGGGTGACAATATTCTGATCCTCATCCCAGCCAGCACCAGTCTTCAGATCGGTGTTAAAGGCCCAATTAGAGATCTCAGTTGCGCACTGATCACCGGTACCACCAATATTAGCCGGGTTAGTGCAAATGGGGCCTGCCGGTTCAGGATACCTACGTATCGGATCC
>JAAGZL010000211.1 GCA_024206335.1 Gammaproteobacteria bacterium
GCCTTCTTGCCGCCGATACGCAGCACATTGGTAGCCCCCGGGTTGTTTGATCCCAGGGTGCGTGGGTCGGGTAGTTGCATCAGTCGACAGACGATGATGGCGCTGGATACAGAGCCCAGCAGGTAGGCAGCTAGAATGAGGAGGTAGTCGGTCATATTGTTGCTTGAGTTTGTTGTTTAATTGGCGGCTTCGCCAGAAATGCTACGGTTTATTCTGGTCTACGGTTAGCTGTAGGCCGGGTTGAGTGTATCGTTCCCGGCAACAAATATAAATGTTCCGCTCGAATGGCGACCTGTAGGTCAAGGAGGTTTGTTATTTGTGCGGTCTGTTTTACCATACCAGCTCGACTCAAATAGGAAATAAGCATAGGCCCATGGATATAGTATTTTTAAAAGATCTGCGTATCGAGACCGTGATCGGCGTGTATGACTGGGAGCGTGAGGTAAAACAGACCGTGGTTCTGGATCTGGAGATGGGTACCGATATCGCCAAGGCCGCCGCCAGCGATCACATCGATGACACCCTGGATTACAAGTCGGTAGCCAAGCGTCTGATTGAGTTTGTGGAACAGTCCGAGTTTCAGCTGGTGGAGACGCTGGCGGAGCGTTGTGCGCAGCTTATCCGGGAGGAGTTTGGTGTCGTCTGGGTGCGTTTGATCCTGAATAAGATCGGGGCCGTTTCCAATGCCCGTGATGTAGGTGTGATTATTGAGCGTGGCGAGAAAGCCTGAGATGCAGACCAGGGTCTGGCTGAGTATCGGCAGTAATGTGGAGCGTAAAACCAACATCGTGGGATGTGTCCGGGCGTTGCGTAATGCCTTTGGAGAGTTGGTCTTGTCCCGAGTCTATGAGAATGCCTCATTTGGGTTTGAGGGCAGTCCCTTCTATAACCTGGTGGTTGGTTTTGATACCGGGGACTCGGTTGAGCAGCTAGCCCGCGTGTTTCACCAGATCGAGGCCGATCATGGGCGGGTGCGTGGGGGAGCCAAATTTGCTGCCAGGAGTCTGGACATCGATCTGTTGCTATATGGTGACCAAGTTGTCCGTCAGGGCCGGCTGGAACTGCCGCGGCCCGAGATCCTGAAGTATGCCTTTGTACTGGGGCCATTGGCAGAGGTGGCCGGGAGCGCAACCCATCCGGTAATTGGCAAGAGCTATGGGGAACTCTGGGCCGAGTTTGATCAGGGCCGGCATCCCCTTTCACCAGTGGCACTACCCCTGAACTGATGCTTGCTCATGGGGGCAGGTTAATTAAGTACATCTGGATTTCAATCTACGGCGCGGTTTTTATCTGGTCGGCAGTGAGCCCCAAAGATCAGTTCACCTGGTTTCTGGAGGTGGCCCCGGCGATCATTGGCGCCGCACTGCTATGGGTTACCTACAACTCGTTTCGGCTTACCTCCCTGTTGTA
>JAAGZL010000212.1 GCA_024206335.1 Gammaproteobacteria bacterium
ACCTGCCTGGTGGGGAGCCGGAGATACGGCGTGTGGGTTGGTGTAGTGGTGGTGCGGAGGGCAGTATTATCCAGGCTGCTGAGCAGGGGGTGGATGCCTTTATCAGTGGCGAGGTGTCAGAGCAGACCATGCATCTGGCGCATGAGCTTGGGGTGCACTATTTTGCTGCCGGGCATCACGCCACGGAGAGGTTTGGAATCCAGGCGCTGGGTGACCATCTGGCCGCACGTTTTGGTCTTGAACATACCTTCATCGACCTGCCTAACCCGGTCTAGCAAGGGTATGGATAAATTTACAGCCCCCATTAAAAAACCCTGTCTTGACCTTGGTTGCAGGTTGTAAGAAAATGCGCCGTTAGTTTTCTATAGCAAAATCAGTATATTCTAAAGAATCATAGGTGGGCGGCGGTTCTAAAATAGAACCCTTTAAGGCTGGCCAGCTAGCATCGGGAGTCATACATAATGAGCGCAGACGGCGTTGATTTAAAAAAGAGGCGTTTTCTGACAGCTGCGACCAGCGTGGTCGGGGCTGTCGGTACCGGCTTTGTGGTGTATCCTTTTCTGGCGGCCTGGGCCCCCAGTGAAAAGGCCAAGGCGGCCGGTGCTCCGGTAGAGGCCGATATCGGTAAGCTGGAGCCAGGGCAGATGATGATTGCCAAATGGCGCGGCAAGCCGGTATGGATTGTCCGTCGTACCGAGCAGAACCTGAAGGACCTGCCGGGGATGGTTGGTCGACTGGCTGATCCGAACTCCGAGATCCCCCAGCAGCCTGACTACTGCAAGAATGACAATCGCTCGATCAAACCTGAATACATGGTGGCCATAGGTATCTGCACCCATCTGGGTTGCTCACCTACCTATCGTCCAGAGATGGCACCACAGGATCTGGGGCCAAACTGGAAGGGTGGTTTCTTCTGTCCTTGTCATGGTTCCCGTTTTGATTTGGCTGGTCGGGTATATGCTGGTGTTCCTGCGCCCACCAATCTGGTGGTTCCAAAACACTATTTCATATCAGACACCAGGATTTTGATCGGTGAAGATGGAGGGGCGGCCTGATGAGTATGCTGAACTGGATCGATGAGCGTTTTCCTC
>JAAGZL010000213.1 GCA_024206335.1 Gammaproteobacteria bacterium
CCTCAACCTGCTCTCCACGCTTCACCCATACCTCAGCAACCTGCGCCTCTTCCATAGCAAATATTGATTGTGAACGTTCAGCAAACAACACCGCAGGCAGGTGTATACTTCCAGGCTGTGGCCATAGTGCCAGCAAAAAAATCCCACCTACACCAAGCCAGAATACCAACCGTAACCCAGATAATCTGACCGAAGAACGTCGCTGCCACCATTCACCCATCTCACGCGTCATCGGCAGTACGATGAACCAAAGCACCTCAACCACAAACAGCACAATCCCCAACACCTTGAAGAACATGTGATAGACCAGTAAGGCGATCCCAAGAAACAAGAAAAAGCGATATACCCAGGTGGCCCAGGCATAACTCACCAGTACTCGAGCACGATGCCGTGGCACTGGCTCAGGCAAAGGATCCTTAAACCCCCACAGAAGCTCACGTAACCGCCAACGCCCTAGCGCAAATGCCCGCTGTTGCAGGTTCTCTATACCCAGCCAGTCCGAGAAAGCATAATAGCCATCAAAACGTAGAAAGGGGCTGACATTGACCAGCAGTGATGTTACCCAACTGGTAGTGGCAACAAAAAATGCAGCACTACGCATCACTCCATCCGGCAACACATTCCACAAAAAGGTAGCCAGCAGTGTCAGGTATAGCTCAGAGCGAACCCCAGCTGTAACAATTCGCAATCGTGCCGCACGTGAGCGCAAACGCCATGCATCGGTAGTATCGGTATACAGCACCGGCAGCATTACCAGCAATGCCACACCCATCGACGCTACACGGCATCCCTGGCGCTTAGCCACGAAGGCATGCCCCAACTCATGTACACTCTTAACCAGCGCCAGTGTCAGCCCATAGAACACCAAACCCTGAAGAGTAAAAAAATGAATAAATGTAGACCAAAACGCATCCCATTGGCGCAGCACCAAGATACCACCAAGAGCACCCAGAGTAAGAATGGCATAATGAACAGTATCAGAAAAAAGCCAGCGTAGACGCGGCGCCCAGTTATTCAGCCAACGATCCGGTCTAAGTAGTGGAATACGAATAAACAGGTAGTTATGTAGCAGCCAGCGCCAAAAACCAAGCAGTTGCCGGGTATACTGTTGATGTACCCGCGCACTAGCTTCGGCATCACGCGCCTGGGTCAGGTTGTTACTGACCAGAAAACCAGCTAAGGCAGACACCTCATCATCGCTAATGCTATCCCCCTCACGCTGCAACCTTTAAGCGAGTCTTTGATCTCGTGATGCGTTTTGGGACATCCCAGTCCCCAAAACGCACTCGATCTTCGACAACCTGTTATTGCCCCGGTCGTCCCGGTCACTGGCACTGCGCGACAACCTCGCAAGCTCGTTGCCGC
>JAAGZL010000214.1 GCA_024206335.1 Gammaproteobacteria bacterium
GGTTGTCGCGCAGTGCCAGTGACCGGGACGACCGGGGCAATAACAGGTTGTCGAAGATCGAGTGCGTTTTGGGGACTGGGATGTCCCAAAACGCATCACGAGATCAAAGACTCGCTTATTGGTTGTTTTCATTGTTTTGCAACAACAAATCAACCAGATACGCCGCTTTTCTTCAACCCCTCAAACACCAGATTCAGTTATAACTCTGATGGAGAGTGAACTCAGCTTTAACTCGAATATGCTGATCTCAGCATTTATCATGGTACTGGCCTACATCCTTATTTTTAGTGAAGTTCTTCACCGAACCAACGCCGCCATCCTGGGAGCTGTAACAATGATCGGGATCGGTATGTTGTTTGGGTTTTACAGCCAGGAGGCGGCCATACTTGCTGTAGATGCAAACACCATACTACTACTGGCTGCTATGATGATTGTGGGAATGCTCAGACCCACCGGCGCATTCGAATATACCGCTATTGCCATAACCAGGCTATCTAAGGGTGATCCGAAACGGCTGCTGGTTCTACTCAGCCTGGCCGTTAGCCTGATCTCCATGATTCTTGACAATGTCACCACTGTGATTGTGTTTGCCCCCTTGACGGTACTTATCTGCCGCATACTGGCATTAAATCCCATGCCCTATCTTATGGCCGAGGCGATGCTCTCCAATGTGGGAGGTATAGCGACGCTGGTGGGTGATCCTCCCAATATCATGATCGGTAGTGCTGCTGGCATCGACTTTACCCGATTTCTAGTACACATGGGGCCACCTATTACCCTGGTATGGTTGGGCACTGTTTCACTACTACTGTTCATATTTCGCAAGGAGATGAAGGCTGTGGCCGATGTGGCATCTGCCGATGAGATGGAGATGGAGAATGCAATCAAGGATACAAGTGCACTGATCAAGGTAATGCTCGCCCTGACTCTGGTTGTGCTGCTTTTCTTTGTACATCACCACTTCAACTTTTATCCGGCCTATGCAGCCTTCGTTGGATTAAGCCTGGCACTTGTTGATGGAGTTATAACTGAATCTGGTGTTTGAGGGGTTGAAGAAAAGCGGCGTATCTGGTTGATTTGTTGTTGCAAAACAATGAAAACAACCAAAAGGATACCCACTGTGAAGAAGAATACCGTTGTTGAACTGAAAGGTCGAGACA
>JAAGZL010000215.1 GCA_024206335.1 Gammaproteobacteria bacterium
AATATACCAACCGCCTTGCCGCTAAACTCCATAGCCTCGCCTATCGTTTGCGCAAACTCATTGACAGAGCCAATTGAGCCGTCAAACTGTTTCATAATCTCGGTTATGAAAGGCGATATTGCAACTGTGGACTTCTTTAGTGCTGCGTCCATTGCGATTGCTGCATCTTTGAGTGCCTTTTCAGCAGCGATTGCTTTTGCTACATCTATATCCTCAAGACCAACACCTAACTCCCTTGCTCGCTTGGCTTGCTCTTGTAGTGCTTTTGAATTGTCTTTAAATAACGGCAATAGTCTGACTGAATCAGAGGCTATAGTTTCCATGTAAAAAGTCATTTGTTGTTGTGATAGATTAGCATCCTCTAACGACTTGACATAAAGTTGCAATGCCTCTTGACCTGATAACTTTTTAAATTGCTCGGTAGTAACACCGACTTTAGGTGCGATGTTCTCAAAAAAATCAATCATCGGGCCAGCACCGATACTGGTAAATTCGCCAACTCTTTCAGTGACATCCTTTAGAATATCACCGTATTTTTCCATTGATATGCCCTGTTGTTCAGCAGCATAAGCACCTTGTTGGAATGCGGCAACA
>JAAGZL010000216.1 GCA_024206335.1 Gammaproteobacteria bacterium
AGGGAGGCCCTGGGGTTTTTTGCTGAGCATGGGGCGGATGTAATCATTACCGATCTGCAGATGCCAGGGATGAACGGCATGGAACTGCTTGGCGAGATCAGGGCAAAGGATTGTGAGGTGCCGGTGATTATAATAACGGCCCACACCACAATAAATAATGCAATTGAAGCGCTCAGACTGGGTGCTAATGACTTCCTGAAAAAGCCATTTGACATGGAAGAGTTGCTGCTATTGGTGGATAAGACCATGGAGCGGGCACAACTGCGTCGGGAAAACCGTATTCTACGCATCCAGCTTGAAGAGGAGAAAAGCACTCAGGATATCATTGGTAATTCAAACGCTCTGAAAGAGGTGTTTCGTACTATCAAGAAGGTAGCTGATGTCCGTTGTAGTGTCATCATTGAAGGTGAATCTGGCACTGGCAAGGAGTTGGCTGCGCGTGCCATACACAATCTGAGTCAGGTCTCTGATCTCCCATTTGTGATCATAGATTGTGGTGCGCTTAGTGGTACCTTGTTGGAGTCAGAGCTGTTTGGCCATGAAAAAGGGGCGTTTACCGGGGCTAGCTGTGCTAAAGAAGGTCTGCTGCAGGTTGCAACTGGTGGCACGGTGTTTCTAGATGAGATCGGAAATATTTCTGATGCTATGCAAGTGAAGCTGTTGCGGGCTATACAGGAGCAACAGATTACCCGTGTTGGTGGGGTGAAGCCCATTAATATTGACGTGCGTTTTGTAGTGGCCTCAAATCAGGTTCTGGAGTATATGGTAAAAGAGGGGCGTTTTCGCGCTGACCTGTTTCATCGAATTAATGTAGTAAAAATTGTAATGCCGCCACTGCGGGAGCGGGTTGAGGATATCCCGCTGCTGATAAAATACTTTGTAGATCTGTTAGCCAAGCGCTATAACCGTGAAATCACCGGATTTGACTCGGCCTCAATCAAAAAACTAGAGCAGTACGCCTGGCCCGGCAATGTGCGGGAACTGCGTAACTTGGTGGAGCATCATGTGGTGCTTGCCGACAGCTCGGAACTGAGTGTTGGTCCCATGCCAGAATCCAATCAACCAGAAGATCTGCTGGATGATGATTTTCCCACCCTAGCGGAGTTGGAGCAACGCTATGTTATGAAAGTGATGGGACACTTTGATGGCAACAGGAAGATGGTTGCTGAGGCCCTTGGAATAGATAAATCCACGTTATGGCGCAAGCTTCAGCAGTATAAATAGGCTAGCAAGTAAGGTGCCGCACAACCAGTGATTAAGCCAGGTGGGCAAAGCGCTAAGCGCAATTGCTGGTTGATTTGATATGGTCAGAAAACCAAAAACCCCATAAAGCTTGCAAAGCGTACAAGGCACTAATATTGCCTAATGTGATGTTCTATTTTTGTCCTTAGTGGCCCTGGTGGTTTGAACATCTGTTTTAGAGCAGACAGTTAGTTTGGCCTCTGATATCAGTACTTTTTTGCTGCGTTCTGAATCTGAATTCCCCATTAAATGATAAATGGCAAAATAATCCCTGTGTATCCAGCCATATCTCTATATTGATATGTAACTCCATTCGGTCGAATACCCCCTCTTACTCTTTCAATTCGCAATCATGCGCATTGCAAAATGCAATTATTTGGAGGGGGCTTTGGTGTGTGATTGACACATGTCATTGATAATGAGGTAAATGTGAGGTTGGCACCTATTTTGCAGTATATGTGTTTCAGTTTTAAAGCCAATAGTATAATAAGTCCTAGGAGGAGATATGGAGCAGAAAAATAAATACAGAGCGATAAAAGCCGCTTTGTTAATCAGCTGTGTCGGTTTTGCGCCCATGGCGCTGGCCGGAGCATCTGCAGAGATGCTTGCAAATAACTGTGTAGGCTGTCACGGCCCGGATGGCAGTAGCCTCGGTCCTGCCAGTCCATCAATCGCAGGTGACGTGAAGAGCAATTTCATTGACATAATGAAGAGCTACAAGAGTGAGGGTGGTCGCTTCTCAACCATCATGGGTCGCATTGCCAAGGGATTTGATGATAAAGAGATTGAGCTGCTTGCGGACTATTTTGCAGCCAAGAAAGAGGCCCCGTCGAATCAGAAGGTGGACAAGAAGCTGGCTGCCAAGGGAGCCAAGATCCACAAGAAGACCTGCAAAAAGTGTCATGCTGATCCCACCGAAGATGACATCATGCTAAACAATCAGATGAAAGAATATCTTCTGTACGCCATGCATGACTTCTCCAGTCTGGATGCTGGCAAAATTGCCTCAAAAGACGTGAAGAAGATGGTCAAAAAGCTTAAAAAATTGAGTGCTGAAGATCGTAAGGCTCTTGCCAATTACTACGCCAGCCAGAAATAACAAATCTTTGGAGGATATTTAGAGATGACAAATTTTTCACGTCGAGATTTCATGAAGGTATCAGCTACTGCAGCAGCAGCGGCTGGTTTCCCGGCGATTGCCCTGGGTGGCGGTAAGAAGGTAGTTGTTGTTGGTGGTGGTACCGGTGGTGCTACAGCCGCAAAATACATCCGTAAACTGGACCCTTCTGTAGAAGTTACCCTGATCGAGCAGAACAAGAACTACTTTACCTGCTATATGAGTAATGAGGTTCTTGGTGGCGATCGCAAGATGGATGATATCAAGCACGGCTATGAAGGCCTTAAGAAGCATGGTGTAAGGGTTGTGATCGATACTGTTACCGGTATTGATCCACAGGCCAAGAAAATTACCACCAAGGGTGGAGACACCTTCACCTATGATCGTGCCGTTCTTTCCCCAGGAATTGACTTCAAATGGGAAGGCATCGAGGGTTATGACGCCAAGGTGGCAGAAAAGATCCCTCACGCCTGGAAGGCCGGTCCACAAACCGCTCTGCTGCGCAAGCAGCTGGAAGCAATGAAGGATGGTGGTACCGTTATCATCGCACCGCCAACCAATCCTTTCCGTTGCCCTCCTGGACCGTATGAGCGTGCCTCCCAGATCGCCATGTACCTGCAGGCCAAGAAGCCTAAGTCAAAGATCATTATCCTTGATCGTAAGCCTAAGTTCTCAAAGCAGGGCCTCTTCGTACAGGGCTGGAAGGATCTCTATGGCTACGGTACTGCAAACTCACTGATCGAGTGGCATGGTTCCACCAAGGCATCTTCAAATGGTGTTGCTGAGGTGGATGCTGCCGGTATGACGGTTACCACCGACTCACTTAACACTGTAAAGGGTGATGTACTCAATGTTATCCCGGCACAGAAGGCTGGTAAGGTTGCCTTCATGGCTGGTGTTAATGAGAACGACTGGTGCCCGGTTAACAAGAAGACCTTTGAGTCGACCAAGCAGAAGGGTATTCATGTCATCGGTGATGCCAGTATTGCCAGTAAGATGCCAAAGTCTGGCTACTCAGCAAACTCACAGGCTAAGGTCTGCGCGGCTGCTGTGGTTGGAATGCTGAATGGTAAGGAAGACGGTGGAACTCCATCCTATGTCAATACCTGCTACAGCATAGTCGGTAAGGACTACGGAATCTCCGTTGCGGCAGTGTATCGCCTGAATGAAGAGAAGAACCTGATCGGTAAGGTGAAAGGGTCGGGTGGTCTGACACCTATGGATGCATCTGCAGAAGCAAGACGTCGTGAAGTTGAATATGCCTATAGCTGGTATAACAACATCACTGCTGACATCTTCGGTTAAACTTCTCCGAAACCCCAGAGATTTGGGGTAAATGCAGCACATGGATGTGCTGCTTCGTTGAGCGATCTCTCTGGTCATTGAAGATAATTATGATACGGAAGATGGCTGTTGTATCAACCTGATTGGGCAGGAGCCAGATTAGAGTAACCCCATTAGTCACGTCTATTTTACCGCATCTCTGATGCGGTTTTTTTTGTGTTGAGTTTATGGGTATGAATTCTGGAAAGGAGATATTACGTTTTCACCGCAGTCAGAAAGAACTGCTGCCGGGGTTGAGCAAGATAAAAGTGGGGCTTCAATGCATACACATGTTTCATGTGGTCGGAGGGAAAAAATTTTTTCAGAAGTTGCAGGATAAATATCCGTCTCCTGAGGGGTGTATGTAGTGTGGTTCCGTGTTGTTGTCTGTAGAGCTAGTTGTAAACAACTTCTATAAGTTGGTTACTACATAGGCACTAATGATGGGCACGATGTGAGTTTATTATTGGGTGCCTGGTTAGCATCGTCCATCAGTGATTGAATGTGAACTGTTTGCTGCTTACTGCTTACTGGCACCAAGTATATCTGCAACCTTTTGCCGTTTCCGCTTCAATGCATAATCTATGGCTGCTTTGCCTGATTTGTCCTTGGCTGATGGGTCGGCCCCATTTTTAAGCAGGAGGGTTACGACCTGCGGATGTCCACCAGCGGCAGCCTCCATCAGTGCAGTCACTCCATCGTTATCTGTATTGTTTGGATTGGCACCATGCTTAAGTAGAAGTTGTACAATCTGTTCGTCGCCTTTCTCTGCGGCCCAGATCAGGGCAGTGCCACCTTCTGAGGTCTTTGCCTCGGCATTTGCTTTGTGATTCAACAGTACCTCAACTACCTTTGGGTGTCCCTGGTCGGCAGCGTGAATCAGTGCCGTTATGCCATCTTTGTTTTTCTGTTCAGGATTTATGCCATGTTCAAGTAAGGTTTTTACTATTTTGCTGTTTCCCTTCAAGGCTGCTGTGGTAAGTGCAGTGTCACCATGTCTGTCGCTTGTATTGGTGTCGGCATTAAATGACAATAGCTGTCTGACTATAAGGTCATTGCCAATTCTTGCGGCAATCATCAGCGCATCCCAGCCAGATCTGGTTTTGTTGGTGACATCAGCGCCCATCTCAACCAGCATGGCTGTAATCGTCTCGTGGTTGTATTCTGCGGCCATGGTTAGAGCGGTGCAGCCTGCAGTTGAGCGTGCATTAACGTCTGCCCCGTGTGCCAGGAGTACAGCTACTGTTTGCCAGCCACCAGCCTGAACTGCACGCATCAGAGGTGAGACGCCAAATTTGTTTGATGCATTTACGTCAGCCCCCTGTTTTAGTAACTCTAGGACTGTTTCAGTATCATCAACTGTTGCTGCTTCTCTTAATTCAATATTGAGCGCTGATGGCTCTGAAGAAATGCAATTTGAGGTGGTAAAAAGAAGAACAAGCGTGGCAAATATCGCCATTTTTGCTGTTGATATCACGCTATCAGTGCAATGCATTATTGATTCTCCCCAGTTGCTTCGGTTGGTTCTTCTGGAAGCTCTGGCTCATCAGGTTCTTCGTGTGCAATGCCTTTGTGGCAATCTATGCAGGTATTTCCTTTGTCGGTGGCGCTATCATGTTTTTTTCTGGCTGATCGGGCCTGCTCGCTAAGATCCATGTGGTCAAATGAGTGGCAGTTTCGGCACTCTCTGGAATCAGAGTCCTTCATTTTTTTCCATACAGCATTTGCCATCTGCCAGCGTCTGGCCTCATATTTTTCCGGGGTATCGATGGTTCCCAGTATTTCATGGTAGACATCTTTTGCCGCCATTATCTTGGCCCACATTTTTGGTAGAAATTGCTTGGGTACGTGGCAGTCGGCACAGCCGGCGTGAACTCCTGAGCCGCTTTGCCAATGTACAGATTCCTTAAGTTCAATAAGGTTCTGCTTCATGCTGTGGCAGCGGGTGCAAAATTCAGTTTTGTTGGTGCTATCAAGGGCAAATCCGAAAAGGCCGGAGAAACCAATTCCTAACAGAAAAACGATAACGGCAAATAGCAACATCTTCTTTTTTGTGGAGTTATCCGATTTCATCTCAGTGCCTGCCATAATTCCTCCCATTTTTCATTGCTTTTACCATCATAAGTATTCTGGTTTTTATTGTTCTATAGCTCTTGTATGACAGTGTTATTGTTCGTTTAAGACTACCTTGGTGCTAGTTGTAGATACAAATCAGTAAATATTAATGGTACACATGCGCAATTAATGCGACTTAAGTTAGATGCTTGCCCATGTTCTGTTAGGCTCTGTATGGATACCTCGTATTGTCAAAGCCAACTATTTTTTTTCATATTTTGGTGAGTATTTGAAGCTATTGGAGAAGTCTTTGTTGGTCCAGCCTTCTTTTGCTACTTCAGATGTACTCGGTCTAAGTCTGGAAGAGTAGTCTATTACAGCCATCAGATCTTCATCAGAAAATCTATTTACCTGTTTGATCATCTTACGATTGGCATTTCTGCGCTTGCCATGTTTTATCCAAAGCATCTGTCTTAGAAGGTAGTTGTAGTTCTGTCCATGAATCTTGGGGTAGAACTCCTTTGCGTCACCTTCGCCGTTCTTACCGTGACATTTTGCGCATTCTTTTGCATATATTTCTTTGCCTAGTTTCAGGTTTTTACCGGATCCCATGAGGTTGGTCGGTGCCATTTTAAGCTGTTCAACGTAGGCGGCTATATCAACAAAATCCTGATTATTCAGTACCATAGGCATAGTGAATGGGACCATGGTTGGGTTGTCTCGGTTTCCCCGCTGGATGTCCATTAATTGTTTTATTATGACGGTACTGTGTTGCCCGGCGATTTCTGGGGTGGTGCCGTCTTTGGTTCCCCATCCCTCGGGGCTATGGCAGAGCGCGCATGTTTTGAACACCTTTCTGCCATTCTCCATGTCTGGAGTTAAAGTGCTGGCTTGCTCGGCTTCTTTTCTATTGGTATCAGCATCAGACTTTGGCACTTGATCGGCCATTCCAACACCGCTAATTATTATTGATACTAAAGCTGCTGCAAACTTCAAGTAAGGTTCTGCCATGTGGCGCTCTCCAAGATTGCTATTTGGAAATTATTATTAAGGCATCCGTTCATAAGACACTGTATCAGCTTACAGGTAACGGAAGATCTGTGCCAGATCGACTGTAACATAGTGTTTATTTGAACAAATATATTTGTATTTTGAAATGTAGCTTTAGGTATTTGTGCACAGGTAATGATAATAGGGCTAACTGTAGTGTTAACAGGCCCTAGTACATGCTTTGTTAAAATTGTGGAGATATACAATAAATGAGGTGAATCGGTGTTTGTTGCGGTGCTTGTCTGGTGATGATCCGAAAGGTGTGGCCAACTACGTTGTTTTTTACGGATTATTAAGGTTCTTCAATCCCTGTGCTATGGCGGATGCAAGCTCTTCCGGTATGAATTTTTCCAGGATATCATTTGCGCCACATTTCCTGGCCATGTCGATATTTAGACTGCCGTTGAGTGAGGTGTGCATAAGTAAATATAGCTCAGACAGGCTTGGGGTATTTCGAATATGTTTGATCAGGGTGTATCCATCCATCTCAGGCATTTCGATATCTGATATCACCATGGGTATGGTGTCGGTAATCTTTGCACTTGATTGGGCTGCCATATTATTGAGAATATCCAGGGCCTCTTTGCCGTCGCGGGCTGTTATATGCGGGACGTTTATCTCATTTAGGGTGCGGGAAATCTGTTTTATGGCAACGGACGAATCGTCTACCACCAGCACCTGTTGTCCCTTTTTGATCAGTTTGCTGGTGTCAATATTTTCTACAGTTCCAAGCCTCTGTTCTATGCCCAATACTTCCTCTAGAACGCGTTCAACGTCCAGTATCTGAACAAGCCCGTCATCTTTCTGGATTACGCCTGAGAGGTAACTTTCGGTAGTTGTTCCTGTGGGGGGCGGTAGTACATCACTCCAGTTGCTTATCTCTATTCTATCAACTGAGCTAACCAGAAAACCCATAATTTTGCGGTTAAATTCTGTGATAATAACCAGGTTATTCGCATGTTGAGGGAGTTGTCTATTACCAATGGCTTGCGACAGGTCAATGATTGGCAGTGTAAGCCCACGCAGGTGGGCCATTCCTTTGACTGTTGGGTGAGACTTGGGGATTTGCGTTAGGGCTGGGCAAGGGATCACCTCCTGCATCTTCAGAACATTTATACCAAACTGTTGTTTACTGCCAAGTAGGAACAGTAGTAGTTCCAGTCTGTTGCCGGTTCTAGTGCTGGCATTTTTATTTTGCATATCCACGTCCAGGCTCTTTAAAAGGGTTGAACCATATTTATTAGATATAAATACCTCGGTGCCGTTCCATCATTCATCACCATTAATTATTTTATCCAGGGTTGCTGAGAGTTCTATTGGCTGAAATTTAGGCACATAGGCATCCGCTCCAACCCCCTTGCCCAGTGCCTGGTTGGCCTCAGCGGTCAGGGATGAGTGCATTACTACTTTAAGGCCATTAAAGCGCTGATCGGCCTTGATTTTTCTAGTCAGGACGTAGCCATCCATCTCTGGCATTTCGACGTCGGTAAGTATCAGGTTTATATAGTCGGTTACTGGCCGCCCCTCAGTGTCTGCCTTATCAGCAATCTGTTTCAGGCGCTCCCAGGCCTCTTTGCCATTTTTTGTCATTATGGAATCTATGCCCATGTGGTCAAGGGTTTTTGCGATCTGATCTCTTGCTACAACAGAGTCATCGGCATACAGAATGGTTACGTGGTCTCTTTTGTCGTGTTTCTCAATGCCGTCGTAGAGTGTTTCTTCATTGAGCAGGATTGCGGTATCGGCTAACACCTTCTCAACATCCATGATCATTACCAGCTTCTTGTTATCCAGCTCTGAGACTGCAGTTACCAGACCTCCGAGGCGACTGACCAGCATGGCAGGAGGTGCCTTTACATTATCCCAGTCCAGCCTCTCAATATTATCTACCGAGTGCACCAGGAATCCTTGGACGTTCTTGTTATATTCCGTGACCATCAGGATTTTTGGACCCTCGTCTGCCTTAACACTGCAGAAGGTCTGGAGATTGATTACGGGCACCATGGACCCACGCAGACTGACCATTCCTTCCACACTATCCGGCATATTTGGGGCGTGGGTTATCTCAGGTACGTGCATTACCTCGCGCACCTTGAAGACATTTATTCCAAACACCTCATCCCGGCCAGTTTCAGTGTCTTTTCCCAGGCTGAAGAGAAGGACCTCAAGCCTGTTGGTCCCAGCCAATTGGGTTCTTTCATCAACAGACTGAATAAAGTTTGTCATTGTTTGTACTCCAGTATTTGGGGAAATGATTTATCCTTATCTCTCTAGTGGAAATGGTGTTGCATCTAAAATATAGAGCCTAGTTTAGAATTTAAAGTCACTTGATTTCCGCTTCTCACGCGATTTATCGGCAGTATGTGGGATAACTTTAGAGGGTTACGACTGGAGCTGGTCTTAATAAATAGATGGATGTCAGATTGATAGTGGTATTACTGTCCAGGCCTGACCCATCAATTATGAACAGTTTGTTATTTATGGCATCATGTGGTTGGCGTATTCTGTTATCTACTGATTTATAAGGTAAATATCAATAAGTTTGTGGGGCATGTGAGTTGGTGTATGCCGTTCGACTTCAAGTCTATACCTGTATCTCGCTATGAGTTATCTGTTCTCTTCCGATTTAATTCAGGCATGGTGATGGGAATAATATTCCTAGTGCTTGTGTTGTAGCTGGGCTAAATCTTAGGTATCTGTCGCTTTAGAATAGACAATTCAGGTAATAGATCTGCTACTATGGCCGCTTGGTCTAGTTAATTCTACTTTGGTTTTCTGTATATTTACCGCTTCTGCCAGAACAATCCACATAGTCATATGCAGTCTCCCCAAAATCTATTCTCTTACCGCAAGTATTGGGCCGCACGTTTTGGTGTGGCTCCGGTCTTGCCCATGTCACGGCAGGAGATGGAGCAGCTGGGATGGGATAGCTGCGATATTATTATTGTTACAGGTGATGCCTATGTTGATCACCCCAGCTTCGGCATGGCCCTGATCGGGCGTCTGCTGGAGGCCCAGGGATTCAGGGTTGGCATTATCTCGCAACCGGAGTGGCAGTCGGCCGATCCGTTTCGGGTTCTGGGCAGACCAAATCTGTTCTTTGGGATTACCGCTGGCAACATGGACTCCATGGTCAACCGTTACACCTCGGATCGACGCATCCGTTCCAACGATGCCTACACCCCGGATGGCGCGGGTGGCAAAAGGCCGGATCGTTCCGTAGTGGTCTATGCCCAGCGCGCTCGTGAGGCCTATAAGGGTGTACCGGTGATAATCGGTGGTATTGAGGCCAGTCTGCGCCGCATTGCCCATTATGATTACTGGTCGGATAAGGTGCGCCGCTCTATCCTGCCTGATTCCAAGGCGGATATCCTGATATACGGCAATGCAGAGCGGGCCCTGGTGGAGGTGGCGCACCGTCTGGCGGCGGGGGAGAAGGTGTCCGAGATCAGGGATGTGCGCGGCACCGGGTTCATGCGGTCAGATATTCCTGAGGAATGGGTGGAGATAGACTCTACTAGCCTGGATGACCAGACCGGCTCTGGGCGTGGTTCACAGCTGGTGAGTTTTCAGCACCGCCCTAAGGAGATAGAGCGTTCGAGTTTTGTTGTGCGGCTGCCATCCTATGATCAGGTGGTGAGTGACCAGCAGGTGTATGCCCATGCCTCCCGCATATTCCACCTGGAGACCAATCCCGGCAACGCCCGTCCCCTGGTTCAGCGCCACGGCAAGCGGGATGTGTGGCTGAACCCACCACCGTTGCCCATGGAAACCAAAGAGCTGGACCACATCTACGAGCTACCCTATACCCGCAGGCCACATCCGGCCTATGGTGATGCCAAGAACCCGGCCTGGGAGATGATTCGGTTTTCCATCAACATCATGCGCGGTTGTTTTGGCGGTTGCACCTTCTGTTCCATTACCGAACATGAGGGGCGCATCGTGCAGAATCGCTCCGAGGAGTCGGTGATCCGCGAGATCGAAACCATCCGCGATAGCGTACCCGGTTTTACCGGAACCATATCTGATCTTGGCGGCCCCACTGCCAACATGTATAACCTGCGCTGCCGTGACCCGAAGGTGGAGGAATCCTGTCGCCGGCTCTCCTGTATCTACCCGGATATCTGCAAATATATGAGCACCGATCACAAATCCCTGATCACTCTCTATCGGCGTGCACGTAAGCTGCCTGGTATCAAGCGGGTGCTGATCGCCTCCGGCGTGCGCTATGACATGGCGGTGCGCGATCCCGAATACATCAGGGAACTGGTGACCAACCATGTGGGTGGCTATCTGAAGATTGCCCCGGAGCATACCGAGAGTGGTCCGCTGGATAAGATGATGAAGCCCGGGATAGGCGTATATGACAAGTTTAAGAAACTGTTTGAGAAATTTTCCAAAGAGGCGGGGAAAGAGCAGTACCTGATTCCATACTTTATCGCGGCTCACCCCGGCACCTCGGATGGGGATATGTTGAACTTGGCTATCTGGCTGAAACAGAACAACTTCAGGCTGGATCAGGTGCAGGCATTTCTGCCCACGCCGTTGGCCCTGGCATCGGCCATGTATCATAGTGGCTATAACCCACTGCGCAAGGTAAGGCGTGGATCAGAGCAGGTGTCTGCGGTAAGGGGTATGCGCCAGCGCCGACTGCACAAGGCGTTCCTGCGTTACCATGATCCGGAGAACTGGCCGCTGTTGCGTGAGGCCCTGAAAGATATGGGTCGGGCCGATCTGATCGGCAATGGTAAAAAGCACCTGATACCATCGTTTCAACCGGCGGGTACCGGTGGTAAGGCCGGGTCACGCCCTAAAAGAAGTAGTAGTCGCGTCATTCCGAAGCGGGGTGTGCGTAGCAAACAACAGAAGAGAAAACCGAAAAAAAGGTTATAGATGACTAGCATGTTTCCACAGGATTTGAGCATAACTCTTTACGACCCACTGGCAGAATTGCTCGGGGCCGGTGATGGTCGTTTCAGCTACACCTTTGATGATGCGGCCAAGCTGTCAGGACACGCCTGTCCCACCGTGGCCGGGGCCTTCCTGATGACGGTGTGTGCCCTGCGGGAGTTGTATGGAGAAGAGACCCCGCAGCGGGGTGATATAGCCATAACCATCCATGATGCCCAGGACCAGGGTGTGACCGGACCCATCACTCAGGTGTTTACCCTGCTTACCGGTGCTGCTGCGGATAACGGCTTTCACGGTTTGGGTGGACGCTTTGCCCGTTCTGGCCTGATGAAATTCTTGCCCGGTACCCAGGGTCTGGCGCCATTTGTGTTTGAACGGCGAGATAGTGGTGAGAAGGTCGGCGTCAATTATGATCCATCTTCCATTCCGGCGGACCCTGCCATGGGCAGCAACCTGCAATTATTGATGCAGGGGAGTGGTGATCAGGCAGTACAACAGGCGTTTACTGCGGCCTGGCGTGACCGGGTATTGGCCATTCTGGCGGATGCGGGCAACACCACGGTGTCAGTTTTTCCAATAGAGCAATAATAACCTGAACCCTTCATATTATGGGGCCAGGTTAATAGATATTTAGACCATACCGCCTGCGTGGCTGAGCAGATCAACCAAGCGGCAATAACTGATATACTCGACCGCTTATTGCTAAGGCAAATAGGGTAAGGACCTGAACAAGATGCGCTATATAAGTACCCGTGGTGGTGTGGAACCAATCAGCTTTTCTGAGGCCGTTATGATGGGGCTGGCTACCGATGGTGGTCTGCTGCTTCCTGAGACTATTCCATCGGTTGATGCAGACACACTCAAGCGGTGGGCCGGCCTCTCATTTCAGGAATTGGCGGTTGAGGTGATGCTGTCATATGTAGGGGATGACATCGACCGCGAGGAGTTGACCGGTCTGATTGAGAGATCCTATGCCAGCTTTGCCCATGAGGAGATCACCCCACTGGTCAAAGTGGGTGATATGCATATTCTGGAACTGTTCCACGGCCCAACTGCCGCCTTCAAGGATGTGGCGCTGCAGTTTCTGGGTAACCTGTTCGAACTGCTATTGGAGCGTAATGGGGGCCGTCTGAATATCCTGGGGGCCACCTCTGGTGATACCGGATCGGCTGCTATCTACGGGGTGCGTGGGCAGAAACTGATCGATATCTTTATCCTGCATCCCCACCAGCGGGTATCGCCCATCCAGGAGCGGCAGATGACCACGGTGCTGGATGACAATGTTCACAACATTGCCATCAAGGGTACCTTTGATGACGGGCAGAGTATCGTCAAGCAACTGTTCAATGACCTGGAGTTTAAGGATGAGTACAGCCTGGGCGCGGTCAACTCCATCAACTGGGCGCGGATCCTGGCCCAGGTGGTGTACTACTTCTATGCCTGGGGCCGGGTAACCGAGGGCAACCCCAAGCGCAGGCTTACCTTTTCCGTTCCCACCGGAAACTTCGGTGATATATTCGCAGGCTACATCGCCAAGCGCATGGGGCTGCCAGTGGAACAGTTGGTACTGGCCACCAACCGGAATGACATACTCAGCCGTTTTGTAAACAGCGGCGTGTACGAGGCGCTTGATGTCCACCATACTGTGAGTCCCTCCATGGATATTCAGATATCATCCAATTTTGAGCGTTACCTCTACTATCTGATGGACGAGGATGCGGCCAAGGTGCGGGAGCTGATGGAAGGCATGGCACGTGACGGCAGGATGGAGGTGTCTGAGGAGAAACAGCAGCGGGTACGCAAGTTGTTTCAGGCCAGGGCGGTGGGTGAAACCGAGACCCTGGAGCAGATACGCGCCACCTATAGATACAGTAAATATATCCTGGACCCCCACACCGCGGTTGGGGTGAAGGCGGCAGAGGGGATCCCGGGGGCGGTATGTCTGGCCACGGCCCATCCCGCCAAGTTTGGTGATGCGGTTAAACAGGCGATAGGGGTTGAGGCCGAGCCACCACCATCACTACAGGGATTGATGGAAAAAGAGACCAGATGCGCACTGCTGGATGCAGATGGCGACGTGATCAAGAATTTTATGCAACAGACCCTGGCAGACAGATGAAGAGTAACGGATGTAGCAGTGTAAATATTGTTGATACCACCCTGCGCGATGGTGAACAGACCCAGGGGGTCTCGTTTTCCCCGGCCGAAAAGCTGAACATCGCCAAGGCGCTGCTGGAACAGCTCAGGGTTAACCGGGTTGAGGTCGCATCCGCCCGTATCTCTGAGGGTGAAAAAGATGCGGTTGCGACCATCCTGGAGTGGGCCGAGACCAAGGGGCTGCAGGATAGGGTTGAAGTGCTTGGGTTTGTGGATGGAACTGCCAGTGTCGACTGGATCTCCGAGGCCGGTGGCAGGGTGATCAACCTGCTGACCAAGGGTAGCAAAAAACATTGTGACCATCAGTTGCGCAAGAGCCTGGAACAGCATCTGGATGATATTCGCCAGACCGTAGGCTATGCCAAAGAGAAGGGGCTGGCGGTAAACGTATATCTGGAGGACTGGTCCAATGGCTACAATGATGACCCGGAGTATGTCTATGCCCTGATGGATGGCCTCTCCAGCCTGGATATTGAGCACTACATGTTGCCCGATACTTTGGGGGTGCTTACACCGGAGCAGGTGTACGCCAGTCTCACCGATATGATCCAACGTTTTCCCTATGCCAACTTTGATTTTCACCCCCACAACGACTATGGGCTGGCTACGGCCAACTCGCTTATGGCGGTGAAGGCGGGAATCAGCTCCATCCACTGCACCATAAACTGTCTGGGTGAGAGGGCCGGTAATGCATCCCTGCCGGAGGTGGCGGTGGCGCTAAAGGATGTTATGGGTATAGATCTCTGTATCGATGAATCCCACATCGTGCGCCTGAGTCAGATGGTGGAGAATTTCTCTGGCAAGCGCATTGCGGATAATGCCCCCATCGTGGGTGCCGATGTCTTTACCCAGACCAGTGGCATTCATGCCGATGGCGACAAAAAGGCCGGCCTGTACGAAACGCGCCTCTCCCCGGAACGGTTTGCCCGGCGCCGCAGCTATGCCCTGGGTAAGATGAGCGGCAAGGCGTCGTTGCAGAAGAATCTGGAGCTGATGGATATATCCCTTTCCGATGACAATCTGAAAAAGGTCCTGGCACGGGTGGTTGAGCTGGGGGATTCAAAAGAGAGCATTACCTCTGAGGACCTGCCGTTTATCATCGCCGAGGTGCTGGAGAGCAAAGACTATAAGCATGTGGAACTTATCAACTGCTCGGTAACCAGTGGGCTCAAGCTTGAATCGACCTGTAGCATTCGGGTACGCATTGGCGATGAGGAATTTCTCTCGGCCGGCATCGGCAATGGTGGCTTTGATGCCTTTATCAGCGCCATGAAAAAGATCCTGGAGCAGAACGCTATCCTTATGCCGCAACTGCTCGATTATGAGGTGCGTATCCCCAAGGGCGGCAAGACCGATGCCCTTACCGAGTGCACTATCACCTGGTGGGATGAATCCGGCAGCCTCAAGACCAGGGGGGTTCACTCCAATCAGGTGTTCGCTGCTATGAATGCAACCATCAGGATGCTTAACATCCGCATCCACCGCGCCACGCAACATGCTGGCTAGACGAAAATAATTTGTTGCAGTGAGTCTCAGGATCAAGAGTTACTCTTTCTCCTGACCTGATGCCGGGCTTGGTAGTTACGCCGGCCAGTTTCAATCACATTGCTGTTGTAGTTCTCAACTACAACCAGATCCGTGCCGGTTAGATGACAAAAGCCCCCTGGGTGGATGAACCACTATCGAGAATAGAAGTCCATTGGTAAGATAACCGAAAATCTTAACTGGCCGTAACAACACATATTAATAGTATATGAATATGCGAAGGTTTCTCCCACTTTTTCTGCTCCTGTTCTTTGCGGGTACTATCTCCCTTGTTGTCTACTATAAGCCCGATGCCAGAAAACGTTCTCTGCCGCCAGTCCCGGTGATCTCGGTGCAAACCAAGACCGTCGAGTCGCAACAGTACCGGGTGGTTATAAACTCGTTTGGCCGTATAGAGCCACGCACCCAGGGGCAACTGGTGGCGCAGGTGTCCGGTCAGATCATTGAGGTGAGCCCCAATTTTCGCGATGGTGGCTTTTTCCAAGAGGGGGAGGTGCTGGTCGGCATTGACCCGCGTGACTACCTGATTCAGGTGAAGATAGCCGCAGCGGAGCTGGCCAAGGCCAAGGTTAGCTATGCTGAGGAGCAGGTGTTGGCTGACCAGGCCATCAATGATCGCAAGACACTGCATAACCAGGGTCCTGCAACAGACTTCGCTCTGCATATCCCACAGCTGGCCGCGGCGAAATCCCAGATCGCGGCCGCCAAGGCAAAACTGGAGCAGGCCAGACTGGATGTTGAACGCACCAAGATTCGTGCCCCGTACCCCGGGCGTATTCTCTCCAAGGGTTCTGATATTGGTGATGTGATATCCGCCAATACGGTCCTGGCCAAGATATACGCCACCGATCTGGTTGAGGTGCGGTTGCCAATCAAGAACAGTGAGCTGCCATTTATCGATTTGCCGGAACGGAGCAATACCAGCGGTGGTGCAAATGCAAACCTGGCGGTGGCCAGGATCATTAATCGGCTTGGTACCAAGGCACAGCAGTGGCAGGCGGTGCTGGTGCGGGCGGCAGGTGCCATTGATGAACAGAGCCAGCAGCTGTTTGTAACGGCACAGATTGATCGCCCATACGCCATTGATGACAGCAAGCGCCGCCCGTTGAAGATTGGGCAGTATGTCACTGCTGAGATAGAGGGCAAGACCATAGCCGATGCCATGGTCATCCCCAATGCCGCCATCTATCAGGGCAGCTATGTCTATCTGTATAAGGGCGGGGTGTTGGAACGCAGAGAGATTGAGATCGCCTGGCAAAACAGCCGTGAGTCCCTGATCAAACATGGGCTAAGCGCTGGAGAACAGCTGGTGCTTACTCCCTTGGGACGGGTCAGTAGTGGAACACGGGTAAAACAACAAAATGACCCGGCTAAACCTGGGCCGGGCATGATGGTAGGTGAGTCGTCTGAAACAGGATCGGGCAAGAAGGGTCAGGGAAGATGATTGCCTGGTTTGCACGCAACCACGTCGCTGCAAACCTGTTGATGGCGAGCCTGCTTGTGATGGGGTTGCTCTCCCTGGCCAAGCATATCCCCATGGAGGTGTTTCCAACCCTGGAGCCAGAGCAGGTCAACGTCAGTATATCCCTGCGCGGCGCCACCCCGGAAGATGCGGAACAGAGCGTTGCCATCCTGGTGGAAGAGGCGGTGCAGGATCTGGAAGGTATCGTTGAGATCACCAGTCGCTCGGCTGAGGGCACTGCAAGCATCGGCATAGAGATTGACTCGGACTATGATCCGCGTGAGTTGTTGTCCGACATAAAGGGTCGGGTGGATGCCATCAATAACTTTCCAGCGGAAGCAGAGAAGCCGGTGGTCAACCTGTTGACCCTGCGTCGTGAGGTGATCTCCGTAGCCATAGCCGGGCCATATTCCGAGAAAGAGATCCGCATCCTGACTGAACAGGTGCGGGATGACCTGTTGCGCATCCAGGGTATAACCCAGGTTGAACTGGATTCGGTGCGACCCTACGAGATCGCCATTGAGGTATCAGAGGAGCGGCTGCGTCAGTACACTATTTCACTGCGGCAGGTAGCGGAGACCATTGCCAAGAGTGCCCAGGATTTATCCGCAGGCAATATCAAGGCTGAGGGTGGCGAGATACTGATCCGGTCCAAGGGCAAGGCGTATGACCGGGAGCAGTTTGAAAATATAGTGGTACTCACCCGCCCGGATGGAAGCCTGGTGCAGGTAAAGGATCTGGCACAGGTCACAGATGGGTTTGAAGAGACCTCCCTGCGCAGCCGCTTTAATGGAAAGCTGGCCGCCTTCGTGGATGTGTATCGGGTGGGTGATCAGAGTGCCATAGCCGTGGCCGACAAGGTGATGGACTATGTGAAGGGACGTCAGACCAGCCTGCCGCAGGGCGTGGAGATGAACGTGTGGCGTGACCATTCCAAGATTGTAAAGAAGCGCCTGCAGACCCTGGTGAATAATGCCGTTCAGGGTGGTGCCCTGGTACTGCTGCTGCTTACCCTGTTTCTTCGGCCCTCCATCGCCTTTTGGGTGTTTGTCGGCATCCCGGTCAGTTTCATGGGGGCGTTCGTGGCCATGCCGTTATTTGATGTAAGCATGAACATCATCAGTCTGTTCGCCTTTCTGCTGGTGCTGGGCATAGTGGTGGATGACGCCATTGTTACCGGGGAGAATGTATACACCCATCTGCGCCATGCTGAGAATGGTCTGGAGGCGGCCATCAAGGGTACCCGAGAGGTTGCCGTTCCCGTCACCTTTGGCATCTTTACCACCATTGCTGCCTTCCTGCCCCTGGCCTTTATCGAGGGGCGACGTGGCCTGTTGTTTGCCCAGATCTCCATTGTCGTGATCCCCATCCTCATCTTCTCCCTGATCGAGTCCAAGTTTGTGCTGCCGGCACACCTCAAGCACATACGACTACGTGCGGAGCAAAACAACAAGAACTGGCTGGAAAGGTTTCAGGAGCGGTTTGCAGATGGCTTTGAGCGTGCAATCCTCAAGTACTATCATCCGCTATTGAAGGTGGTGCTGAACTATAAGTGGAGCACTATCATTATATTCAGCGGTGTCCTGCTGCTGATGGTTTCACTTATTATGACCGGCTGGACCAGGTTTACCTTTTTCCCCCGGGTGCAGAGTGAGCTGGCCCGGGCCGCTCTTACCATGCCTACCGGGACCAGCTTTGAGGTTACCGACGGTTATATCCGCAAGATCACCGATGCTGCCTTTGTGCTGAAGGAGAAATACCGGGATGGTGAAGTGGGAGATCTGATCCTGAATGTTCAGTCCACCACCGGAGCCGGTGGTTTTCGCACTTCGGGTGCCCATACCGGCCGGGTGATATTTGAGATTGTGCCACCGGAGGATCGTGAGTCATCCGTCACCAGTTCCCAATTGGTGCGGGAGTGGAGGGAGATGATCGGGGTGTTGCCCGGGGTTGAATCACTTACCTTCAGGGCCGAGATCGGGCATACCTCAGATCCCATAGATGTGCAGTTTTCCGGCAATGATTTTTCCACCCTGTCCGAGGTGGCAGACAAGACCAAGGAGTACCTGCGCCAATACCCGGATGTATTTGATATCGAAGACAGTTTCTCTGATGGCAAGGAGGAGTTGCATGTAGAGCTCAAGGATGAGGCCCACGCCCTGGGCTTTACCCGCAGTGAGATCCTGAGCCAGATACGCCACGGTTTTTTCGGGTTCCAGGTGCAGCGGATCCAGCGCGGGCGTGATGATATCCGGGTGATGGTGCGTTACCCAAAATCGGAGCGGCGATCGGTATTCAACCTGGCTGATCAGCGCATAACCAACAGTAGTGGGCAGAGCGTGCCCCTGGGGCAGGTGGTGGAACTCAGGCCAGGCAAGAGCCCGAACTCTATTATCCGTATCAATCGTTATCGCACGGTGAAGGTCACGGCCGATATCGATAAGGCCAAGGCCAACATGGTCCTGATCCAGGAAGACCTGAACGCCTATCTGACCAAGCTGATGGTGCAGTATCCAGGCATCAACTACAAGCTGGAAGGGGAGGCCAAGGAGCAGCGCGAGTCGTTCGGTTCCATGGGTATGGGTCTGCTGTTTGTGCTGTTTGTTATCTATGCGCTGTTGGCCATACCGTTCAAGTCATATGCGCAGCCATTCATCGTTATGTCTATCATCCCTTTTGGCGCCATTGGAGCCCTGGGAGGACACTGGCTGATGAGTATGGACCTGACCATGCTGAGCCTGCTGGGCATGATGGCCCTGGTGGGGATTGTGGTTAATGACAGCCTGGTGTTGGTGGACTACATCAACAAGCACACCGAACAGATGGGTGTTAGAGAGGCCATACTCAAGGCGGGTGTGGCGCGTTTTCGTCCGGTGATGCTCACCTCCCTTACCACCTTTATGGGTCTGATGCCGCTGCTGTTTGAGCAGTCAACCCAGGCTCAGTTCCTGGTACCCATGGCCGTGTCCCTCGGCTTTGGCGTATTGTTCGCCACCTTCATCACCCTGCTGCTGGTACCGGTAAACTATATGCTGGTAGAGAACGGCAGGGAGGCATACCGGCGGTTTGTTAACGGTGGGCAGATGTCGTCCAAGACAGGTTCAGACCCCAAACCATGAACATGGGTTAATAACTATCGTGGGTTGATCCAAATTAGCTCACTTATCATGTTTAACCTTCGATGCTTAAACCAATTGTGCACAGACGTATATTATGAACAGGCCTATAACCTTGGAGGTCGATGCAATCCATCCAGAGGGCTTCTGACGCCCTGGCCGCCTCTACCAACCACATGGGTATAGATCATGGTGGTTGATACATCTGTATGACCCAGAAGTTCCTGTACCGTGCGGATGTCAGATCCGGATTCCAGTAAATGGGTTGCAAATGAGTGACGCATGGTGTGGCTGGTTACCCGCTTGCGGATCCCAGCCTTATCAGTCGCTATCTTAATGGCCTTTTGAATTACGGTTTGATGGATGTGATGACGGCGGGCTGTGTTTGAACGTGGGTCACGTGCAATGCGGCTGCTAGGAAACAGGTACTGCCAGCGTAACTCGCTCTTGGCATTAGGATACTTCCTGGATAGGGCCTCTGGTATGTAGACCGTGCCAACCCCCGCGGCTGTATCCCCACTATGTTGCTCCTTTACGAATCTGATTTGCCGGTGCAGATGTTCAATCAGGATCTCCGGCATGGGTACTGACCTGTCCTTTTTACCTTTGCTTTGTCGTACCACGATATTACGATATTCGAAGTCCAGGTCTTTAATGCGCAACCGCACACACTCCATAACCCGCATTCCGGTACCGTACATCAGGTGTATCATCAGGCCGGTTGTGCCATGGAGATGAGTAAATATGGAATCAATTTCACTTGGACTCAAGACCGTCGGGATGCGTTTTGGCTGTTTTGGACGCTTGAAAGGCCCTATCTCACCCAGGGGTTTCTCCAGCACCCGGGTAAAAAAGAACACAAGGGCATTCAAGGCCTGTGCCTGGGTGGCACTGGCAACCTTGCGTTTTAAGGCCAAATGTTCTAAAAAGGAAGCAACTTCTGATTCAGAACAACTATAAGGAAGTCTTTCAGGATGAAAGCGAAGGAATCGAATAATCCAGCTGAGATAGCTTTTTTCGGTGTTGATGGAATAGTCAGGAATCCGCACGGCAATAAGAAATTTGCGGTATATCTCAGGATAACTTGTTCCAAGATAATTCTTCGAATTCTCAATACTCTGGTCAATCATCTCATAGTTGCGTGCTACCGTTGGATGATCATTGCCAAGAGATTTTGCACCAGCGGACCAAAGCTCCCAGTCAAAGGATTTAGCCCAGCCAAGCTGCAACAGGTGGCAGAACAACAGGCGCATGGCATCTACCTTCTGACGAAACACCCAGTCATCGATTCTGTCGTTTCTACCCAGCGTTTCCAGCCAAAGTTGCAGGGATTCTGTTGTATGCTCCTGCAAACGAGTGCCAGAATGGTCGTCAATAAAGGCCTGAGCATGCTTTCGATACCAGGGGATAGCACGCTCAGGTATGCGGAACAGTTTAAGCACGTCGATGTAACGCACCCAAAATTTTTCAACTTTAGCCTCACTTGGCTGTTTTATAGAACCCATGTGGAAACCAGCTCCTTATGTTTTAATAACCCACATGAGAACATATATAGAACATTTGGCGGCATATTACAATATTGGTGCCAGCGGCATAACTCAATATTGGTGCCAGCGTCATAATCAACTGTTGAACTAAACCGCTGCGCGG
>JAAGZL010000217.1 GCA_024206335.1 Gammaproteobacteria bacterium
GAACAATATTACGGCTTGCTTTAAATCCCTGTTTGTCTAAAAAATCAGATATTTCTGCGCAAGTTAAATCTGTCCATTTTACTTTTTCATCCATTGGATCACCAGCGGTATGGTTTTTTAAAATATCTAGAAAAACCACATCAATCTCAGGGTGCTTCTTTACTAAAGCTACCCTGCCTCCCCCGGCCTTCCTATCACGATGAAGCCCCACCGTATCTTCATGTTCCAGCTCTTCGATTCCACGTAAAACCGTACTTCGAGAGCAATTGAAAAGTGTGGAAATATACCTGATGCCACCATGCGGTAATTTTGATGCCTCAACACCGGCGTATAAGCGTCGGTTCTTTTCCGTCAACCGAGAGTGAAATTCTTGCATCTGTAGTTCTGTTTCTTGCGTATAGGGTTTGAGCATTTTTTTGTGTTATGCCTGGCTGCTGTTTCTCTATATTTTCCAGATTGACCCATAGATTGTCCAGGTTGTTTTATGCACGTTCCTAAATGACGCATACACGATTGCTATCGCTCCGGCTCCGCCGATGCCCCGCGCTCTGCAGGATGCCCTTGGCGTTGCCGCTCAGGATCGGGGACACCGATAATGCCATACACCAGCCGCCGTTTCATAGTTTCCAGAAACTGGGTATGGGACGAACTACCAGGGGGATAACGTTCACCCGCATGCGCCTTGGCTTTATCCCAGATGGTATAGTGCTTACTCAA
The DNA here is from genome assembly GCA_024206335.1 of Gammaproteobacteria bacterium. Taxonomy (GTDB): domain Bacteria; phylum Pseudomonadota; class Gammaproteobacteria; order Chromatiales; family Chromatiaceae; genus JAAGZL01. The sequence continues at coordinate 718 of JAAGZL010000217.1, forward strand.
CCCCGGAAATTGACTCACCGCTTTATCGGGCGGTAATCGTAAAAATGCATGGGCCGCCTGACGGCGTTGTCCCTCCGCTTGCTCGACCTGCTCCTGCATCGCCAATTGTTGCGCCACTGCTATCAATTCGGGGTACAGCGTTTTCAATTGCGCTGCCGTGTAGGCTTTACGGCCTAACTTGTTAACCAGGCTATCGGGCGCTTGCGCCTGTTCCAGTGTCACCACCACTTCTGTCATTAAGGTCTGCATGGGTTCGCTATTGCCATAAGAGTGCGCCACACTCGCCTCGTTCCAGCGGTCTTTATCCACCGCCGCCCAGTCAACCTCGTACCCGGCATTATTGGCCACCAGGTTGGCGAATTCCCGCATCGACCGGCCATTCCCTTCCCGGAAAGGATGCGCCGCATTGATGTCGAGTAACAGGTTGGCCACCTTCTCGGCAAACTGTGGTTGCGTTAAACCTTTCAGGTGATTATCGGCCTTGAACTGGTCGAAGGTCTGGTCCAGCGCCGGGGCTATCATGCCGGGGGCAGGAAACGACGACTGATTCGCCCGCTTGGCCGTGACAATGGTCCGCTCATCCCCCGCCCAGTCATAGAGGTCCTGGAACAGGTGGTGATGAATCGCTTTCAGGTGCGCATAATCAAAGTCACCGGCAGGCATCCCATCGCCAGCTCTGACGGCACTCAACGTACCTTCCAGTAACTCCAGCTCACCACGATCCCGAATATCAAAGGCATTCTTCAGTACCCATGAACCACGATAACTGTACGGGTCAACCACCCCATCCGCTGGGGTATAGTCGGCTTTTGATGATTCAGGGTTGGAGGTTGCCACCATCGGTATACAGTGCCTTGATAAAACGTATACATTGGTCCGTGTCCCAGCCTTCTTCATCCATCAGGTCAAACATTGCCAATACCTGGTCCGGGGGTTCGATCCCCTCCAACCGAGCACTGGCCAGATAGCGCTCCCGTAGCTGACGGCGCATTGCCACCGCCGCCGGGTTCAATGTCATCGCCATTGAAGTCTTCCTTCTATAGAGAGAACCCAACAAATAATCATTCGATCACCACCCTCCCCTCACCCAGTCCCTTAGCGCTCTCGATCAGCCGGCTCTTGATCCGCTATGGACGGAACCGCCGTGCTCACACCCGCCACTTGCGCCCGATACTGCTGGGCAAACTGCTGCCGTCGCGATTGCGGCGGTGTCAGCGCCTTCGCATAACCCTCAATCGTATCAGCCATTGCATGGTGCTCGGTGTTTTTACTGGTCCGCAGGGCTTCGACCATGACACCGTACTCGCTCAGTACTTGCGCATGCCGTGCCAGCATCGCCTGCTCCCAGGGACCGTGAATGGGTTCTTCGGCAGTCGCTATTGCCTCCTTGGCTGCCGACTCAATGGTCCATAAGCGTTCATCCGTTTTACCCTTGGCAATGGACTCTTTCATCTTGGTAATGGCCAGGTTATCTCCCTTGGTGCCCACCGCCCGACTAGCACGGCTCGTCGCCACCGCCTGGATACCCCGCTCGCGCAAGCTTTCCGCAAACCGGGAGCGCAGGTCAAACAACTCCTGCTTGCCCAGTCGCAACTTCTGGCCGTCATAGCCCCGCAGCTTCACCGATAAATGGGCATGCGGGTGATCGGTATCATTGTGAATCGCAAACAAATAATCATGATTTTCACTGAACTGGCTACGGGCAAAATCACGCACCGCCGCCCGCACGGCTTCCCGGTCAGACCCGGCCGGTGCCGACAATATAATATTCACTGTCATGCGGGCATTCTTGCGGCGGTCCGCATCCGCGAACCAGTGCTCCAGAATATCCTCAACCTCTCCTCGATCCGACAGCACATTGCCCTGCGGATCTTCCAGTGGCAACTCGTTCTCACGAGCAATGTACTGCAAATGGTCCCGCACCCCTTTCAGACTTTTGGCATAGCTGGAGACTTTCAGTATCGCCTGTCCGTAACCCTTCGCGTTGCGGTACGCCTCACTGACACGCAGCGGCCGAAGCTTCCCAGTTCGGTTAATCTGACCGCGCAAGCGGTCTTCAAATAACTCACTTGCCATTACAGTAAATCCCGTTGCAAGTTACGGGCAATCAACCGGTCAACGTGGCTACCTACAGCTTTCACCGACGACTGACATTCCGCAATAAACGCCCCATCCAGCGGATCACGTACAAGCCCACCGTGGATGGCTTTCATTACCTGGTTGAGATTCCGCCCCACCGCCTGCAACTGCCGAGTCGCTTCTCGCAAGGCCGTCAGTTCCTCTTTAGCAAAATGCGGCGCTTTATTCAGCCGGGCACGAATCAGGGCCAGCAGAAAGACCGAGGTCGATTTATGTTCCGCCGCCAATATGTCCCCCATCCTTTTCGCTTCCCGGTCGGTAATCCGCGTGCTCACCGTTTTGGCCTTCGCTTCAAAATCATTAGCGGGCGTATCAACCACACCCGTTTCCTTTAGCACAATCTCTTCGGCCATCGAGCGTAATAACGCACTCGGCGTCAGACCCCGGTGCTTGGCCAAAGCGGTAAACGATTGCTCCAGTTCATCACTACAGCGACTGCGCAACATACCCACCCATAACACCTATAAAGAGCTACAAAACAGCAAAATAACATTATTTGAAATCATGGATAGTTATTACTATGATTACTAGGAGTAATATAACAACACAGGTCAATACGTTTATACATTTTCACTCTCTGAAAAAGTGTTCGCACGTGCGAACGATTTTGGGGGTTGGACGCATCCGATCAGCAGCCCTCGCCCCCTGTAATTCCAGAAAAGTGTTCGCACGTGCGAACGATTTTGGGGCCTGGACCCACCCGATCAGCAGTAGCTGGACATCTGCAATTCTATAAAAGTGTTCGCACGTGCGAACGATTTCGGGGTTTCGGCCCGCCCGATAAGCAGCATCTGGGCCCC
>JAAGZL010000218.1 GCA_024206335.1 Gammaproteobacteria bacterium
TGCTGATCAAATTCACTGGCATAATGAAGTAAATATCCGTAAAATCGCGCCTTCAAAATTAAGCGCCTGTAGCTCAGCTGGATAGAGTACTCGGCTACGAACCGAGCGGTCGGGAGTTCGAATCTCTCCAGGCGCGCCATCCATTAAAAAGCCCCGCAAAGCGGGGTTTTTTAATGGATGGCGGGCTTGGCGCCAGATAAGACTCCGGGGCGAAGCCCCCGGAGTTCGACAAAATCGCCGGGAGCGATTTTGGACGCGCGCCAGCGCGGCCCCGCAGGGGTGGCGGGCAGGGATGCCCGGCACAATCTCTCCAGGCGCGCCATCATAATGCCATATTAATCAGTGGCTTGCGATGGTTATCTATAAACTGCCTTAGCAATTATTTATTCATGATGCAGCAGGGGAGTCAAGCCCCATTCAGGGGGCCAGGTCTTACAATCCACATTCCCGGGTCTGGTCATCGGAATTATGGTGGAATTATGGTGGAATTATGGTGACAGTTTACTTATTTCATTGCTGTTATGATAAAGAGATAAGTTAACTGTCACCTTATCTCCTAGCTGGAGGGTGCCTGTATTTCAATGTTCAATAAAATCAAAGATAAAGGAAATTAGTGCCAATTACTTTCTAAATATCCCGGGCCAATGCTAACGTTTTAATCAATTGCCCGATATCTAAACATTGGGTGAAACGGCTGCTCATATTCAATGTTTCAGAGGAGGAGAACGGCCAAAGAATCTTTCAGGTTACTTTAATTTATTTGGGGGGTGGGGTGAGAGTTTATTTAGGCTGACTTACGTCCCTATCCGAAAATGTGATAGCCTAGTAGTCATTGGGGTGCTGCGCGTAACTGAACAGGGATGGTTCAAAACTAATAATTTCGAGCAAAGGGTGTCTTCGCCCATTCCCGGTGAACTTGACGTTTCTGAGCTAGAAGAAAAAGTGAGGGAGTGACATGACTGTTGCGGTAGAGGGTGTGGAAAAGCGAGTGGGGCTTGCTTTGTCTGGTGGCGGTTTTCGTGCTGCTGCGTTTCATTTGGGTGTTTTTCGCAAGCTTCAGCAAATGAATCTTCTTTGGAAGATCGACCTGCTAACTTGTGTTAGTGGCGGCAGTATCGCTGGTGCATTTTTAGCCGCCAACTGGGGTGACGACTCTGCGTTGGATCGCCTTCACGAGTATCTAGCAACCCGGTCTATCGCAGTATCATCGGCGCTGATTGGCGCACTAAATCCCTTTACAACTCGTTTGGATGAGCTTGCCAGAACCTATAAACGGGATCTATTTGGCGATAAAACGCTGAATGCGCTTAGTGATGGCCCGCGAATTTATCTCAATGCAACCAACATGGCCACGGGCAATATGTTTTTCTTTGTCGCTGGCGACGCCAAGCCCACTGAGATGGGTGAGCACGAAATGGGTGTAAGCGCGGCTGACAGTTTTCCTATCGCCAAAGCAGTAGCAGCATCATCGGCCTTTCCTCCGGTTTTTCCGCCCCTGAAACTTGATTCTGATGAATACCCAGCAGCAGCTGAAGGCTATGTGACGCTTACGGACGGTGGTGTCTATGACAATCTAGGGGTGAACCCACTGCTTCGTGTGGAGCGTAATAATCTTGATTACGCGATTGTTAGTGATGCGGGTAAGCCCTTTGTGATTGAGGATGAGCCAACCGAAGCAGGAGCAATTGTTATAAAGGAATCAATCGGAATTCTGATGGAGCAGGTTCGTGGGTTGCAGTTTAAGCGATTGGAGCTTTCTTGGAAGAGTGAGCAGGGTCCGAAACCCCTGTGGTTTTCCATTGACAGCTCACTGGGTGAGGTTTCTCCTGGTGATGCGGTATTTGCCTCCAACGTCCGCACTCATTTAAAAAAACTTAAGAGCGCGGAATTACTGGTGCTCGACCGGCATGCGCAGGGGTTGCTAAACCATCGCATCACGACCTATGCGCCGGAACTGATGTAAACACGAGACCGATTTCAATTGATAGGATTAGGGGAAGACTATGTGTAGTGCGCTGGTATATAGGAACCAGGCGCTAATCGACAGCGGCCAGCCAGCGACCCATGTACTCTTGGTTGGTGTGGGTAACTATCCACATCTCAATGATGGTGATGGTAATCTTGCAGTTGAGCATGGGGAGATGGGGCAGCTTTCATCGCCTCCGGTGTCGGCATATGCCATTGCCGATTGGTTTCTGGATAAATTCAACAACCCCGCCAAACCTTTGGCATCAGTTAGCCTGCTCGTATCCGGCAAGGAAATTCAGCCGTATCAGAATGCGAGGTTAGACGCACCGGTAATGCCAGTTGCCGCAACCTATCCGAACCTGAAAGCCGCGGTGGATGAGTGGTATTTGCTGTGTGATGGCAGTGAAGGAAATCTCGCAATGTTCTGGTTTTGTGGGCACGGTGTTGCGCGAGGTATGGTCGGACCCTCGTTACTGTTGGAAGACTATGGTGCGAGTAAAATCACTCCTATGGACGGCGCAGTAGATTTTTCAATGTTTCACCGCGGCATGAATCGGTGTGCAGCAAGACAGCAGTGCTTTTTTATCGATGCTTGTCGGGAGGTTTCGGAAGTTGTACTGAATACGTCTGCCGATGGGCAGGTTCTTGTCCAGGACAGCACCAATCGTCCCTATACCGACGGTCGGGATTTTCGCGTCTATTATGCAGCGATTGAAGGTGCTGCCGCATACGGTCGCAAAAACAACACCAGCCATTTTACCGAGGAGCTAATTAGAGGGCTGAATGGTTGTGGTAGCCATAACATGTTGGACAACGACAAATGGTGGGTGTCTACTGGGCGCTTGCAGGAATGGTTGCATTGGGGGCTGATGAAGCGACCCGGTAAACCAAAGGTACCCGCCGGCGAATTGCAGGGAGCTTTTGAGTTCCATTTGTTATCGGCGACACCTATGACGCCTTTTTACGTTGGGTGCGATCCTAATAACGACAACGATGCTGCTACATTGTCCTGCAAAGCAGATGGCAATGTTATTGCGACTAGAGCTCCCGCTCCAAAGGAGTGGCTGGTAGAGGTTCCAAGTTGTGTGCTCTACGATTTTGAGGCTACCGATGGCGTCCGCAGAGCTGAGGTAAAGGCGCGCTACGCAATGCCTCCCTATATAAATGTGCCGCTGAGGATGGAGCCATGACTGTTAAGGTTGCAGCACAAGCGCTTCTATACGATCAGGAGGCCGAGGCGGGTCTGGTTGGATCGATTTATCGAATTGAACCTGATGGCGGTTCAACCTATATCGCGGATACCACTGTCACGATGGTGGACTATGCGAGTGATCAAATGGATGAGGTGGATGAGCTAGAAAACGCTAAGCCGGGCCGCTACCTTATTCAGTTAACACTCCCGGATGGGAGCATTGATACTAAAGACTTCAAAATTGTTGACGGTGTAGAGTCTAATGTACTGTTCCATATCGAGCATCGCGGTCCTCAGGAGTTCACCGCATTGGAGGCGATGCAGGGCGCTAGGTTTGTCGATGTCGCTGAAAAAGCCGATCCGAAAAAAGAGGTGTTGGCTGATTTTGCCCTAGATGCCATTCCTTCATATTTCGAGCTGCAGGAGGACCCAGAAAACGGTTATGCACTGAGCTTTGTGAGCGGGGATATCCCCGTATTTAGCAGCAGTTACTCCGATGTTGACAGCTTGTCGCTGGTAATAGATAGCGACTTTTCGGTAAAAGATGCTCAGTATCTTCTTGGTGATCTGGAGTCGCTGCAGTATGCCACTAAAGAAACGAATGGTTACATCAAGTTTGAGTTTGTGCATCAGGGGTTAATTGGGGGCGGTGCACAAAAAAGTGCCCATGTTTTCGAAAGAGGCGTAGATATCGATCGACACTACCTGGTTCAGAAAACTGAACAGGGTGCTACCTTTATCTGTCTACCGACTCCCTGGATGACAGCGAACGAACAAGAAGCTGCGATATCACTGCTTTTGGATGTCAGATCGTTGGGCCGTGCTTTTGACTACACAATTACCGTTGCCAACCCGCTGATCAACAATGTTCTTGGCTACGTTAATGCGGGCGCGATTCATCAGGCTGCTCGTTTAATCCCCTACAGCCGCGCTCGAGAGATGCTGTTTACCAAAATATCGAGACCAATCGAGGCGGCTATAGGGGGATATTTATTGCTACTTGGCCAGGATGGTAATGCATATAGACGAGATTCGGATGATTGGAAAGAATGGCTTAAGAATCTGGACATGTGGTTCGAGTGGATGCCTGATGGCGCGATTATCAACGCTGCGCAGTTTTTTGTGATGCGGGAAGGTGATGCAGATAAATCCTATGAAGCACTCATGCGCGGGTACAAGCGCGGGTTACCGTATTTCACTTTCGGACTAAAGTTGATGATGGACGGAATGCGTTATTTCCTGCGAGAGGGTGACGATCAAGCGGGGAAATGCCTGGCTAACCTAGAAACGATCGCTCGTAAGACGGATCCAACCAAACCTTTCCTTGCTGTAAATGTCGCTCAGAAATGGGATTTCAGCGCGATATCCACTTACGGTCCGGATCTTAAGGCCTTGATAGAGCCAGAACCTAAGGAGAAGGTGGAGTTCTATGCCGGATGAATTATCTATAACGATGTTGCCAGCCAAGGAAGGCGATTGTCTGGTTGTGTCTTATGGGGATGACGCTAACCGAAAATACATTCTTATTGATGGCGGGCGCGCATGGACCTATAGAAATGCCCTAAAGAAGTATCTGGCTGTGAGTGATATTCGTGAGCTGGAGTTGGTAGTTATCACCCATGTGGACCGCGACCATATCGATGGGATGCTGGCATTATTAGAAGACCCCGAATTCGATCTTCCTGTAAAGAACGTCTGGTTCAATACCTACGATCACCTAAACAATGTAGCCATAGTCGCCGTGGAAGAAGATGACGACGAAGAGTTTGGCGCCAGAATGGGCGAAGATCTCAGTATGCTCCTGCTTGGCAAAGGGTGGCCTTGGAATGAGCATTTCGATGGGTTTGCGGTCGAGCTGAATGAGGATTCCTCAAGAAACAATATTGAGCTCGGCGATGTCCGTTTGAGACTCCTTTCACCCGACCGAAAAAAGCTTGAAAAGCTCGTGCCGACATGGGAAAAAGAGTGTAAGAAAGCTGGACTTAAGGCGGGGTACGGCATTGAAGAGTACGTTTTTGAAGATGACGATGATGAATCCTTTGGGGGAGGTGATCTCAACATCGATCAGTTAGCTGCCGAAGAATTTACCGAAGACACATCGAACGCCAACGGTTCCAGCATCGCGTTTATTCTGGAATACAAGGGTAAGAAATTGCTGCTGTCGGGCGACGCTCATTCGGATCTTCTGGAGCAGGAGCTTACGCAACTAGGGGCGAGTGCAGCTGATCCCCTCCAGATAGATATGTTTAAGGTTCCACATCACGGCAGCAAAAATAACATCTCAAAATCATTACTGGAGCTGTTGAGTTGTGACAATTACCTTGTGAGTACGAATGGGAATTACTTCAAGCATCCCAGTGAAGTGGGTATGGCTCGTTTGATTAAATTTGGTAGCGAAAACTCCACGATTTGTTTCAACTATAAAACTGACTTCAACAAGTTCTGGGGTAAGAATAGCTGGAAGTCAAAATATAGATTTGATGTGTCGTATCCAGACGATGGGGAAGATGGCTTTAAAACATTGACGTTCGTGGTTGATTAGTTTGCTCATCGGGTAAGCAAATCCCTAGCCGCCTCGCGGAGTGCCCTGTCAAGCACATCGCTGTGCCGACGCCTGAACTCGGGCCCATTCACAATCTTTGAAATCCAGGCTTCTGAATAGCCGATCGCCTTCGCGCAGTCCTTTTGCTTTCCGCCGGGATGATCGAGAAACCAGAGGAGGACGTCCTGGTGCTTGCGGTTCCATTTCGGATTGGCCCTGGCCATACGGAGACTATATTCTATATTTAGGTAAGAGGGCTGACTGGTGCTGCACTACATAGGCGAGGAAAGTCCGGCCAACCTTACTACAGGTCAAAGTAGAAAGCGTGGCTCCTGTGGATAATAGGGGACAGACCACGTTAGTGGTAGGTTCAGAACTTTAGTATTTAGCCTCCAAATACACTAAATAAAAAACGGCCAAACCTAATACAGTTAGCATAATGGTCCTTATGAAATCATATAATTTTGTTCCTAACTTTTTCGATTTGTAATCTGTGATTTCGGTATTGATATTGTACCTCCGTTCTTTACATATCAGTCCCACGGCCATCGCTTTGAAATGATCGAAATCAACCGGCTGCATTAATGAGCAATTGATCGATCTGTCACCGCTTATGTAAACGACGATATTGTAGTTATTGAAGAACGGGTGATGCCCCTGAGGTGAATTTTCTTTAAGTAGGCTTTGTAAAGCCACATCCCATTCGGCCGTAACAATTAAGAGATTGTCGGCCAGATTGGATTTCGAATAACACGCGTATTTGCATACTACCTGACCTGGGCATTTCGGATCTTTGACAATGACAAGCTGATCATTACCGATCTTGAACCGCTCAATTTCCTTGCCGCCTGTTATATTCTCCAGAGACGGCCTTTCCCGGCGATTGAACTGCTTCAGGGCGGCTAGTTCTCCTTCCTGGGTACCCATGCTATATATCTTCACTCCCAGTCAAAATTGCAGACTAAAGCTGTATTGCTGATCCAGCAAGCTTTAGTCGTATATGGAATGATTGTATGAATATGTGAATTATGGTGACAGTTTACTTATTTCATTGCTGTTATGATTAGAATTATGGTGACAGTTTATTTATTTCATTGCTGTTATGATTAAGAGATAAGTTAACTGTCACCTTATCTCTAAATGTTGATTATTATGCTAAAACCA
>JAAGZL010000219.1 GCA_024206335.1 Gammaproteobacteria bacterium
GCTCAACCCCAAACCGGTTCCTTTTCCTTGAGGCTTTGTGGTAAAGAAAGGCTCAAAGATGCGGTCCATGTCCTCCTTGGAGATGCCACTGCCACTATCACTGACCGCGAGCTCTACGTACTCTCCAGGTACAATTATGGGATTTGTCTCGGCATATGCACTATCAAATACTTTATTGGATGTCTCGATAATCAGCCGGCCCCTCTCTGGCATCGCATCCCTAGCGTTGAGTATTAGGTTGAGTAGCGCATCCTCAAAGTCGCCTGAATCAATCTCTGTCAACCAGAGGTTGCTTGTTAAATCATGCTCGACTTCTACCTCTGGAGTTATGGACCGGGCGATGAGGCTATCCATACCCTGGATCACCAGGTTAATGTTGGTAGGGTGGATCTCATGTGCCTGCCGGCGTGAAAAACCCAGTAGCTGTTTGGTCAGATCGGCGGCACGCTGGGCCGCCTTGTCGGCATTATTCACCCATTTAAGGGCCTTTTCGTCATCAATAACCGTGCGTCTGAGAAAACTCAGATTGCCCAGGATGATGCCGAGAATATTGTTAAAGTCATGGGCGATACCACCGGTGAGTTGGCCGATGGCGTCCATCTTTTGGGAGCGCTGCAGTGCCTCTTCCGTCTGTTTTCTTTCAGTAATATCCTTGAAGATCACTACTGCGCCGGTGACACTGCCGTTATCTTCAAAGACCGGGGTGCAGGTGAACTCCACCGGGAAACTGCTATTGTCCTTGCGCCAAAAGAGTTCATCAGCAGTACGGTACACCTCGTGCCGCCTGAGAGTGGTGTGGATTGGACACTCCGTATGTGGATAGGCCGTTCCGTCTGGCCCTCGCCAGCAGAATCGAGTAACAGTTGCTTGTCGCGACTTGTTTGCTCTAACTTAATGGTTCTTTCATGCACCCTGGCTTCAAGATTGTCTTTGGCTTCTTGTAGTGCCTGGCGTGAACGGTTGAGGCTGGTATTCAGTCTTGAAGCGTGGATGGTTGTAACTGTCGTGGTCACTAGGGCAAGTAGGCCAAGTAGGAGCCAGTGCCAGTAAAGTCGCAGTACATCCTGATAGGTAACCTTGCCGAAATGCTGGTAGATACCAACCTGCAGGCCCTTGAGTAGATCATGCACAGGTTGGTAGTTATGAGGCACGCTCCATCCAGCCCCCTTGGAGGACAGTGCTGCTGGACTTTCTGCTGGCATTTTCAATAGGGCAATGGCTACTGCCTGAGTAAGTTCCACTGGGGTAGAAGAGAGGCTGGCAAAGGGCCATTCCGGATAGAGGGGAGTGCTGTGCAGAAACTGGAAATCAGCTTCTGCATCATGGGGGTAATGGCTGAACACCCTGAAGTTGTTTAGATTGATTTTGCCTTCGTCTGCCATCCGCTCCAGGGTATCGGTACGCACGGTACCTGCGTCGACCTTACCGTCTTGCACGGCGTAAACTACATTATCGTGGGTGCCTCCAAATACCAGTCGGTTCATGTCCTCATAGGGGTTGATGTCATTTTTTTTCAGCTCGCCCAAGCCCATGCGAAATCCCCCGAAGGACTCTTCATCCACGCCCATAAAACTCCTGCCCCTAAGGTCCCTCAGCACCTTTAACCTATCATTGTCTGCTCGAACAAAGATAACGCCACCAAAAACCGTAGAGATGGCGTTGCCTACACGGTTCCTTAGGGTAGCGATGCGCTGTATACCATATAGGGCCTCCAGTTCCACATAGAAAGAGGAGTTGGCCAGAACGAAATCCACCTCTCCGTGTTTGACGGCAGGGAAGATGGAGCGGAAATCGAGGGGTTGAATCTTGAAGTGGTAACCGGGAATCTTCTGAGTCAGGTAGTCGGCCGTTGGTCCCCATTTCTTTAAGGCGTGTTCAGCGCCACGTTTGGCAAGAACTCCGATCGGTATCTGTTTCGAGGGTTGTTTTTCCGTTCCGGTAGCTTCGCCGTTAAAGGGAATTAAAATCAGGGCAAAAATGATGGCAACCACCACCGGTTTGAGCTGGTGCCATAGAGGTGACGGTAGGGTTTTCATTAAAATAAATACCGCTCTATCCGCATGGTTATATTGGCCTCCTCTCGCTGATAGTGGCAATTAACATGAGACCTTTACCCATGATAAGTGTGAGGTAGGTTCCTGGTTACATATATTATAGATCAAGGCAATCTATATCACATGCATCTACCTAGTCGTCCAAATAGTGTTTGTATTCTTTAGGAATAGCGAAGGGTTGGTGTTTGTTTCACTAGCCTAAGCGAGTCTTTGATCTCGTGATGCGTTTTGGGACATCCCAGTCCCCAAAACGCACTCGATCTTCGACAACCTGTTATTGCCCCGGTCGTCCCGGTCACTGGCACTGCGCGACAACCTCGCAAGCTCGTTGCCGCTCC
>JAAGZL010000220.1 GCA_024206335.1 Gammaproteobacteria bacterium
AAGCTGGATGCCCAGGATATCGCCCACTACGGTGAAACCATGAAACCCGATCCCACGGACTTGAAGCCAGCGAAACTGCGGCTTCTGGGTGATTTACTGGCGGTGCGTAGCCAGTGTCTGGACATGAGTACAATGCAAAAGAATCGTTTACAGCGTATGCCGAAGACGGTTCATAAATCCATCCGAAATATCCTCAATTCCATCACCAAAGAAGTCGCCAGCATTGACCAGCAACTCGACAAGCTCGTTGCTGAGGTCCCTCATTACCGGGGACGCGTTAATCAACTCACCAGTGCTAAGGGCGTGGGTAAAGTGCTCGCCTACACCTTGCTCAGCGACCTGCCTGAACTCGGGCAGTTAAACAGAAAGGAAATAGCAGCCCTCGTTGCGGTCGCGCCAATGAATCGTGATAGTGGCAAACACAAAGGTAAACGAAAAATACGAGGTGGGCGGCATAAAGTCAGAACCGTATTGTTCGTCTCGATGTTGTCTGCCATTCAATGCCATCCCAAACTAAAGCCGATGTACCAAAGAATGGTGGCTGCAGGAAAACCGAAAAAAGTGGCCATTGTTGCGTGTATGCGCAAGCAGCTCATTATTCTTAATGAGATGGTCAAAACCGGAACGATGTGGGATGAAAATATGGCCTA
>JAAGZL010000221.1 GCA_024206335.1 Gammaproteobacteria bacterium
CCCTGCCTCAACTTGCTCAGGTGTTGGTTGCGTTGCAGTGTCTGTAGCAACAGCAAAGAGAATACCGTATGCCTCGTCAGTATCTACTGTACACAATAAACCATTATAACTGCCCTCTGATGTAGGATTCGTCAAAATGGGAGCAACGCTATCCGATGGAATGTAGGTGGGATAAGCACCGATAGCGGGCATGAGGGCAAAAGGCTTGCCGTCTGCACCTAGAATAACACCTACATCAACACCCGCAGCATCAAGCTGGCCACCCTGTGATGGTGTATAACCATCAGCTTCAAAGGGGTCAGCAGTGATTAATACCCCGTCATCGCCGGGGTGCGTACCGTCATCTGATGCGTTGTTCGAGGCATCGCCCCAACCCTGTACTGTTCCATCATCAAAGCCTGTAGTACAATTATAAGTAACAACATTTTTTGTGGTCACCACGGCTTGATTGCCATTAGTTTCGAGACCTGTGGCAAATCCTATTGCTGAAAATCCACGGATTTCAGCACCATTGCCCGCATGCCACTGGTTCAAATATAACCCGACGCTATCATTAGCCGACCCTATAGACCTTGCGGCACACGCATCCATTTTGCATTTACCGTTTGCCGTAAATGTGTAATACCCGTAGCTCTTAAATCCGCTTACTCCCTCTACGGTTGATAAACATCGACTAATAGTAACGGCTGCGAGTGGGGACGGGCCTTTCCCATTAGCAGCATAGTTACGAAAGGCCACATCTGTTATAAGGTATTGCTCGGGTGAGCCAGTTCCGGCCACATTAATTATAGTACCGCTCCCATTCCTTGTGATGATCGCCCCATTATCCCAAGCACCACCATGAAACCCGTCAGATGTTGATGTAATAAGTAATTGATAAGGCCCGAAATTCAACGCACTGAAATCCCCGCAGGTAATATCAGTAATTGGATAATCCCTGCTATCAGTGAGATAACAAATCACATCCTCAGTTAGCGTGCCGATTGCCTTGAAGTACGTTGCCCACTCTTCAAACTCAGTGAAGTCGCCACCATTACCTACGTATTTAATATCCATTATTTAGGCACACCACCCGAATCTAAAAAGGGCTTTATTCCCAAATATTGCGCTGCATCAGTATCGCCTTGATGCTCCATTGAACCAAAGGTTTCCCCAGTGCTACCAGCACTGTTGTAATACTGGTGTGCTGTGAAATTGGTTGCAACCTTAATCCCTAATTCAGACATGCGCCTGAAATAGTGGTCTGTTATACGGGTTCCGTGGGTTGTGTCCCGCGCCAAACTAATCAGTTTATCAACCTTTTCTTGCGATATAGCACCATTATTGCCGTTATGATTGCCGCACTCGTAAGTGCTGAAATTGTAACACCCTAGCGCCTCTATGTGGCTAATGAAGTAATTATGCCAATCGCCGCCGTCAGCCATGAATACATCAATCGCGTAATCAGCATGTTGCTCATTCGTATAGTTCTCAAAATCATCAGCAATACCTATTGATTTCCAATAAGGTGCTATATAGAATTGGCCGCTTTTCATTACTCTTTCGCGATAGCCGGGAACCTCTAATTGTTGGAGCATGAAATTAACATCACCAGCCCAACACCCAGCAACAACCTCCATGTTTTCCTCATCAATTTCTGCGGCGATTAAGTCCCAAACTTGCATGGATCGTTCTGCATAGTACCCACCTTGACTATAGATGCCGCCCGCTATAGCGGGTTTAAATCTAAGGAAAGTAGCCGATTCGTCGGGGATGTAGTACACGTTATGGTCTACATCGGTATCGTCAAGCACGTCAGCACCGCGCAATGCCGCTGCTTCGGTAACAGCACAACGGAATGTGTTAACATCATCAACTATAACGAACACAGTAGTGCCATACGCATAAGGCCAATCCTTGTGATATATGTTATTGAAACACGCTATCTCGTCGCCGGTAGTTAACCCATGTGCGGCTGATGTGCAGGTCGCGGTCGTGGGGTCAAACGTGCCTTCTTGTGCGGATTGACTGCCGTACCAAAACCAAGTCCAAGCGTCACTAAAACCGACGGCGGGATTCCACGGTTCGTTACCTAGTTCAATTTTAGCTTTCTTGCCTGAGAAATCGAAATGCAAATCTATCTGCTGCCCGATGTACGTTACCGCTGCGTCAGTCGATTGATGCGGGATATTGTGGTGAAGATTGGCGTCTA
>JAAGZL010000222.1 GCA_024206335.1 Gammaproteobacteria bacterium
AGTAACAAGGGAAATACTTTTGGTTCAATGGAACATCAAGGCGATACTGACGCCGCGCAATACTTAGGAATAAAACCCTTCTTAGATTTAGGCGGAGTCCCTAAATAATGGATACTAAATACATCGGAACGGGTCATACCCACGAGACTATCGCAGAGTGGGCAGACTACGTTAGAACCCATGACCCAATGACCGAGGATATGAGGGGCATACTGACCGATGATAAAATCTACACTTACGGTGCTAAGACTGATCTTAATTTTTTCGGATTTGATCACGCTGGATTTGAGGTAATCCTCGATGTTGAAGAATCGGTGCGCCACAACGGTGATTTCGGCAATGGTGCAAGGATTGAGTCTGATAGTGCTGGCGCTTGGAATCCACTATACCAGGCTAACTACGTAACAGTTAAAAACCTTTCCGTTCACAATACATCGGTGGGTGTTTCTTCGCGCGCACTTGAAACCCACCTCGCTAAATTTCAAAATGTTATCGCTAAATCACATGGGACAGCCGATTATGGTGCGTTTCGTATTATGGGTGGTAACTGTGAGCTTATAGCTTGCCGTGGTGTGTCTGAACTTACGGCCGGCCTTGCTGCGGCAGTGGCATCTAGCGCTGATTTAGTGCTAACAAACTGCACATTTGAGGGTGCGATTGGCGTTGATTTCAGCCTCGTACCCCACACCACGGGGTCAATGACCAATGTTAACACCTCGGGTTGTGCGGTGGGCTTTGCTGGCACATACTCCGGCACATATTCGAATAACGCATCTGATGATGGGACGCACCCCGGCCTCGATGGCGTATTAGTAACTGCCGACCCATACGAGACTGACGGCTATACCCCGTCACAAGGTGGGCAATTAACTGGCATGGGTATTGATGTAGGCGTTACTCACGGCGCAGACGGCAAGCCTTTTGCCCTTGTACCTGCAATCGGTGCTTATCCTGCATATCTACCGGATGATAGCGTTTCTCCCATCCTGATAAATCCTACATCGGGGGGCGATACCACTGGATTACTGTGCAAAGTAGATACCAACGAGGCGACCGGTATTCTCTTTACTGTTGCTACAGACACCGCCACA
>JAAGZL010000223.1 GCA_024206335.1 Gammaproteobacteria bacterium
CCGGATTGCAGGCCAACGGCCTGTCACAACGCCACTGGGTCTCCGGCCTTGGTGGGCGTAAGGAGATAAAGACAGCCGGTGTCGGCAGTTTCTCAGCCAACGGCGTGGCAACCCCCCCCTACGCTGAAGGCCCCGGCCCAAGCTACTGGATCTCTGGCTTCGGCGGCCACCAGGAGATTGAAGCGGGCAGTAACAACGTCGATCTGGATAACAACTTTGCCGGGATCATGGCCGGTGCAGAGAGCAATTACGACGGTGGCATCATCGGTGTGTTGGGTGGCTACGGGGTGAGTAATATTGATATCGACTATGATGCTGGCAGCACAGATACAGACGCTGCATTTGCTGGTGTCTACTGGAAAAAGGATTACGGCACCCATCAAGTTAACCTGGCACTGATTGGTGGTAGCGCCGATCAGGAGTTCCGCCGTAATATCGCAGGTTCCAACTCCACGGCAAAAGGCAAGGCAGATGGTTGGTTCATCTCACCCTCAGCCACCGTTACTGTACCCATCGCAGCCATGCCGGTAACCACCTTTGGCAGTGTACGGGTGAGTTACGCCGGTCTGTTTCTGGATGACTATACCGAGACCGGGATCACCACCGCGGTGGATATTTCAGACCGCGATATACACCTGCTTAATGCCAGGGCACAGTTAACCTTCCCACACGACTTTGAGAACAGAGATGGATCACACTCCCATCTGGAGATCCGTGCCGGTGTAGACGCCCAGTATGATATGGACTCGGACAAGGTGAACGGTGTGATAGGTGGCACTGCTATCAAATTTTCAGCCGATCTGGATGACAAGGTATCCGGATTTATCGGTGCCACATTTACCCGCAGCAACCACAAGGGGGATCTGGCCTTCGCCATATCCGGCGAGCTGCAATCCACCTTCGATGATGGCTATCAGGCTGTTGCTGAGGCCAGGGTAATCAAAAGGTTCTAGCCATCTGGTTATC
>JAAGZL010000224.1 GCA_024206335.1 Gammaproteobacteria bacterium
ATCCTGCAACCATCGAATGGTTCTAGCCAGGTTTGTTACCTGAATGAACGGCACAGTTTCTGCCGCCCCTGAGGCAACTTTACATGCCGTTGGTGTTAAGCCTACAGAGCGATCCTTAGGTGCGATTACTGCCAGCACACCGGCTGCATCCGCACTACGCAGGCAGGCACCCAGATTGTGGGGGTCCTGCACTCCGTCCAGTATCAACAGTAGCGGTGTCGTATCGGCATCACTCAGCAGCTGCTCCAGATCTTGTTCGCCACGGGCCGCTGGCGCCGCAACCCGGGCCACCGCCCCCTGGTGATTTACTCTAGGAACCATGGCATCCAGCTCGGCACGATCCACCTGGTGCAGAATCACTCCTGCTGCCTTGGCCAGCGCTACTATCTCCCGGATCTTCTTATCCCGGCGTCGTGCTTCCACCCACACCTCGGCCACACCCTCCGCACCATGTTTCAGCGCAGTGCGAACGCTATGCATACCGGCTACTGTCTGCGGATCACTCACACTGCCACCCTGAGCTTCATACGGTTATCTGCAATAATCACTGTTTCTCTTTGCGCTTTTTCTTGGCTTTAGTGGCCGGTTTTTTAATCGTGTGTTTGCTCTTACTCTTTTTGCCCTTCTTCTTTGCTTCCTTGGGCTTTTTGGCTCGACCCTTGCCCCCATCTTTGGGACCCTTATACACCGGTTTCTGGTCAACCGTTTTGTCCGGCTCCTCCATGATAGCGTCAATCTCCGTACTCACGGCCTTGGCCCGTCTCCGTCCCACCTTGTTCCTGCCACCAGACCTCCTTGGCTTAACTCCATCGTTATTGGATTCAGCCAGGATAAAATCTATCTTGCGGTCATCCAGGTTCACCGCAGCCACCTTTATTTTTATCTGATCACCCAGACGGTATACCTGCCCAGAGCGCTCTCCACTCAGCCGGTGGCCCACCGGATCAAAGTGATAGTAGTCATTGTCCAGTGCCGTAATGTGAACCAACCCATCCACGTAGATCTCATCCAACTCCACGAAGATGCCAAACGAATTCACGCTGGTTATTATCCCCTCAAACTCTTCACCCACCTTATCCATCATGTACTCGCACTTGAGCCAGTCCACAGCATCACGCGTGGCCTCATCGGCACGCCGTTCGGTGCTGGAACAGTGCTCACCCAACCCCTGAAGCCGGGGTTGGGAGTATTCAAACTCTTCCGGCCTGCCACCATTAATCAGGTGTTTCAGTGCACGATGCACGATCAGGTCGGGGTAACGACGTATCGGCGAGGTAAAGTGGGTATAAGCGGAAAATGAGAGCCCAAAGTGACCAAGATTTTCTGAACTGTAGAGGGCCTGCGACAGTGACCTTAGCAACACAGTCTGAATCAGGTGACGATCTGGTCTCTCTTTGACCGACTCCAGCAGCTCGGCATAATCCTTGGCCCCTGGCTCCTTGCCACCGGGCAGGAATAGCCCCAACTCGGCCAGGAACTCACGCAGATTGGTCAGCTTATCCTCAGGTGGACCCTCATGGTTTCGA
>JAAGZL010000225.1 GCA_024206335.1 Gammaproteobacteria bacterium
CGACCGCCCGTCCTGGTTCACGGCGCACCCCACCACCGCCGCCCCCGCGGGGCCCGCGGCGGGCACACCCTCCAAGAGCATCAGGGCGTTGCAGGCCTCCCCCCTCGTGTAACCGTCCGCGCTCGCGTCCAGGGTCTTGCACCGGCCATCGGGCGTCAGCATGCCCGCATAGGACAGGAGGCTGGACGTCATCATCGAGAGGGTAAGGTTCACGCCGAGCACCAGCGAGGCGTCCGAGACCAGGCCGTGCTCCATGTGCCGCACAGCCACCTCGAGCCCCACCAGCGACGACGAGCACGCCGTGTCGACGCTCAGCGACGGCCCCTCCAGGCCGTACTTGAACGACAAGCGGCCCGCCGCCACACTGAACGCCCCCCCCGTCGCCATGAACGGGTTGAACGCCACAGCCGACTGCCCGGCCATCCCGCTGTACTCCTGCTGCTGGATGCCCACGTACACGCCCGCCCGCGCGCCGTTCACGCCGCCGCCCGCGCACTGCAGAGCCTCCCAGGCCGTCTCCAGCAGCAGCCGCTGCTGGGGGTCTGTGAAGCTCGCCTCCACGTCCGACATCGCAAACGCCTCCGCGTCAAACTGGTCCAGTCCGTGCATGAAGCCCCCGAACCGCACCCCGACCTTGCCCGCCCCCAGCGGCACGTCCACGTCCACGTCCCACCGCTCGAACGGCACCGGGCACACCGCGTCCACGCTGCAGCGGGAGTCGCCCCCCGCCCCACCCAGGGCGCGGCCCTCCGGCATGCGCGCCGCCAGGCCCGCCAGGTGGGCGGACCTCGCACCGCCCTGCGCGGGCGCGCTCGGCCCGCCCAGCACGGCGGCCGCCGCCGGCGCCTCCGCGGAGGCCACGCCCATCTGGGCCTCGATGAAGCCCGACATGGCCCGCACAGACGGGTAGTCGAACACAAGGGTGCTCGGCAGCTCCACGCCCATGCTCGCTGAAATCATGTTCTGCAGCTCCATCGCCGCCAGCGAGTCCAGGCCCGCAGCCATCAAGGGCTCCTCGGGGTCGAC
>JAAGZL010000226.1 GCA_024206335.1 Gammaproteobacteria bacterium
AAAAATCGCTAGAAATCCAAACAGAAATCGTCCGCATTCTGGACACCTTCACCGAGCTGACCACCGAGCTGACCACCGAGCTGACCGCCCGTAAAAAACAATACAACTACTATCGCGACCAGTTGTTGAGTTTTGAAGAAGGGGAAGGTGGGTGGATTACGTTGGGTGATATGGGTGAAGTTCGCATGTGCAAGCGGATATTTAAAAATCAAACTTCTGATGTAGGGGATATTCCTTTTTACAAGATTGGCACTTTTGGAAAAGAGCCTAATGCTTACATACCTCGGGAACTATTTAATGAATATAAAGACAAGTATAACTATCCAAAAGTTGGAGAAATTCTGATATCTGCAAGCGGAACAATCGGTAGAGCTGTAATATTTGACGGTCAAGATGCCTATTTTCAGGATAGCAATATAATTTGGATTGAAAATGATGAAAGAAAAGTATTGAACAAATACCTGTTTTACTTTTATCAAGTTGCAGACTGGAATCCCTCTGATGGTGGAGTAATTAAACGGCTATACAATGACAATTTGAAAAAAGTCACAATCCCCATACCGTATCCAGACGACCCTGAAAAATCGCTTGCTGAGCAAGCCCGCATCGTCGCCATTCTGGATAAATTCGACGCTCTAACCAGCTCTATCACAGAAGGCTTACCCCGCGAAATTGCCTTGCGCCAGAAGCAATATGAATATTACCGCGACTTGCTGTTGAGCTTTCCGAAACCAGATGCAGAGGTGGCAGCCTAATATGAGCTATCAACTGCCGTTCACCATCACTACTGACATTCTCAATCGGGTGGCCGAGATCAGTCAGGCTGTCGGTCGCTTAACCGCTGAGTTCGAACAGGAGAAGCTGTTGCGTCTGCGCAAGGTGAACCGTATGCGCACGGTGCAGGGCTCGTTGGCGATTGAGGGCAATACCCTGTCACAAGAGCAAATCACCGCGATTCTTAATGGTAAGCGAGTGATTGCGCCACCCAAAGATGTGCTGGAGGCTCAAAATGCCATTGCCGCGTATGAGCTTATCAGCACCTGGCAGCCCACTGATAACAACGATTTATTGGCCGCCCACAGGCTTTTGATGAAAGGCTTGATTGAAGAAGCAGGCAGGTACCATAGTCAGAGCGTTGGTGTGATGTCGGGCG
>JAAGZL010000023.1 GCA_024206335.1 Gammaproteobacteria bacterium
ATGCACAGCATCTCGTCGCTGGGGTCGATAATCAGGTGAATCGGAATCTTGTGAATGGCGGGGTCGTTCCAGTCTTCTCCGGCGGGGTTTAGCTCGACAATGCGTGCGCCTTTTTCCTGGGCGTCATCAATGATTTTCTTGATGCGGTCGAAGTGGCGTTCGTTAATCATTGCCACATAGTCGGGATTTTCCAACAGGCTGGGAAACAGGCCGTCAATTGTGTTCTTGCAAGTACTGATAAAAGCTTCCAGGCGACTGGCGGGTACAAAGGCGTAGTCGGGGGAAATACACAGCTGGCCGGCGTTCATGGTCTTGCCGGTAATCAGTTTGTCTGCCGAATCCTTGATGTCGGAGGAGTCAGAAATAATCACCGGTGATTTGCTGCCCAGTTCAAGAGTCACCGGGGTGAGATTTTCCGCCGCTGCTTTCATTACCAGTTTGCCGATGCTGGTGGCGCCGGTAAAAATGAGGTGATCGAAGGGTAGTGCGCTAAATGCTGCGCCCACTTCCGGGCCACCAGTGACAACAGTGATTTCGGTATCTTCAAAATATTTAGCGAACAAACCCTGCATGACTTCATTGGTGGCGGGGGTGAATTCGGAAGGCTTGATCATTACCCGGTTGCCGGCGGCCAGAGCATCGGCCAGCGGGCTAAAAATCATATTAACCGGCACATTCCACGGCGTCATAATACCGATGACACCTTTGGGTTGGTATTTGATTGTGCATTTGGCGCCGAACAGGTTCATGGGCACAGGCGCACGGCGTTTTTCAGGCTTCATCCATTTCCTGAGGTTTTTCCTGGCAAACTTCAAGCTGTTTACCGAGGTGAAAATATCCGTCATCAGGGTAACGTGGCGGGAGCGGCAACCAAAATCTTTATTCACGGCTTCGCAAATTTCCTGCTGGTGGTCTACCAGCAGGCCTATGCAGCGATCGATGCGATCGATGCGGGTCTCAAAGGCCACCTCTCCCTCGGCGTTAAAGGCGGAGCGCTGTTGTTCCAGTAATTCCAGCAGGGGGGCTTTGGCTTCTTCAAGGGAGAGTCCGGCGGTCATTGCATAGTCCTTGGTATAGATAGTTATAAATTACGTTTTCGGTCGGCTAAAATCATATCGGCGCATTTTTCACCGATGGCGACAGCGGCGGCATTGGTGTTGCCCGATAATTGGACTTTGGACTGATTTTTAGGCGAAGCTGTATCTTCCTCAGCTAGAAGAATCATTAGAAAGTTTATTTTTTTAAAAACTCTCGGGTATTATTCGCTCATAGCCAGCTGAAAGAACTTCTCCATCGGCATGTTAATGTTTTCCAACATCAAACGAAGCGTTTCTAAAATATTACCACTATTTTGAGGTTTGGGGTCAGCTGACGACTTCTCAAAAGTGGA
>JAAGZL010000227.1 GCA_024206335.1 Gammaproteobacteria bacterium
GTAGCAAAGGCTCTTACGTCAGATGAGCCCAAATCGAGGGAATTGGCGAAATCAAATGACTAACGGGTGCTGACAAGTTAGCCGCCGTTTAGCGATAGTAGTCGACAGTCCCAGAGAAAAAGCATCTCATTCGAGGTGGCTTTCTTTTTATGGGCGTCTCAAAAGGGCACAACTCGGTCCCCCATCGCTGAATCGCCAGCGTCCGCTTGTTGCACTTTATCCAGAATGTAATCAGTAGGAACAAGAGCCAGCCAACCCCAAATTACGGCTCAATATTCGGGGCAAAAATTCTACCCTGCTGTGGGTGCATTAAATCCAAGAAAGCCGCGTGTACGCGCTCTCATGCGCTCGTAGAACATCGCTTACTGAATTGCCCAGTGGTAAGATTAAGGTATCGCGTTTTATCAGGTATCAGCATGGCCAAAAAACTATCTGCCAAGGATCAACAATTCGCCGATCTCTACTTCGGTGGGCCTGATGATGTGAGAGGAAATGCAACCGCGTGTTATCGATATTTGCATCCCAGGGCAAAAGACAATACCTGCCAAGTTGAGGGATCGAAGA
Source organism: Gammaproteobacteria bacterium (assembly GCA_024206335.1). Lineage (GTDB taxonomy): Bacteria > Pseudomonadota > Gammaproteobacteria > Chromatiales > Chromatiaceae > JAAGZL01. The sequence goes on from JAAGZL010000227.1 coordinate 565, forward strand.
CCCTATCAAAGCCTATTGTTTCCGACTATCTCCAGTCGCGGCGAGAAAATCTTACAGGGGTAACTGGAATTAACGCAGAATACGTTCTTCGTCAGGCTATCCGCTTGTACAAGCGCGCGATGGGCGACGAGCCTTTCGAGATTGATCTAGTCACCCCCTCTGGCGAAATCAGAACGAGTGAACGACGCGAATACAACCCGCAGGTGGCCAAGGCATCACTGGAGTTGATCGGGAAGCACACGCAAGTTCAGGCCTTTCAGGACAATGTTGAACATACGCATACCCACCAGCTGGAGCGAGCGCTTGCCAGGGCCCACCAGAACATAGAAGCCAAAGCTGCAGCGAACCCCGTCATCGAGGGCAAAGTCATCGAGGCTGAGAATACCGGAGGAGAGGCGGAGGCCGTCGAAAAAGCAGCACTCGAACGAAAGCTGGAACTGGTGGAATGATTGCAAACAATGAATATTAATCGAAAACAAAAGACGCTGATTATCGCTGGCGTTCTGGTTTTTATATTGGCAGGGTCATTCCCTCCTTGGTTATATACGTTACACGTTAATAGGATAGATACGGAAAAGCCTGCTGGGTATGCACCAATTTTTGATCCTCCAAATCCAGAAAAAAATGACCATTATCACGGTATCAAACTTGACGCTTCTCGACTGGTTGTTCAGTGGTTAGTTATTATTGCGGGTACAGGTCTGGGCCTACTATTAACCTGCAAGAAATCTGAAACGGTATTCAATAATAGAGATGATCAAGGTGAGCAGTTTAGTAAAACAAAATCAAAGCCTCTCACCAATGAGGACATAGTGGCTGCAGCAAAGAAAATTAGGGCAGAATTTGATCAGGGGAAAACGCAAAGGTGATTGAGTTGAAACCTCAAAAATAATTCTACCTTTGACACCAAAATAGAATAATAATCGATCATTGAAGATTAGCTCACTAACTGGATTTCAGCTATATTTTCATATCGTTCTCGGCCTTGAACGTCGTGTGCATAAAAGGCTGGTACCCCGGTTGAGAACTTTCTTCTCTCCATATTTCAATCGCTCCATTCCGGCATTAAATAGACATGCCTCTCTGACCAGGAAGCCAACGGCTAATCTCCAGTTGGGCTTTGCCAATACCCAGCCCCTTAATCCATTTGGCCGACGAGTCGATTGTCGCCCAAGTCTTTACTGATCCCTTGTTCGTGGTTGCAGTGGTCGCTCCAGCTTGCGTAACGATATCAACATGAACAGCCGCGCCATCTGCGATCAGAAGCACTTTCCTCACTGCCCCTGCTTCGACCAAGGCTCTGATAGTCTTCTCATTCATTGAGAACATCCATTGGTAGCTCAGTCTGCTCGGGCACATTAATTCCTTTATCATCGCAGTATCGGGTCAACACCATTTCCACAAAGTTAGAGATATTTCTGTGATCAAGATCGGCGGCGTAGAGAAATCGTTTCTTAATCTCGGGATCAATTCTGAGCGTGATTACTGCTGTTTTTTTACCAACCATTTTCTGTTCCAGCGAACTTGATGCACTGATTATGTGATACGATGTATTACATTTCAATGATTAATAAAGGCAACAACATTCCCAATTCTGTGCATGTACGGGAAAGTTAAGGAGCAAAACATGACTGAGAACGTGATTTCCATTGATACTGCAAAGACAGTTCCAAGTACCGTAAACAGGAAAGTTGCTCCGCCTGCCCGAAAAAAGAACAAGGATCTGCGGCCCA
>JAAGZL010000228.1 GCA_024206335.1 Gammaproteobacteria bacterium
CCACAACAGCACTCCGTACTACCATGTCTCCCTACATTGAGATTCAATACCCGTTACATCCCCATTACCTGAAAAAACTCAAGGTGATCAGCCGCCCACGAAAAACCTCAAGTGGCTATGTTGTTGAGGCCCCGGACGGCAGGCACTTAGCCGTCCCCCAATGGATAGTTCACTATTCTAGCCAGCCCATTACCCTCCTATCCTTTCCCCTTTTGCCTATTCCCACCCTCAAGCATTTATCTCGTACTCTTGCCGCTGTTAGAAGCGCCCCGACGTTGGGCAACAGCAACCAGGAGCCTACGAATGCAACAAGAACTTCTTTTCGCGACACAGACACAGGGACCTCGACTCAGTGAACAGACTGAATCGAGGCTAATTAACCTGCTGGCTTGCTTGATTCGCGAAGCCACGATGATTGAAAAAAAAGATCAACCAGGAGAAGACCATGACAAACCATCAAATCAAACCCCAGCACCTTAAGCGGCAAGCCATTATTTATTTGCGCCAATCCTCGTTTCAGCAAGTTAATCTAAATAAAGAGAGCTTGGCGCTGCAGTACCAGTTGGCTGATCGTGCACGAGCACTGGGTTGGACGGACATCGTGACCATTGACGATGATTTAGGGGTTAGCGCTAATGGCAATACTGAGCGCACGGGATTTAAAAACTGCTTAAAGCCATTGCCTGTGGTGAGGTGGGGGTTGTGTTTAGCCGTGAAGCCTCTCGACTGTCGAGAAATGACCTTGACTGGTGTCAGTTACTTGAATTGTGTCGGGTATGTGATACGTTGATTGCCGATAAAAATATGCTCTATGATACCGCTTCAGCGGATGATCAGTTGGTTTTGGGCATTCGGGCCACATTGAGTGTGGCGGAATTACATGTGATGCATACACGGTTAATTCAAGGTCAGGAAAATAAAGCTGCACGCGGTGAGTTATTCAAACGCATTGCACCAGGGTATGTTTGCCTGGATGGCCAGCATTTGATTAAGGACCCGGATCGTAGGGTTCAGGAGGCTATTGCCTTGGCGTTGAGTCAGTTCTGTGTGGTGGGTAGCGTCAGGCAACTGATGAAATGGTTTCATGAGCACAACATTGAACTGCCTTTGGGCAAGCTAGGCACGCCGGGCAATCCGCAAAAGAAAATACAAATCTGGCAGTTGCCTAAATACTCGTATTTGAAGTATTTGCTGCAAAATCCCATATATGCCGGTGCTTATTACTATGGGCGCAAGGGTAGGAAAAAAGTCGTGGACCCCGAGCTGGGCATTAAGATACGGTACACGAGCCGCAAAGCCGAAGAGGCGCGTGTTTTTA
>JAAGZL010000229.1 GCA_024206335.1 Gammaproteobacteria bacterium
CTATTGCCAACTTAACTGCTGACTCTCTAAACTCTGATGTATAATGGTTCTGTATAGTTTGGTTACTCATCGGCACACATCCTCTGGTTGGTCCTCAAGATTACTTGAGGTTGTGTGTCCGGGATAGTCTAGCCACTTCAAGGTAAATGGCGCCCCCGACACGATTCGAACGTGTGACCTTCCGCTTAGGAGGCGGATGCTCTATCCAGCTGAGCTACGGGGGCAATAGATCGCCGATTTTTCGACTATTCACTCTAATGCATTTAGCGTGTTGATTATACGTATAAGGATCCCTTGCTGGAAGGGACAAGCTATTTTTTGTTAGGTTGTGCTCCACCGCGCCTGTGCCTTCAAATCGTGTCTGGGGCGTGGTTAAAGTGCGGCCAGATATCACCCAGAGTGTCTATGAACTTCAATCACACAGGTTTTGTCTCAGCAACCAGTTTTGCTCAACATATAAATCAATAGGTTACGTCGGCATATACGTGCAGTAATTGGTTTCCCAAGTTGCGCCAAAGTGTGGCCGGTTGGGTAGTAATACTAACCGGGTGCCAGTGGGTTTTTGCTTGTGTGGAAACCCTCAAGGCATTTATCTCTGCTACCAACCTTAACGAGGAGGTCTGCGGCGTCTTTTAGGTGGTCCTTTCGGGGCCTCTGCGGCACTCAGATAACCATCACCGTTTTCGTCATGCACATCGAACCGGTCAGCCGGGCCATCGAACTCAGAGCGGGAGACCTGGCCGTCTCCATTACGATCAAGGCGTTTAATGAATGACCCTCTTTGTGGTGAATTGGATCTACGAGATGGCCGTTGGGAAATCTCTTGTGGTGCTTTTTGAGCGCTGGACTGAACCTTGTTTGGGTAACGATCAGGATTACTTGATTGCCGCACAGACGTCGCATGTACTGAACCACCTCGCACTAGCCGTACAAAATTGGAGGCTCGAACCGCATCTCCCTGAGGCCCTCTGAACTGGGGCTGTCCCACCTTTGGATCGCTGCGCTGTGCCCCTGCACCATGAACATCCATCACCCGTCCCCGCATCCTACCCAGCGCACGACCAAAGGCGATATAAGCCGCCTGTTTTCCAGGATTGGGGCCGTCCATATGAGTGGTACTGCTCCAGAAATAGGGATAGTCCTTCTGTCCCCCCTCATTGGTGATGCTGGTGGTTTGGAAGCTGGGGTCAATTGCTGCCGACCGAGTTACATCGGGTGCACGACTATAATCAACCAGGTACTGTAACTCCTTGGCATTGGGAAGACGCCAGTCAGTGTATCCCGCATAGGTTGAAGATTCGGCATAGGCCAGTGCCTGCTTCCAGCTCATTCCTTTTCCGCTGTCCCGCTGTGCCCACATCAGACCACTGCTCTGATCAGTGATGGTGCCATTAGCATGAACCTGAAACTGATTCTCTCCATAGGGAGCACCACGCACATAGCGGGCATAGAAACGCTTCTCTTTACCGCCAGGACGCAGATAACCGTATCCCTTGATACGCCCGTCGGCGAAGTTAACCCCAAACAGGGTCAGATCTCCGTGCATGGTGGTATGTACATACTCCGTACTGGAGAGCCACTGTGCGTCGATATAACGTTCGCCTGATGCGGTATCACCATAGGCAAAATCGAAGTAGTCGGTATTGATAAAGGGAGTCGCATTGGCTGGTACGCGGCTCATATTCCGGCTGCCTGAAAATCCGGTATAGCCACGGAAATCGATCAGGGTGTAGAGCTCTTTGATGGTGGGTACTCTCCAGTCACGGTGACCTCCAAGATCCATTTGCCTGGCAATCTGTTTTGCCTCAACCAGCGATACCTTGCGTCGATCCACTGCCTTGGACCAGACCAGCCCTGTCACCCGATCAGTTACGGTACCTCTGCATTATCCTGATAACTTGGCTGAGCTCCCTGATAGTTCCCGTCTTGACCATAAAATGGCTCCCCTGCTGCGGGGCATGAGATCTCACCCCTATCTCCATAACAGGCAACCTGCCCGGTATCCACTGCCCATGCGGGCTGTGATAGGAGAGTAACAAGAAGCCAGCCGGTCCCTTTTAAGCCTGTTCGTACCATTTTTAGTTTAACTCCTCTATTGATAATCCACACTAAACATAGCTACTTAAACTGCAACACCGAATTAACATGATTACCTCTTGAGTGGTAATGCTTTACTTGAGTATTGATTATAAAGTGATAATGAGGAGTGATGATGGAAAGAATGTGAAGAGAATAAGGATGTAGAAAGATATTAGTGATGTATGAATCAATTGTAGAAATCTGCATTTGATCTGACGGGGCTGGCGTATAGTGAAAAGCTGTCAGCTGGCAGACCATCTTCCTGATGGCTGTCATATAAGGTTGTCATGTTACCAGCTTTATTTGGTGTTTTTTGAGAGTGCAGTTCGCTCATCTAAATGATCGCTTACAATACATTATTGACAACTGTTATTTAATTTAAGCTAAACAACAACTGCCTTCATAATTATCTAGAATACAATCATCTGTAGTTACCACTACAAGTATACCTCTTACGATCAATGGTAATTGTTAATATTCGCATTAAACTAATTGATAGTCGCCTTTTTGTTTTAGATGGTGGTGCTGCAACACATAATAATAAAAAAGCTGCACTTTTAATAATATATTTGACTGCTTCAATTGCTGATTAATTTGTAGAACAAGATGAATAGAAAAACAATGGACGTGTGTTTGGGAGTGCTGGTGCTTTAGTAGTGATATCTCCCTCTGCGTAAGAAAAGTAGCTGTTACATTTGAATACCAAAGAGGATTGAATTATGAGCAAGGCAAGCCATTCTTTTGACTATCACTTGGCAGCAAGTGTCATTACCGTTTTGACCATGGTTGGTGCGATAACCGCATCTGTAATTATCTTGTTTTTACAGAGCTGATCTATCTGTTTGCCTGCTGTTGGAGGCGGGGAGGCTGCTCTGCAAAGTCACATCTTAACGCTGTGATAGTTTTTTGCGTGCTATACCGGTCTGATTCATGCCCTTAAACTCCTTTGGGTAGGTCTAGTGGCTGTGGCGCATAATAAAATTAGACATTTAATTCCATGGGGTTTCTCCTTTAAGCGTCCGCTGTGGGCGATAGAAATTAATCAGAGTTGCCGTAAGTTGAGTTTTTACAAACTAACCTACCCAAGCTCTTCAAACTTATATCCTACACTGTAGACCGATTTGATGATCTCAGGATCACTGTGATGTTTAGCAATCTTTTTTCGCAGGTTTTTAATATGACTATCGACAGTGCGATCTGTCACCATACGGTGGTCATCATAGATGTTATTCATCAACTGAGCTCGTGGGAAGATACGGCCGGGCTGGTTTACTAAGGTAGCCAGTAGACGAAATTCAACTGGCGTTAATTCCAAAGCATGTCCCGACACTGTAGCCAGCATCTGCTGCTCGTCCAACACAATCGTGCTGTGCTTCTGATTGAGTGGTTGTTGTCGATAGGCCAGTGTACGAAACAGCGCCTTGACCCGTGCCATCACCTCACGGGGGCTGAATGGTTTGCAGATGTAGTCATTCGCGCCGATCTCCAGCCCCAACACCCGATCAATCTCCTCGACCCGTGCGGTAATCATGATGATGGGTGCCTCGCTGAAGCCTCGTAACTCCTGACAGATGCTGACACCATCCTTACCCGGCAGCATCAGATCCAACAGGATCAGGTCAGGCTGATGTTGTCTGACCCAGTCCACCACGGTTTCCCCACTATCAATCCAGTGGGTGTTGTAGCCACTGTTGTGTAGATAGTCTCGCAATAATTGTGCGATCTTGGCCTCATCCTCCACTACCAGTACAGTATGCTGCGGTTCTGTTGTATTCATTCTCTATCTCACTGACTCAATCGGTAGCTGTAGGCTGATCTTCAATCCACCCAATGCAGATGGCTCGGCTGTAAGTCCACCACCATGTGCCTGGGCAATGCTTTGCACAATAGACAGCCCCAGGCCGGATCCTCCATAACTGCGATTACGAGAGTCATCCACCCGGAACAGGCGTTCAAACAAATGCGGGATCGACTCTCGAGGTACGCCAGGTGCACTATCTTCAATATGGATCATTAATGATGAACCAATCTCACAATGAATCTTAACTACACCTCCCTCGTTGGTATGGCGCAGGCTATTCTCCAGCAGATTGGTGAAGAGCTGGGTAAGACGCTGAGGGTCGGCCAATAGTTGTGGTCCATCTTGCTTACAGGCAACCGTCAAGGTTATTTTTTTCTGCTGCATTGAAATAGCGAATCCCTCAGCCACTTCTCGCAACAGTTGCAGTGGTGCTGTTGACTCCTTTTTATAGGAGAGTGAGCCCTGATCAGAGAGGGAGAGTTGATAGAGGTCGTCGACCAACCGTTTCAGTTGTTTCACTTCTAAAGAAAGAGAGTGTATAGACTCACTATTCAGTGGTCGCACCCCATCTTCCATCGCTTCCAACTCGCCTTTAAGCACCGTTAGTGGGGTACGCAATTCATGGGAGATATCGGCAACCCACTGACGGCGAGCAGTTTGATTCTGTTGCAGTGTCTCTGCCAATATATTGAGATCAGTTGCCAAATCACTCAGCTCATCGTGACTCTTTACATTTACACGACTCTCAAAATTACCGGAGGTCAGTTGATGCGCTACCTCTGCCAGCCGGGCAATCGGTCGGTTGAATATCCGGGCCAGTAAAAGAGAGGCAATAATGGCGATCAGCAACGAGAGCAGTGCCGTCAATAATAGATTATCAAGCTGCTGCTGGGCGAACTGATGATCCAGTTCACTGCGAAATGGTGTAAAGGTTCGCACACTCAAATAACCCACCACCTCTTTCTCCAGCTCAACCGGAACCAGGCGGTCATCTGCTGCGGGTGGTGGCCCGATCACCGGTGAATGTGCTGGGTCCAGCAAACCAATTCGCTCCC
>JAAGZL010000230.1 GCA_024206335.1 Gammaproteobacteria bacterium
CGCGTAATCGGCGTGCTGCTCATTCGTATAGTTCTCAAAATCATCAGCGATATCAACTGAATTCCAATATGGTGCGAGATAGAATTGACCGCTTTTCATTACCCTTTCCCGATAGCCAGGAACCTCTAATTGCTGGATCATACCAGTGGTAGACCCAACTTGGCATCCAGCGACAACCTCAATATTTTCCTCACCAATTTCTGTGGCGATTAAGTCCCAAACCTCCATAGAGCGTTCTGCATAATTAACGCCCTGCGATTTAGTGTTTAACGCGGTCTGCTTGAATCTAAGGAAAGTGGCCGATACATCGGGTATGCAGCTTACATTATGATCTGCATCGGTATCGTCAAGCACGTCAGCACCACGCAATGCGGCTGCTTCGGTATTGGCAGGTCGGAATGTATCAACATCATCAACTATAACGAACATCTCGCCGCCAGCCACATACGGCCAGTTTTGGTGATAGATATTCCTGTAGAAAGCAATAGGATCACCTGTGGTCATACCATACCCTGCTGATGTGCAGGTCGCAGTCGTGCGGTCAAACGTGCCTTCTCGCGTTGGTGCCTCTCCGTACCAAAACCAACACCATCCGTCATGAAAAGACGAAGCAA
>JAAGZL010000231.1 GCA_024206335.1 Gammaproteobacteria bacterium
AGCAGAAGAAAAGCGCATAGCAGAAGAAAAGCGCATAGCAGAGGCCAAGCGCCTGGCAGAGGAGCAACGTAAGGCGGCGGAGGCCAAGCGCATAGCTGAAGAAAAACGCGTAGCAGAGGAAAAACGCGTAGCAGAGGAAAAACGCGTAGCAGAGGAAAAGCGCATAGCGAAAGAAAAGCGCATAGCAGAGGAAAAGCGCATAGCAGAGGCAAAGCGCATAGCAGAGGCAAAGCGCATAGCAGAGGCAAAGCGCATAGCAGAGGCAAAGCGCATAGCAGAGGAAAGGCGCATGGCAGAGAAACAGCACTTAGCAGAGGAGCAGCGCTTAGCAGAGGCGCAGCGCTTAGCAGAGGCCAGACGTCGCATAGTAGAGGCCAAGCGTCGCATAGCAGAGGTCAATCGCCGCATGGCAGAGGTCAAACATCTGGCAGAGGAGCAATCTAAGGAAGCAGAGGCTAAACGTAAAGCAGAGGCTAAACGTGAAGCAGAGAAACAACGTATGGCAGTAGAAGCTAAATCTCATGCCAAGCTGATGGTGCGCTCAAATGTGACTGGTGATATTGTTCGTATAGATGGTCGTGCTGTGGGAGCAACAGGTGCTATCTATCATGAACTCGTTCCAGGAACTTATCAGATAGAGATTAGCAAGTCGGGTTTTGATACCTACCGTGAAGAGGTGACTCTAAGGGGTGGTGAGTCACTGTCAATACGCGGCAAACTTCAGCCCAGGCTGAGGCCAGAGCCAGAATTGGTTAGTATTGCTGGGGATTGTTACAAGATGGGCAGTCCTAAAAAAGAGAAAGGTCGAGATGTGGATGAACGCCAGCACCGTGTATGTGTAAAGGATTTTCAGCTGGCTAAATATGAGGTTACAGTTGCGTCTTTTACTCAGTTTGTAGAAAAGAGCGGTCATGAGAGTGATGCAGAGAAAAACCGTGGGGGCTATAAAGGATGCTATGCCTATGACCGAGATGATGATATTAAGTGGGGCTATAAAGAATGGGCTACTTGGCGCAAGCCAAACAAATATCAGGCCAACCGTCTAGACCACCCGGTTAGTTGTTTAAGCTATAACGATGTTGGAGCCTATATTAAATGGCTGAATAGTGAGACGGGCAAGCAATATCGTCTACCGACAGAGGCTGAGTGGGAGTATGCTGCTCGGTCTGGTACAGAGACTGCGTATCCATGGGGTTCTCAGGTGGATAAAAATGCCTGTGGTTATGGAAATGTGGCAAATAAGGCACATGATTGGGGAACACCATTTCCCTGCGATGATGGCTATGAGTGGAGTGCTCCGGTAGGAAGGTTTAAACCCAACGCCCATGGAATCTATGATATGCATGGTAATGTCTTGGAGTGGACCTGCTCGGTCTATAGTAAAGAGTATAGTGGAGCGGAGCAGGTTTGCGCAAAAGGAGAAAGAAAAAAACGGCGTGTGTTACGAGGTGGTTCTTGGTTTAACGAATCAGGAGGAGTACGGTCTGCTTTCCGGTACGAAAGTAAAAGCAGCGGACGTGGCGATAGTGTTGGTTTTCGTTTGGCCCATGACTAAACCTATTAACCCTCGTGTCCTAACTCTTTGTGTGGTCAGGTGTTGCTAGGAGTGGCAATAGATGTGCAGGAGTGTTGTTCCACCATAGTAGGGTGAGATTTGAAATGTTACCTGAGCAAACCATGTATAACGGGGAAATAATATAGAGATGGATATAACTGAGCGTTTGGATAAGTTAGCAGAGTTGCTGGAAATGGACTTGGTGACCAGAGAAGAGTATCAGCGTCGGCGCATAGTTTTGCTGGATGAGTATATTGGAGGGAGTGCTCCACATGCACGATTGGCAGAGGAGCAACGTAAAGCAGAGGAGGCTAAACGCATAGCAGAAGAGCAACGTAAGGTAGCCGAGGCTAAGCGCCTGTCAGAAGAGAATCTTTTAGCAGAAGCCAAGCGCATAGTAGAGGAGCAGCGCAGTAAGGCAGTAGAGGCTAAACGTCTGGCAGAGGAGCAGCGTACTAAGGCAGTAGAGGTTAAACGTAGATCAGCGGAACAGTACAGTAAGGCAGTAGAGGCTAAACGTCTGGTAGAAGAGCAGCATAGTAAGATAGTAGAGGCTAAACGTCAGGCAGATGAACGGCGCAGTAAAGCAGTAGAGGATAAACGTCTAGCAGAAGAACGACGTCTAGCAGGAGAGCAACGCCTAGCAGAGGAACAACGCCTACTAGCAGAGGAACAGCGTGTAGCAGAGGAACAGCGTGTAGCAGAGGAACAGCGTGTAGCAGAGGAGCAGCGCCTAGCAGAGGAACAGCGTGTAGCAGAGGAGCAGCGCGTAGCAGAGGAGCAACGCGTAGCAGAGGAGCAACGCTTAGCAGAGGAGCAACGCGTAGCAGAGGAGCAACGCGTAGCAGAGGAGCAACGCTTAGCAGAGGAGCAACGCTTAGCAGAGGAGCAACGCTTAGCAGAGGAGCAACGCTTAGCAGAGGAGCAGCGCTTAGCAGAGGAACAGCGCTTAGCAGAGGAACAGCGCTTAGCAGAGGAACAGCGTGTAGCAGAGGAGCAACGCTTAGCAGAGGAACAACGCCTACTAGCAGAGGAGCAGCGCGTAGCAGAGGAACAGCGCCTGGCAGAGGAACAGCGCCTGGCAGAGGAACAGCGCCTGGCAGAGGAACAGCGCCTGGCAGAGGAGCAACACCTGGCAGAGGAACAGCGCTTAGCAGAGGAACAACACCTGGCAGAGGAACAGCGCTTAGCAGAGGAACAGCGTGTAGCAGAGGAGCAACGCTTAGCAGAGGAGCAACGTAAGGCAGCAGAGGCTAAGCGTTACCGCCATACGTTGGTTGATCTGATCCCGGGGATGCAGGTATTTTTGGAAAAACACACCTTTGAACTGGTTGAAGAACTGGGTGGAGGGGGTGTGATGAGTCGGGTATGGCTTGTTCGTGATCTCACAGAGGAGTCACTGAAAGGTGGTGCCTGCTACAAGGCACTGAAAGCGGTTGCTCCGCAACTGTTACATGCCCCATGGGCATTGGAAAACCTTAAGCGTGAAGCACTGTGTGCGTCCAAACTGGTTCACCCTAACATTGTCAATATTAACTTTATCGATCAGGGTCGTGATGGTTGGCTGTTTGTTGTTATGGAGTATCTGACAGGTCAGGATCTGGGGCGGCTATTACTGCAAGAGGGAGAGCGTGGTATCGGGTTGGATCAAACCATGCAAATCCTCACCCAAATTGCAGCAGGTCTGGATTATGCCCACAGCCGTCCTGAGCCTGTTATACACCGTGATTTGAAACCCAGAAATATTTTTGTTACCGATAATGGCGAGATAAAAATTCTGGACTTTGGATTAGCCTCCCAGTTACGCCAGGGCGCTAGTCGTAGAGGTGATAAGAGTGAATCCCAAGGCTCCAGCAGTACAGATGAGTATACGTCGCCGGAAGCATTCTATGCCGATAAACCAGACCCTGAGCAAGATCTATTTGCCTTGGCCTGTGTTGCTTATGAACTGTTGACTGGTAGGCCACCATACAGCGCAGAATTGGCCAGATACAGAAAACTTGAAACCCCACTACCTTCACCGCCAGAAGTTCTGAGCAGTGCCCAATGGGAGCAACTGCAGCGGGGCTTGGATTTTGATAAAAAGAACCGACCTTTGCCACCTAGTCATTTCATTCAATTGATTAGCGAAGCTGAAGGTCTGGGGCATAAAAAACTGACGCTGGATAGAAGGTATACGCAAGAAAAATCTCAGAAACAAAAGAAGGTCAATCTAAAGGAAGAGGTATGGGAAAAGATTGATGGTTGGTTGCTGCCTGTTGCGGCTGTTGCCATGCTAGTTTTGTTGTCTATTTTTGTATATACCCAGTTGGATGATAAGTCCCAGGCGTTGCAGGTTGTAATTACAACGCTTGAGAAAAAGGAGGCAAAACGTTTGTCAGAGGAACAACGCTTAGCAAATGAGAAACGTTTTGCAAAGGAGCAGTACTTAGCAGAGGAATATCGTTTAGCAGAGGAGTATCGTATAGCAGAGGAGTATCGTTTAGCAGAGGAGTATCGTATAGCAGAGGAGTATCGTATAGCTGAGGAGCAACGCTTAGCTGAGGAGCAGCACTTAGAAGAAGAGCAACACTTAGAAGAAGAGCAACGCTTAGCAGAGGAGCAACGCTTAGCAGAGGAGCAGCGTAAGGAGGCGGAGGCTAAACCTAATGCCAAGCTGATGGTACGCTCAAATGTAACTGATGATACGGTTCGTATAGATGATCGTGATGTGGGAGCAACAGGTGCGATATATCATGAGCTTGCTCCAGGAACTTACCAGGTAGAGATTAGTAAGTCGGGTTTCGATACCTACCATGAAGAGGTGACTCTAAGGGGCGGTGAGTCACTGTCACTACGCGGTAAACTGCTGCCTAGCCTGGAGCCGGAACTAGTGATTATTGCCGGGGATTGCTACAAGATGGGCAGTCCTGAAGAAGAGAAAGGTAGAGATGAGGATGAACGGCAACATCGTGTCTGCGTGAAGGATTTTCAACTGGCTAAATACGAGGTTACAGTTGCGTCATATACCAAGTTTGTAGAAAAGAGCGGCTATGAGAGCGATGCTGAAAAAAATAGCGACGGGTCGAAGGGGTGTTATGCCTATGACCGAGAGGATGATGAGAGATGGGGCTATAAACAATGGGCTACATGGCGCAAACCAAATAAATATCAGGCCAATCGGCCTGACCACCCGGTAAGTTGTTTAAGCTATAACGATGTTGAGGTCTATATTGAGTGGCTGAATGGTGAGACGGGTAAGCAATACCGCCTGCCAACGGAGGCCGAGTGGGAGTATGCGGCACGGTCTGGCACAGAGACAGCGTATCCGTGGAGTTCTCTGGTGGATAATAAGGCTTGTGCTTATGGCAATGTAGCAGACAAGTCCAATGTCAGTGATACATCGTTTCCCTGCAATGATGGCTATAAGTGGAGTGCTCCAGTGGGGCGGTTTAAACCCAATGGAAATGGAATCTATGATATGCAAGGCAATGTTTTGGAGTGGACCTGTTCAGTCTATGATCAAGAGTATGGAGGAGCGGAGCAGATTTGTGCAAAAGAGGATAAAAAAAGCCGGCGCGTGTTGCGAGGAGGTTCTTGGTTTAATGAGTCTGGAGGAGTGCGTTCTGCTTTCCGCTATGGGAGTTTTCGAGGCGGACGTGGCGATAGTGTTGGTTTTCGGTTAGCCCATGATAAATAGTATGTAGTAGCTCAGGCTTGATCAGATTTAGTCTGAGCTACAATAATTTAAGCGAGTCTTTGATCTCATGATGCGTTTTGGGACATCCAAGTCTCCAAAACGCACTCGATCTTCGATAGCCTAATATTGCCCCGGCCGTCCCGGTCACTGGCACTGCACGACAGCATCGCAAGCTTGCTACCGCTCCGTTGCCAGTTCCCGAAAGGACTGGGCGCCGTGTTCGGATGCCTACTTTGCTTCCCCTATGGCGCTATGCGCACGACGATGTAATGGTCTTCTCCCACTTTACTAATCGGCGTCGTAATGCGCCATGATAGAGGTTGTATCAACTATCAAGGAAACGGAAGAAGACCATGAGCTAGATTACGACGGTTGGACTGGGTTTGGCAAAGAGTGTTTTTCATGCAGTGTGCTGTGATAATCGAGGGAAGGTGGTTCTATAGAAGATGCTGAGGCGTTCTCAGGTATTGAAGCATTTTGTTAATTTCCCAGCTGCCTAGTTGGTATGGAAGCCTGCGTACTGGGCTAGGAAGTTCAAAGCATTGGGCCGTCAGGTTAAATTGATTCCACCCCAATACATCAAGAGTCAGCTTCCCAGTCACCTACCCGTTCGCGTGTATTAACGACCTCAAGACGGTCATCAATATCCGTTCTGTTAGGTATGCCGCTACGGTTGCGTGGGTGTGCTGACCCATAACGTTTTCTATAGGTTTTATTCTGATGACG
>JAAGZL010000232.1 GCA_024206335.1 Gammaproteobacteria bacterium
AAGCGCAACATTCAAGAAATGGTATGCAACGATTGCGAGGCTAGCGGGTGATTTAGTTGATGCGATGATTAGTTACACCCAGCGGATCAGTTATGCGGCATTTTTTGAGGAAGTTACTGGCCGTAATCCGCTCCAGTGCCATCATTGTGGTCGAGGGATGGAGTTAGTTCGGTTATATCACCCAGCCAGAGGTGTGTTTTACGATCTGCTGGCACCTCCAGATTAAAACTGTTGGTTATGGCGGCGATAATAATTACGCATAGCTAATAGGTCACGAACTTTAGTAAACTAATCCGACTTGCTGTTGGTGCTCATGCTTTGTCGGGAGTGCTTTTTGTTCCATTTAGCCCGTTGGGCATGGTTGGCTTCCTCGGCTAGAGCCCGCGGAAGTACTGTACCACGCCTGCTCCACTCTTTACAAAAGACGCCTTCTGTAAAGAGTTGGAAAGTACAAGATTAAGTGCTACCCGCCCCCTCGCCTGCTGCGTTTGCTCACAGCTATCGTGGATAACTCTTGGGATAGTTGCTGAAGAGCCAGTGTAGTGGAGACCTGATAGTAGCGATTA
>JAAGZL010000233.1 GCA_024206335.1 Gammaproteobacteria bacterium
CTGGAATTCTTCTTTCAGAAGATAACTCCTGATTGATCTCAAATTGTACTGCAGCAGCTCTGACAATTTGGTCTCCTGATGTTGTGTCAGGTTTTCAGGTCGCTTCAGTAATAACCAGCGTGACTTGGTCAGTACCGGCTCGTAGCCTTTCTCTTTCAGTTCTTTCGCTTCACCTGCACGGACCTCGTCAATCGCCTTACTCAGGTGCATCATGATATGAAACCGGTCCAGTATATGAATCGCTTGCCCGGCCTTCTTTTTGATTACTTTCAAATAAGGCTTCCACATATCGCTACAGATATAACTCAGCTCCTTTGTCCGTTCCTGGCCGAACCAACGGAAAAACCCCAACAGGGTTTTCACCTTGCGCTTCTTCCCAGTCCACAGCAATCGTTTGCAGTTCGAATCGATCTGGTACACCAGCGTCAGGTATCGATGCCCGCGCTGCCACTGGATCTCATCGATGCCAATGGCATCGATCCCTGTCAAATCCTGATGTTCCCGGCCCCAACTCACGGCCCGCTCAACCGA
>JAAGZL010000234.1 GCA_024206335.1 Gammaproteobacteria bacterium
CGTCATCAGAATAAAACCTATAGAAAACGTTATGGGTCAGCACACCCACGCAACCGTAGCGGCATACCTAACAGAACGGATATTGATGACCGTCTTGAGGTCGTTAATACACGCGAACGGGTAGGTGACTGGGAAGCTGACACCATGATTGGAAAAAGCCATAAAGGTGTATTTGTCACACTAGATGAACGCAAATCAAAGCTGCGTCTGGCGCTGCCTGTAAGCAGCAAGAAGGCGCGGGATGTAACAGATGCAATGCTCAGCTTGTTCGGCCCAGTAAAACACTTTGTAAACACGATTACATTCGATAATGGAAAAGAGTTTGCGTACCATGAGGAGATTGCAAAGACGATACAGTGCGATACGTATTTCGCCAAGCCCTATCATTCGTGGGAACGTGGACAGAATGAAAATGCCAATGGTTTATTGAGGCAATACTTCCCAAAGTCAATGGAGCTAATTGATGTGACAAAAAAGCAAGTTTTAGATGCTGTACACAAACTGAATAGCCGACCCAGAAAATGCCTGGGGTTTAAAACTCCGTATGAAGTTTTCGAAGAACTAACGAGTATTAATGAAAAAACATTAACTGGTTATGCACTTATGACTTGAATTCAGGGAGTATTCTTAAGCAGCACTTATCAACTTATCAACGACAACCATAACCAAACCTCCTGCAAAACACCAAATCAGACCAATCCAATATCATTCTAACCATATCCAAGAGAATAAAATTGAAGTGACCACCACAACATTATCTATGTGACACCACCAAGTAAAGACAGCCCCAATTCATGAGCCTGCAACTTTTCTCGGCATTGGGTAGCTATACCAGGGGCTACTTCTCCACTATGCCAAACAACAAAATTTGTAGCACTATCCGTATATCCAGCACCCTTGTACACATTAGGCATTATAGGGACGTGATCACCATACCAGCATAGCCGTCCCGGACGGTCCGAGCTGTTTAGCGCCACTTGCAGTTTACGACACATTATTCCTGCATTTTCGATATGACGCAGATAGACCGTCATATCATCAAAGCCAGCAGGAGGTAATCCATTGTAGTAACGTGCCCGATCCGTTTCTGTCACCTGCTCATAATGCAATGGCCCATGGTTTTCCATAGTGATCACAAAGACGAACAACGGTTGCTCGCTCTTTTCAAGCAAACTGGCAACCTTCTCTGCCACCGCCACATCACTCACATAAGGCCCAAACCGAGGTGCAGCGTCGAATGCCTGAATATCAATAAATTCATCAAAGCCCAGAGATGGAAAAACACGATCACGCCGGTAAAACCCAGCAGGATAGGGATGAATGCATATGGTCCGGTACCCCGCCTGCCTCAGTGTCTGCGGTAGGGTCGACAGAGAACTAAAATCCAATTTGCGATAAGGATTGAAACGATACACACCCAATTCCGCCTCACGAAGACCAGACAACACGGCAAACTCGGTTCGCACGGTATTGGCACCCAACGCAGGGACTTCCAGACTTCCGTGCATCCGGGAGGTTTCTTGTATCTGGTCCCACCATGCATATACCTCTGGATCGATCGATTCATGCACGGCCCTGGCATCAAAGAAGGACTCGCTTTGCACCAGCACCATATGCGGAGCTTTAATTCCAGTCGGTAAGTCTCCTACCAGAGGCTTCCACTCTTTCCCCATAAGCCTGGCTGGCTTGTATTCAGCCAGGCCGTAGGCCCAAAGGCTGGTCAGAAAACCATGTCGCTGCAAATCGGTGTTGGCATCAAACGTCATCGGCAGTACATCACATCTCAAGATGAGGCCAGCAAGCAGCAATAGAAAGGCAACACCAGTAATAAAGCCACTCCAGTCAAATTCCTGGAACAGACTTGTTTCCAACACCAACCCCAGATAAACGGCAAAGCAAAACAATCCCAATAAAACCACAGCACGCCACACCCCAAAATAAGGCAGGTAGAGGCGTGGATGCCGCAGTAGGTCGGTGAAATACTCGAAGTCCATATATACAAAGGGCTCTCTCATCAATCCCTGTTTGATATTGCTAATCACCACCAACAGCGACATAAGTGCAATACCATTGGCCGTTGCAAACCAGGGGCGTTGCCAGAGCAGTAATTCTGCAGCAAAGAACAGCGTCCAGATGCCAAGGTTAACCCGCCAAGAGATCAAGGTCCGTCCAAAGATACGAGGCCGCGGCTTAATTGCGACCTCAATAAGAGAGACTGCCAGTAACCCTGTGAAATAGGCTGGCAATAACGCCCACCACAAATCAAGCACGGTAATTCATCCAGGAGAGAATGCGCTGTGCCAGCGCCGGATGTAAGATAGAGAGCAGCCAGGTACCAAGATTTAGCGGGAAAGGGAAGCTGATGCGTGGTTTGTTTTTCCTTAGCCCACGCCGGATTATATACGCTGCCCGTTCAGGTGTAAGAAGAAACGGCTTTGGCCCAGGCATCTCCCGGCACATCAATGACTCAACATAACCCGGCATGATCACATTCACCTTGACCCCTTCTGGGGCCAACCAACCACGCAGGGCCTCGCCATAAGATTTCAGCGCTGACTTGCTGGCGCAATAACTTGGTGTAACCGGCAGACCAAAATAGGCCGCCAGAGAACTCATTAGTGCAATCTGCCCCCTCCCCCTCTCCCTCATTCCTGGCAGTACCGCATGCACTAACGCAATAGTCGAACGCAGATTGATATCAAGCAGTGCCTCTACCTCTTCCCACGTCTCTCCAGCGCCATCTGGGCCGATATTAATATTAACGCCCGCATTCGCGATCACAAGATCTGGGACCTCCGGTTCACACACATCTTGCAGCCAGGCTACTAGCGCCTGATGATCGCGCACGTCGAGCGCTCTGGTCAATACCTCCGCCCCGCATGCCGTACACTGCGCCGCCAACTCATCCAGCCTGTCTTCACGCCGCCCCTGCAGAATCAGGGTACGACCAGGCTTGGCATACTCCATTGCAAGCGCACCACCGATCCCTCCTGTGGCACCAGTAATTAGGATACGCTCCACCGACATCAATCAGATACCTCCACGGTATGCATTTTCCTTTCACTCCATGAGAAATATAACACCATTCCAAATCCCACACACACTGTCATATTAAGTGGAACCAGTAAGTAGTTTCCTTTCTGTAAAGCGACAATAATTGCCAACATTGAGTAGATAAAACTAAAAACTTCCCCAGCCCACAGCACTGAGTTGATACGCGGCATAGCAGACCTATATTCATCCATACCCTTGGGCGTGCGAAAGAAATCTCCATGTACCCCAAACAACGCCCTTATTCCTCCAGAAAAATAATACCAGGCCATCGGCAAAAACATGGCGACATAGAGATAGTTATCCCAAAGCATACGCACGATCTCTATCCTATCCTCAACCCGCGCGCCCTTGCGTGCCCCAAAAGCATTATTGATCGACCAGATAACAACCAATCCAAAAAAAGACAGCACTGCCCAGTTAATGGCAGCACCTTTTAAATCCACAAGGTAATTAAGCGGCAGTGTGAGCAGCACCAGCACGTAGATCGATGCCAGTAGAACGGACGAAAATATCATAGAAACCGCGTGCAGACGCTTCATCAGCGGCATAGGCTGGCGAAACATCTGCCGGGCATGCTTGAAAGCATTATGAATCAGCCCACGCGCCCAACGCTCGCGTCGAACACGAAACGCACTGATTGTTTCCGGCAGAAGCGACATGGAAACAACATCACGTAGATAAACGTATTTCCAATTACCGAACTGCGCTCGATAACCAAGATCCACATCTTCGGTGACTGTCGAGGCATTCCAACCACCCAAGGATTCAACGCATGCTTTACGCCACACACAGGAGGTACCAGTAAGTGAGGCCATGTCGCCATCCTCACTCAGGCCGACAGTAACATATTGTTGATGCCCCATTTCCATTGCTTGAAAGCGGGTTAGAAATGAAACATCACGGTTTTCGTAACTGATACCAGTCTGTAAATATCCCAGTTGCGGGTCTTTGAAACACGGAATGGTATTCAACAAAAAATCATCAGGCGGTACAAAGTCTGCATCAAAAATAACATAGAATTCACCTGACGCCTGTTGGATTCCATTGGCTAAATTGCCCGCCTTATAGCCTTCCCTACCCTGACGACAAACCAGCCGGATGTTAATGCCTTGTGCGGCATACCAGTCAACTCTAGCCTGAGCAAGTACCGACGTGCTGTCCGAAGAGTCATCCAACACCAGGATTTCAAGCACGCTGGCTGGATAGCGCATGTTGCAAACAGAGTCGATCAAGCGCTCCACGACTGCCGGTACGTCGCAAATAGGTAGCAACACACTAACCTGTGGATTAAAATCACTTTTGAGTTCATTCTCTGGCCATGCTGTATGCTCAGTTAGCTTGCACCGCTCCACCTTGTTCGAAATCAGCAGCACACGAAGTTCAAGCAAAACATACAACGCAAAATATACCACCACTAACACAAACACGGCTTGGAGTAACCAGGAAAACAATACAACCATTGTGACCGCCTTTTTATCAATCTTTGCTACAGCACAGATTTCCTACAACAATATACCCAGATATGGCTCTGTCACATATGGGCAGCACCTGCCTCCACACATGCTATATTGTCCTTTAATAAGTATTCACGCACCTCCGACCCCACACATTTAGCAATGATGCAGTACCATGCAGATCAGAATAGTCTCCAGATTAGGCGCATTGCCATACAGGTGCAACTGACCATATTCGAAAATGGATATTCATTAACTCACGCTCCATATTTGTTACTGATTCCACCAACCATATTCAGACAATAGGGTGTTTATTAACATCTTCCTCATTTGCGAAGCGGTACAAATCCTGTTTTACATTGTCCCAATTTGCAAGTCCTCTTACTTCGTAATACAAGGCACCCTCATGCGGCCTGCTTCCCAGCCTTTCCATTCCGACCAGTTGAAAATACTGTTGACCGGAAAGGTACGAAAATGCAGCCAGAGGGAACAAATCGAACCATGAAATCCACTGGGTTGGATACCGAAAACAATTGCAGGCATGCCTCCATCTCTGAGCAAATGGAATGGCAGCCTTTAGAACGTCTCCATTATTCTCCAACGGGGACATGACCCGAAAGAGAGGTTTAGGGAGCTTGTTTGCGTTATACAGTGAGAACTGGAAAAGTCTGTCAAGCATTCCTGCTTTCTCAATAACTGTAGCTGCAACAAAGTGCAGCGCATCATGGTCTGGATGCCCTCCTTCCCACGCCGGCACGTAGACAGCACCAACATTCTGCACCATAGAAAGAATCTCACGCATCCCAGATTCGCACAGACTCAAGGAAGATAATAATTCCCCATCCCTTATACCAAGCCTTTCCCCGACAAACAAAATCCTAGTATCCGATACGCCCATTCCCGTAAGTACCCGAATGGACTCCACATTTCTCTGTGAGGATTTTGATTTCGCATCACCGTCAGTAAAGTATACGCACCAGACATCTCGCTCCGCCTCCAGTTCATTAGCAATAATCTGGAAAGCAAAACACTCATCATCCTGATGGGCAAATAGAAAAATAACCTGTTTTTTATTCATTGCAGAAAGCATGCACACAGCCTCAACACTTCACTTGCAAAATTCGGCCAGCGGCGCTGCTTTGCCACGTATATTCTTGCCCGTGCACCGTCTGTTGATTGGGGTTTTGGCTGTTATGCCGATTCAAATCTTCACCTCATTTCGTCCAGTTCTTCACTGTCGCAACCACTTTTCTGAACATTTATTCTACCACCTCTCAGCAATCAACCATTGTTTGTTTATTCAACTACTTAATCATACAGAAAAAACAAACAGGGCCTCACAGCAGGTCGTATCTGGATACCGGCTACCAGATCTAATTGTAGGCTGGGATAAGCGAAGCGTTCCCAGCATAACTTGCAAGACATTTGCCAGAAACGCTAACACTTATTCTGGCCTACAGTCTACTATTGCATGCCATAATGGCAGAGCCTCTTTACGTCTCACCCCAGAGGCTACGATTTACCTAGACTGAATTATATTTTAACCGTGTTACAAATATCCTCGAGGCGATGTTCCCAGGTATGGGCAGTACGCACGTACTGTGCACCGGCCTCAGCACGGTCCAGATCCTCCGTCGAAGGGCCTGCACAAAGGCGTGAAAAGATCTCCTGCAACTCCTCTCGTGTCGTCACTACATGACAGTAATCCCGGAAATATCGGTCTACAGATCGGCTGGGATTGGTTACGGCAATACCACCACAGGCAAGAATTTCCAGCAAACGTCGCGAGTACATTGTTTCTGAACCGGTCACAGAATTAACATTGAGCGATACAGAATATGCCTTGTATATCTGAGCCGTTTCCCGATGCGGAACCTTACTGTGCATAGTTAGTTGCTTGCTCTTTGGAAAACGGAACTCGAAATACCGTGACAACCGATCATGATTTCTGTCAAAGACATTCAGGCGAACACCAGTGTCTTCACAAACATTAAACACCATATCTAGGAACTGCCTACGCTCGTCTAATATCTGACGATAGTAGCTCCCCATAAAACATGCCTCATTGTGTACGAAATTGAAACCAGAAAAACTATGGAAAGCAGGCTGATAAGGCATCACAAGTGTATTCACTGGTACGTGCGCAGACACATGTTGTCGATAATCTTGGATGCACTCCTTATCAGTGGTAAAAATAAAATCAAACACTTTTGCCACATCTATAAATGCATCAAAGAACGCACCATCATCCTTATTCCAAAAGACCGTTGGAACACCACTATCCTTGGCAAACTCAACAAGTTGGTAGATCGCCGTTGGCCTGGACATGCGCAATAGCTTTGGCTGCTTTGCCAACTCATAACGCCATGCACCTCCCATACCATGAAATGCCGACTCCACGAAAACCATATCTGGCTTCCACTCAGCAATAATTTCCCTGTAATTTGCTGGTGTCATTGATCTGATACGACACTCCTCCGACAGGCATTCAGTCGTGAAATAGTCGGTAACGAGAGCAATCTTTAATCGTCCGAACTTTCCTTCACGCTGCACATCCTCCGGTACCGCCGGATGGTTATAGACCATTGAACCCAGTTTTCTAATTACCCTGCCTGCCATTTAACTTATTTATCCTGAATTCGCTTGTAGTACGTTAACCACGTAATCATGCCAACGACGCTGCGTTATAGCATACTCCCTCGCCCGCACCCCAATTGCCGCGAGCCCATCTCTGTCTTGCAACGCCAACTCAATAACACGCGCCAAATCTATGGAATCACCGGCCCTGAAAAACAATCCGTTAGAATCATCTCCTAACTCATCACGAAACACCGGAAGATCGGGAACAATCACCGGTTTTGCCATAGCCAGTGCTTCTACTAGTTTTATAGGTGGCACGATCTCACAGACTTTGAACGGCTTGCGCGGTATACATACCATCACACACCGACTAAGAGTCTCACGTGCCTGCTCTGGTGGCACCCTACCCAGAAAGCGAAACTGGTTAGACAAACCAAGGCGGCGTACCTGCTCCTCAAGCTGTACACGTGCCTCACCGTCACCGACGATATCAACACGAACTTTCACATTTCGATTCGCTAACAGACTAACGGCAGCAATGAGGGTATCCAGTCCTTCATAGGAAATCAAAGACCCGGCGTAGCCAATGGTATTTGGTTCTACATCTGTTGCATTACTGAGAGAAAAACGATCTGGACTAACACAATTCGGCAGCAATGAAAAACGATCAGCAGGTATATCCCAACGCTCCCGGGCAAATTCACCAAGTTGCTCTGAGATTACAAAAACCCGATCGGCATGTTTTGCCACAAAACCTTCAAGTTCGAGTCCTCTCAAAAAACCAGGTGAGTTTTCGTAGCCAGGCGTTCTTGAAGCCCGCGTCAATTCCCACAGACCCCGCATCTCATATTGAAAAGGGATACCAAGCTTCCTTGCAGCAAGCAATGCGGGAATCGCATTGGTATGATTGGATGCTGCATGAATAACCTTCACTTTCTCTCGAACTGCAACCTCTACGATCATTTTGGTGGCCAGTGGAGCAAAGACCATCAGAGGTAAATTATTTGACGGGAATCGCGTATGTTCATATTGAATGTTATCAACACGTGTAATCGCAACATCAACATTTTGTATCCTATCGCTACGATCCCAAGGATATCCAGGACGTGTGAGAACATGCAGATCTATACCAACTTCAGTAAGCGCACGCATTACCTCATGTGTTCGTGTAGTGTAGCCGCTAATATGATAAGGCAATGAACTAGCTGGCACATACAGCAGGCGATCTTCAATTGCTTGATAATTACCCTTATTCAGCTCTGCGCGTTTTAGCAACCACTCCAGTAATTTTATTGACATCTCACGATAGAACGAAGAAACCAACTCTTGCATAATCATGAGGACTTGCTGTGTGCTGCATCAGGCATATTTTCCACTTTTGCAAAATCAACGGTATGCGTTGCAGCAATCTTGCCCTCTGCATGCAAATTAAGAAAATCCTCCGTGGTAATGATGTCGTAATCCTTAGCCAGCCTACACATCAGTTTCCGAAAGTCCTCTTGACGCCTGTCATCCCTATAGACCCCATAGCCATTTTCATCCCAATATAAAAGTGACCAAGAGTGTAACAAAACGACCAGCACCTGAATATTTCTACCGAGGGTGAAAGGCCACATGACCCACCAGGGAGGATCTCTGTAGCGCTGAGATGCCGGAAAAGCCAAGAGTCCCCACCACTCCCTATTCCCAAAGGTTGGAAATCTACGTTCCGTTATGGGAACTTCAATAACGCCATTTGACCAAAGGAATGGATGATTTGCAGGTTCTGCGTGCGGGCAGAAACCCCGCCCGTAAGCCCACATTGAATTATTGAAAGACAGTGGAATGCCCAACTCGCCCTGCGCTCTAAGCGTTCCGGCATTCCACCGGAATGCACCAGCACGGAATGCGTTGATTGGTCTACCAGTAATGCCGGCCAAATACTCACTGAAATATCGTATTGTAAACAAAGATTTCTCTTCGTCATACTGGTTCAAAAGACGCGGTCGTGTGGCGAATCCATGCTCAGTCCAAAAAGAATCCGGCAAGAACTCCGTATGGGTGTGCAACTGGACATCATGACCAGCATGAACCAACCACCTTACTGCCTCCGAGAATGCTTCACCATGTAGGTAAACTCCACATGCATCGACAAAATATACCAGTTTTACACCCACATCATCCGCTGCGGTACACATTTCACGAATACCAGCAGTACCGTTTTCGTGCACTCCCCAAATCAGGCGTTCAACATGATCCTGGGTTGCTCGTTTCGGCTGAGCTTCGGCATCCACCGTAACTAGCGCGTAGCGCTCGCGTTTCATCATTTGCACACACTGTAATTAACTGATAAATCGCCCTTAGCAGGCCGCTCAAAAAGAAGTTCATGAGTTCCTGATTCATCCTTCCAACGAAACCGGCCTTTTTTGCCATTACCGCTAACTTCCGACCAATCCTTGTCTGCCTGCAATTGATCTGAGAAACTGAACAGTGATGCAAACACACCACTACTCACTTTGGAAAGTTCATAGCAAAATGCATAATTAGGGACAGTAGCACGGTACTTAGGTGAACACCAACCCTGAAGCGCAGGCTCTTCCTCTCCAATGTATGGACAAGACTGGGTTGGTTCTGGAAGCAAAGATAAAATACGTAAAGGTTGCTGGCTACCATGTACTGAAGCAATGTAACCTCCCTGATCTTCGCTCAGTTTTAGCTCATACCCAATGTGGAACCACTGTTTTATAGTTTTAAGACCATGCCCGATGCGTAACCATCGTTTTAGTGTAGTTAGAAAACTTGCATCATGCTGAAACCAATCGAAAACAATAAGCCACTTCCCGGGCATGAAAAAAAGCATGCGTACATGCCTAATCGATTCAAAGTGCTTGCACTGTGCTTCAACAAATACGATACCAGAAGAACCCTCCCCCCAACGCTTCAGTGCACTGCCGTAGAACTTTGCTCCCTTCCTAGGAAAATTACAGCCATTAAACTCAAGGGTATTGTGCGCACGGGTTGACTCACAATACACCCGCCAAGGATCAGAATACCAGTTACCCTCTCGCCAGAGTTTTGAGCCTGGCTTAGTCTTGCCGATATAACCATAGCACCCGGCATCCACCAGAATATTAAAACCACGATCAAACCATACAAAACTCAAGTCATCTGCATGTTTGTGAATACGGGAATGAAATGCGGCATTAAGGGCCAGATAGCTGTATGTTTCCAGCTTTTGTGGATCAGCACCAGATTTTCTTGCCACCCAATAACCACCTTCTTGGAAGGTGCGAATTACATCCTTAGGTGGCTCTCCAACTTTACCGCCGCTAACCCAGAATTGCATTTCTGGGGTCAGCCATTTTGACTCTACTGCTTTCGGTGAACACGCAAGCGACCGATCATGGGAATCACCAAAATTTACGATATGCTGGTTTGGAAATACAAACCAGGATAGTGCCTCTTCAATAGGCCTGGCAAACGCTATGATTTCCGCATCATCCACTAGCCCGGACTCAATCATCATCCTGAGCGTGCTATACACCATGCGATGATAATCTGGGGAATGTTCTCGATGCACACCATCCGATGCAAACTGCTGTTTAACCATGAATCTAAAACGCTCACGACCCTGTTCTAGAGCTTGTGACATCATCGGTGAGTTGTCTGCAAAACGCCGGCCCATAGCAATCTGCCCTACGACCTGATAGTAACCATGGTTATTATCAAAAGAGATGTTCACGTCATTAGCAAGATATAAGGCATGTTTTTCTAAGGATGACCACAAGACATCTCTCGTTATTTCATCCAATAGCCCTTCTGATTCAGCAGCATCAAACAGGTAAGCAAGCCGGTAAGCACGCATCCCTATTGACATGTCATACCAGGCAAAAGGAGAAATCATATTTCCAGTGGAAACACCATGTTTCTTGACCCAGTCAAGAGTTATGGTAACACTCACTGTAAGATATTTTTTATTGCGGCTAACCGAGTACGCTTTTAAAAAAGGATCGATCAAAACGAGGCAATGCAGTCGATAATTCCATGAGCGAAGCTCCTGCTTCTCAAGCTTCCAAGGTATATCTTCATCCAACCGAACTGTCGGGTAGCCCTGTATTGTCCATCCATTCTTAATAATGGATTTTGCAAACGCTACCGCTTTACTACTGTTAACGCCAGATATGTCCTCATACTCAAACATCAAACAGCCTCATTGTAACTCATCACACCACGCGCTATGAATCTCATATTCAGGATATCCTTGATCCCCAGCGGGCACAAACCATGCATTTTCTTATCAAGCATTCCAAATCACACATTCAACATAACACTTTTGAAAAACATCTTTATAAACAGTAAGCATGGCATAACGTTATTTATCCTGCTTCAATGCACCATCTCCAACAACTCTCTCCATTCGGTTGTACTTGCCCTTCCGGCAGAAACAGGTACAACCAATGCATCGCTATACCGCCAGGCCAGATAGTGCTGTTTCCTCACATCAAAATCTGACCCTTCCCCCCGCAGGCTTGGTACATACTCAACCAGCCATTTCAGACGTGAAAAATAGGCAAAGTCTGCAGTATTTGTAACCAAAACTGGCACCAACCCAGAAGTGTCTTCTAGATGCTTAATAAAACCTTCGCAATCTAACCGCAATTCATCCCTCTCTACATCTACTGCCCATATAAGGAGTATCGTGTAATCTCCATCTACCTGTGCATGTTTGAGGGTAGGCAGCCAGGAATACTCTGTCACATATGGAGGCATCACTCGAAGCCTTGCAAGCACATTCCGCATCCACTGATACCATCGTTCAACCAGAGAATGTGGCGGTTTATTGCGGCGCAAGTCATAACGTATCAAAAGCAACCATTCCGGATCGGTAGCCCATGCAGTTAGTTTGCTACGTAGCTCATGTGTTTCCTCCACTAAACTCATAGCGTCTACCTTCTCACATTGGCAACGGCAACAATCTCATCGGCTGCCATGGATGCGCCGCTCATCGAAATCGGCTCTATATTTCGATCCGTTCCATGCTCAACAAATGCCAACAATCTCTCGACAGCTTCGAGGCGTTCCGACTCGGACTTACAAGAAGAAACAACGACCGGCGCGTGCCTTGCTGCTATGCTGGCTCGACGGGCCTGATCATCCGCGCCCGTTTGCTCATTTGGAACCAGAAAGGAAGGGATCCCAACCTGAACTACCTCACAACAAGTGTTATACCCAGCTGCACCCACGAAAACATCGAATGCCCGCATATAACGCACCAAAGGGTAAACAGAGAGTGGAATGACATTCGGCGGCAACTGCGCATCTTGAACTGAAATCTGTGCCAGCATCCAGACCACTCGATATCCAGCAGCTTCAAAAAGCTGGATTAAGCTGCTGCCAACTCCAGAAATATCATTAATATTCCCCGCACCAAGCGAAAAAAGTACATAGCGATCATTCCCCTCCAACCTCAGAGCCTTCCGAGCCTCATTCCTCTCCAGTATTTCTTCGTTGTCAAGCAAACTGACCGGCGCCAAATGAATTCTACGAGTCCCGTCCTCAAGCAAAACCTCCTTGTATGAGCTACCTATTTCCCCAGGCACCAAGACAAGATCGAAAATATTTTCAGGGACAGGAAGCTTTGCCGCTGCCTGTTTCATCAGCCCGCGCTTTGACCATACCAATTTTGCCGAACCATAAGCCTTACATGCCGATAAAAACCCCTGATAAGGCCAAGTACCATCAAATACAATCACCGAAGGACGTACCCGCTCCAGCATCACGCCTAAACGAATTGCCAGCTCACTGTTCCAAACATAGGTCGAATTATCCGACCAGTTCGGTGAAACAAAATAATCAGCTTCAAACCCCATTTCTTCGATGATCTCAACCGCAGATGCAAGTGAGAAGAAAACAGGTTCCACCTTCTTCTGCAATCGACGCGCATAAGACAGGCAACGGTTCATGTGCCCCATGCCGGAGCCATTGATGTTAAAAAAAAGAACGACTGGTAACTTACTCATCTTTAATACCGTTAGTACGAAAAGTCATTAAAGACGCCAATGTGTATATCCAGAAGAACTAAAATCAGCAGGATCAAAAATTGATTTCACATCAATCATTACCCCATCAGAAACCAAAATTGATTCAAGATCTGAAATCACTAGTGTCCGGTTAAATTATCGAACAGATTCAACTGCTTATCGTTTTCAAGGTCAAACATATTTTGGTTACATCCTGTAAGCAGTTGATTTAAAGGTGTTGTTTCGAAAATGGTTAAGCTAAGAATTTGTAGAATGGAATACAAACTGGCCTTGATTTTGAGTCGCTTCTTGATGATGGCGATCAGTACGTAAACGGATACGGCGATCCAGACTTGTGTCATTACAGCGTTCTCGGATGTGCCAAAAAACGAAGTGATGCGCAGGTACTGTTTTATCCATTTGAAAAACAGTTCGATCTGCCAACGGTAACGATAAAGCTCGGTAATTGTTTTCGCTGGCAACGTTAAGTTGTTGGTCAGAAAGACAAAACGTTTGTCTGTTTCTGCATCGTAATATTTTATCCGGCGAAGCGGTTCCGGATAGTGTTGAGAAGTATAAAAGCCGGTCAGCATGATTGTTTGGTCGCAACGTAGCCCGGTGCTTTTTTCGATGGCATGAGAGTAGCGCTGTTGGAACTGAAGATTGTGCTTTGCACGGATAACGAAAAAGGCTGATGCCTGGTTGAGTTGATACAGGCGTTCGTAGTCCAGGTAACCACGATCCATGACGTAAAAGGCGCCAGGTTCTGGTAATAGCAGGTCTAGCACATTGACATCGTGTAGTTTGCCATCGGATACGTGAATAAAGGTTGGAATATTGCCTTGCAAGTCCAACAGGGTATGTAACTTGATGGCTGCCTTGGTTTGACGAAAGCGTGCCCAAGGGAAAACAGATAGGCAAAGGTCTATTGTTGTTGAGTCGAGAGCGTAGACAGTACTGTTGAGTTCCAGACCAAGATCTTCGTCGGCATAAAGACGACGAGTTGTTTGGATCAGTGACAGGCCGAAGTCGGCGTAAATACGCCAGTCGCGTTTCTCGTTGGCATCGGACAGTGTGCTTCTGGCAACGGTTTTGGCACGTATGTCCATGTGATAGAGCTTGTTGCGTTGTGCTTTTAGGCAGGCTTCGATATCGCGCAGGCTTTCCCGGTAAGTTAACTGTGCAAAAGTCATGCTGCGATATTGATCCTGACAACTGAAACTTTTGATATAGCAGTTGCCATCGTAGTGTTGAACGCAACGGCGAAAAGTGTGCAGAGGCAAATAATCCATTGCCTGTGCGAAAACGAGTTTGCCCGTGTACATCGACTGAATACTCCAAACCGTGAAAACGGTTTAAAGCATGAGCTTTTAGCTCAGGGTAGTTCAAGTCGGTGACAGGCAAAAATGGCATATATTTCATGTAATAACAGTGGGTTATATTGATCTTTGATCAGTTTTTCCGGACACTAGTGAAAGTTTTTATTAATAAATCGCTTAACAGTATCTGATAACGCTTGTGAATCAAGATAATTTTGCCATGCTTTTAAAGCATCTTCATTCTTGTTACCTAACAAATTTGCATCCCAAGATGTAACAAACGAAATATCTCTGTCAGTCATTACATCTGTCATACTTAAAACCGAAGACAAATATTCATTTCTATACTTGGCAGGGATTAAGTCAATAGCATTAAGATACCACCGTTTCATCCAGCTTGTGTCCTCATCATCTACCACAACCCTGGACTGCAACATCAACAAAAACTCATTTGATGAAACATTTTGAGCTATATACCTATATACATTTTCATGCTGGTAGATGTGCCCATAGATATTTCTCATCACCTCAACACTATTGAGATTGCTTTTTATCTCATCTAGCACAACTACCTTCATATGAACAGCCGCATTAAGCAAAGTTTTGCGTAAACACTTTATGCACTTACAACATGGTGAATTTTTATCTCCACGCATGCATGACCTCACATATTCTGAATGCTTACTCTTTTCTGAAATAATAGTTGTGCCAATTTCTGTTAATCCGGCTGTAGGGAAATAGCTATGACACGAAACTAATTTAAAGAATGGATCCCATTTTTTATAATGGTCAGACAAAGTATAATCCTCAAACTTCTCATGACCGACCATATATGCAGACTCCATTACAACACCATAAGCGATCGCATCAACTGCAAGCACATCTGCCATTAAAAGCATAGGAACTGCAACAGGATGTGGTACATCTACATTCAGCGGATCAACCGTAAATCCAACCTTGCTTCTTAGGTACTCCATATTTGATTTAACATGAAAACAGTTATCACGCTTATCTGATAAATCCGAAAATGCAGATATTGCAGCGAACTTATTATAGAGTGTTGATTCAAATGAAGGCTGAACTCTATCAAGAAAATATACTGCTGTATCATCTGGCATTAAAGCTAATGCAGCAGTCGAATCAACCCCACCACTATAAGCTAGCGCAGGTCGGCCATCATTTATAATTCTTGGACAAACACTACCCTTACTACAGCGAACATCGATATTTAAATTTGTCCTGCATAACTCAATAAAATCTTGCGAAACGGAAAATGGGATATCTAAAGTGCTAGAAATAAATGTATAAACAAGCAGCAAGGATGAAAGTGCCAGCAAATCAGGATGAATTTTAGTTTCATCAACACGTACAGGCAACTGAAAAAAACACCCTCTTGATCCAAGAGCTGTAGTTTTAGATAATAAAACTTCATCCAAAGCATCTGGTTTGAAATCAAAGTAGACCAAATTATCCGAAAATGACACACTAACTTTCATTTTCAATTATCCCTAACATTGAAGTTAGCAAGTACGTTACGCAACGAAACTTTTGCATACTCACCGCACTCAAACGGTCGGGTGGCCATTGGAAATGGCATAAACGCCTCTTTATCTGAAAGCGTTGAATGCCACTTCTTATATTGCGTCAAATACAATCTTCTTGGCTCTGAAAGACCTTCATTTGCACATATCCCATATATACTATTGTTAGTTAAACTATCTTCTAAATCCATGCATATCATAGACAACTGACTACCTAGATGAACGAATTTATCTTTTAGAATTAACTTTAACCTATTTATAATTTCACCATCTCCCCCAAATCTTACGCTATCCCATGCACCTAGTTTATCTCTGAGAGTATTTAAGTTAAACATACACGAAATAAATGCTGGCCCAGATACTCCATCACTTGTCACAGATTTTGCAACACCACACTTAACCAGCCCATTAGATGAAAGTCTAATCTTATTAGTAGTGCTCGCCATGATTCCGCCATCTATCATTTCGTTTAGCTGCTTTTCAAGTCTATCTGGCAACGCAAAATCATCAGCATCATGGCCTGTGACCCACTCGCCATTAGCAATCTGTAAAGCGTAGTTTTTTGAGACATATGGCCCTACGTTTACCTTATTTCGCAAAAGTTTTACACGTGAGTCATGATTCGCTAGTTCTTGCATTACATCCCATGTTCCATCTGTACTACAATCATCAATAATAATTAATTCAATATTTCTCCACGATTGGTTTAGGATGGAATTTGATGCTGATCGTATAGTTAGTTCTGCATTCCATGCAGGCATAATAACCGTTACCAACGGACCACCTTCTACATATCTTTTGGGCAAGGTGCTCAATCTATCTAAGAAACAACCTGACCCATCAAGCTCTATTGGTAACGCGTTGAATTTAGATAAATAAGTATTAATGTTCGCCACCCACAATGCCTCGTCGCCACTTTCAATCGCCGCATTAGCTTGTAGCACAGAAATTGTATGGCGCAGATGCGTTGGCATATGCATTAATGCGTAGTCTATGGCATTGCCATACCCTCTATCTGTAGCCATTTCATTTGAAAATAGTAAGACTTTATTTCCGTCTACTAATTCATTCAACTTATTATCTTTTTTATTATATTTGACATGCTGGCCTGACTTTTTCAACGGCGGCTGTTTTACTAACTGTTTTACATCATCAAACATTACTACGTGCCCAAGATCAGATGCTTGCAGTAATATAATTGCCTCACTGTAAACATCAACACCCAAAACATCCACTGGGGCCTTCTTTAGAATGTATCCCATATTAAAAGAAATTAAACTTTGGGTATTACCTAGAGAGTTATCCCACAGCTCAATATAAGTACGCAACGCTGCTTTCCACTCCTTATTTCGAAGCAGCAAATTTGCCCTTTGTAAAACAGCATTTTCTGAGTATAACGCTTTATTCATTTTATCACTTTCTTATTATTGATGATTTCAGGGATTCAATTATTTTTTCTTTTTCATATAGTTGATGAGTTAGTTTATATGGACTTGATGATGCAAATTTCTCACTCATATACACAAAGTTAGCCCGTCGCATGAATGGAGAATCACTCATCCATTCATACATTTGGTCATAAATTTTGAAGATCCTATATCCAGCTTTCATCATAAAATTATCAATCTCTCTATAATAACATTGCTGCTTTCCTTCAGGATTCATTCCAACCTCTATAATCACCACATCAACCATTTGCTTATCTAACAATTTTTGAGCACCATTTAATACGTTAGACTCATAACCCTCCACATCAATTTTAAGTATATCAATGTGATTCTCTGTTATTCTATCAATCAATAAATCAAGTGAAGTTGCATCAATAATTACCAACTCCTCCCCAACCATTTCATCAACATCTTGACTATGCAGTTGAAGTGTTTTAGTCATCGATAATCTTGGCAAAAGCCTAACCTGACCTTCCTCTTTATCAATTGCAATACAATAGTGATATAAACTCCTGCCCTTTTGAAACGAAGACGTGTTATCTATCAGCTTGCTATATGATTCTGCATTAGGCTCAATCAAATGAGCCTCACGAATTGATAATTCTGAATTAGCGAAACCAATAAACACATCTCCAATATATGCGCCTATATCAACATAGGTGAGACGTCGACCATAGAAAAATGGAACCAGGTCATGAATCATTGCACCCAGCCCTCCTTTTTCTTTTTCAGCTTTTACAAATTTACTATTTAAATTTTGTATTTCTTTTTCAGCCGCAGCTTTCTCCTGGTTCAATTGTGTAAACGCTTCTTTGTACTCTTCCACGAGACTCATTTGTTCCTCGCAACGCCCTACTAAAGCAGCATTCACCTCTTCAAGTGTCGCACGAACCTCTTTTAGCGCGTCTAACTCATTACTGTGATTCCCTGTCAACCGAACCTGTTCCTCAAGCCGCTCCTTTAGAGCTATTTTCTCCTCTTCAAGTGTCGCACGAACCTCTTTTAGCGCGTCTAACTCATTACTGCGCTCTTCCTCCAGTTGATTCTGCTTGTCTCGTTCATGTACCAAAGCAGCTAACTGTTTCTCTGCTTCATCTCGCCGTTCAGAAAACCTGGTGTTCTGCTTCGCTTCGTTCAGCCGGGCATACTTTGCCTCGTAGCGTAGCTGGCTTGCCTGACGTTCCTCGGAATCGCTAAATGATGTGTCTGCTGGTAGTAGATCAAGCATGGCTTCCGCCTCGACGATTTCACCTGCTTCATGCAGTCGAAAGGCCAGCCATTTCAGCCTGTATGGCTGTGGATCAAGCTCATGCGCAAGGCGTGCAGCATCGACAGTTTTATTCCAGTCGGTTTTCCTCAAGTATCTAGCCAAAGCCGTGTAAGCGCTTGCCTGAATGAACGGTGAGTGAGATACGGAGAGAATAAGTTTTTCAACCGCCTCAAAACCACCCTCTTGGTACACCTCAATAACCTTGTCGAAACCCTTTCCACCAAGGATTTTGGGCGGTGTTTTCCGGTTTGATTCTCTCCAAATCTTGCCGAGCTTACCGGGCACTGCCATTAGCGATCCAGGCGAATCGACGGATTGGATCAGGATATTACCCAGCTTGGAGCTTAGGGCATTTTGTGCTTCTAACCGATGAACTTTCTGCTGCACCTCCACCATGGTCCGTAGACGCTGGTTTTCAGCAATGATATCTGGCAGGTCATCATCCACCCAGCCTGTTTTCTGCGCAGTTGCACCCGATATTGCAACCGGTTGTCCGTTTTCCAGTTCCTTGTTCCTCAGGTAGTAATGTTCCAGTTCTTCCTGGACCTGGTGAAGCTGGAGGAGGAGCAGTTCGTTTTCCTCTTCCATCTCCTTGAGACGCATATCTAGTGTTTCCTGATTGGTTTCTGTTGTCTTCATGGTTTACTTTTCCAGCTTCATTACCCGCAGGTCAGTCGATATGGTCTTTTATGATACTTCCAAGCAGCATCAGCATACCGGCGATGAGCATGGCTGATAGCAGCGTGACGACACTATTGTAGATCCTGCCAGGCTCTATTGGATATTCTGGAAGCGTTGGCAGCTGCAATATCGAAACTTGTTTGAGCATCCGTGTAGCATCCATTCGGCCTTTTTCTAAGGCCATGAGTGCTGATTTGTATAGCTCCTGGGTAAAAGTTACCTCCATTTGCAGTCGTTGAAACTCCTCTACAGCGTAGTTCAATGTCTTTCCTTTTGGGGAAGCAAGCTTTGCTCTTTCTTCGTTAATTTGCCGATCAACGGCCGCCAGGGACTGCTTGAGCATCTTTATGTTAGGGTGATTACGGTTCAATGACTTTGGCAACGATGCCAAACTAGTCTGAATCTCCGTGCGCCGTTCCGTAAGCTTGGCGATAATCGCAGTGATGCTTTGAGCAGTTGTTTCCGGCGAAACCAGACCCTCCTTGTTTTGAAAATCGAGCAACTTACGACTGGCCTGCTGATAACGCCGTTGTGCCAAATCCAATTGAGTCGTTAAGAAACCAACCTGTGCTTCGGCCAGATTGTGGCCGATCTGGTTCATGTAGCGCTCACCTTCCAGAACCAGCATCCGGCTGATCGCCCGGGCGGTATTCGCATCATAGGCTTGTACCCCAATTTGCAGAACTCCAGAAAACTCATCATAGACAACGTCAACGCGAGATAAATAATAGTCATGGAACCACTCAATGGAAATATCCCTGTCCCACATGCGAGAAAATATGTCCCAACGGCTATCGGAATAATGCGATCGCAGATCAATAGCGGCATCAATCTTTCTGAGCATATCCACAGACAACAAATATTCACGTAATAGAACTTGATCTGAACGGGTAGCTCCCCCGACACTAGTAAATAGCATGGAAAGATCGAAACTCTGAGCATTCACCGAATCTGTTTTCTGGAGAAATACGGTGGCTTCGGAGACATACCGATCAGAAGCGAAGAATGACCAGTAAACTGTAACCAGTACTGACGACACAAGGACTAAACGTATAACATACCGAAATAGCACGGAAACAACCGATGACGTTTTATGGTCGCTCATAGGTATTCACCAGCCTGATCCAGATGTACGGCTTCTTTATTTAAGTATTCATTATTCATTTGGCATTATGTTCATTGTATGCTTTTAATGCATCATCAAGTTTATCAAACCAGTGGGCTTTACCATCAACAAGCCAGATACCAGATTGGCAGTTATCCTTCAACGTTTTTTCACCATGTGCCACCATAATTAGGCCTGCACGATCTGAAAGATCCCTGAATGAAGCCGCAGCTTTCTTTCGAAATGCCGCATCACCTGCCGCCGTAACCTCGTCTGATATATAGACGTCAAAATCAAAGGCCATGGACATGGAAAACTGAAGGCGAGAACGCATGCCTGATGAATAGGTATAAATAGGTTCGTCGAAAGCCTCTCGCAATTCAGAAAAATCATGGATATAGGCAACCCGATCTTCTAAATCATCATAATGGCCATGTACTCGACAGACGAATTTTGCATTTTGTCGACCGGTGAGTGTAGGCTCAAGACCCCCTTGCCCCACTGGCCAGGAAATTCGGCAATTCCGTTCGATCGTCCCTTTGGTCGGGTGATCTACACCTCCAATGAGGCTCAACAGTGTTGATTTGCCAGCGCCATTGCCACCAATCAAGCCAACATTCACGCCAGATGGAATAGTCACTGTAACACCACAAAGGACCATTTCACCCATTCCATGCCTGGTTTTGTAACGCTTGTACACATCCTTGATAGCAATCATCTCATCACTAACCGTAATGCAAAACGCCTATAAAGCAGCAGCCCCAAGAAGACATGGGTCATAGCAAACGCAAGAATATAACCCAGACTGGTCCCAGACGCTGTATGGTAATGAGGCGCAAAGCCCTGGCGCACCAATTCAAGCCCATGTGCAATCGGATTGATCATCATGTAATCCTGATATGGATAAGGTATAGATGAAATAGGTACGATAACACCGGATATCAAATAGAGAGGGAGCATCAGGATTTGGAGAACATGCTCC
Organism: Gammaproteobacteria bacterium; assembly: GCA_024206335.1. GTDB lineage: Bacteria > Pseudomonadota > Gammaproteobacteria > Chromatiales > Chromatiaceae > JAAGZL01. The sequence continues at coordinate 21,434 of JAAGZL010000234.1, forward strand.
AACTCAGGAACGAGCTCCATCAATACCGATGCCACGAGTCCATACCCCAGGCCGTACAACCATAATACACCGCAAGTCACTATAACTAATAGCGGATCGCCGGGGATGGTCGGAATACCCAGCAAATTAGCTATAAACAGAACGATTACCGACATCATAATCATCAGAAACCCTTCCATTACGCCCCTCATAAGGGCTGTATCAAAGGGTTTGACCTGTCGGTAAGAGAAAAAGGCCTTATTACTGGAGGGGGCATGCATGACCTGGATGGCTGTACGCCGAAATAGAAAAAACGACAACATTCCGACCATTATCCAAACTGACGTGTCAATTCCGCCAATGTTACGAGCACGAACCACCGCAAATACCCATACAAAGAACGCAATGTGCATTACAGGTTCAACCAGCAACCAGACCCATGCGGCCCGCTCTTTGAAGAGGCGATCGAGCGCCTCTCGAAGAAAAATGGCACGCCAGACAGAAAGGGTAATGGCTAGAGGGCTACGCGCTTCCAAGAGTCTTATCCCGTTATCGCATGATCAATGATATCGCTATCAACATCACTTACCTTACGCATGCTGATCAATTCCCGGAAAACATTACCGCTCCACCACGAAAAGCACCGAGAGTTTGATGAAGAACTCTAAGAAATTTTTGCAGCCCAACCGAAGGGGCATTGGATACAAACAACATATCACTATTACGAATTGGGAATTGCTGGGCTAAAAGGAAAGACCCCGGATCCTTCATGTCTAGCCTATATATGATCGGTACTCTATGAGCGGTTTTCAGACCCTTATAGCCCTTATCACCACCAAATAGAGTTGGATGCTCGAAACGGAAGACAAATACTCCTTTCGCATCAGCACGACCATCATTCAACCCGCCAGACCTTGCCAATGCTTGCGCCAGGGAAATACCTTTGGCGGCAAAATTCACCTCTTCATTCTTGCCCGTCGCCCCAAGTACAGTAAAGCTCATCGGCTGGCTAAGCACGGTGATTACATCACCGGCCTGCAGAAGAATATTCTGCCGCGGATCGCTGATCACCAAGTCAAGTGGCAAGGAATGCACCTGATTACCCCTGGTCACCTGAATCGATGTCTTGCCAATGGACTCACGGACGCCGCCTGCTACAGCCAACACATCCAACAGCCGCTCATGCTTCGGCGTCAAGGACATGCGGGTACTTTTTGCTACATCCCCGACAATAGTAACAGTAGACGAAGCGTCTTTGATTACGCGCACCAACACCTGTGGCTGATTCGCCTTACCGTGCAACTGTTTAACAATCTGTTCTTCTACTTCAAGGGCAGAATACCCCGCGACATCGATCCGACCAGCAAACGGGACCCTGATCGTCCCTGCCTCATTGACCATCTGCTCAGGAAGCACCGTCTTGTTTGATACAGCAGTCCCTAAGCCCGCATCCATCACCGAGGTACCGAATAGAGAAGCGGGAGGAGCTTCCCACACTGACACCTCAAGCACATCACCAGGACCTATCCTGTGGCCTAGCACCCGCCTTGCCCCAAGTGTATTCGAAAACAAGCGTTTGCCACCGACCTTGAGAACCCGCTGAACCACATCCCTGTCTATATCAAGCACCTCTATTGGTGCTGCCAGTTTTTCGTTGTATCCACTTACAGCTTGCCCTGCACTAATACCAGAAGATGGAAGAAAGCCACCGCAACCTGTCAGGAATAAACCACATGCCACGGCAAAAACAACGCCCCGCCCAAGAGAGAACCATACTTGCCTGCCCTGCATAAAGCTAAGTCCTTGATTATAGGTATAAATCAGCTAGCACAATGTGCGAAAAGGTATTTGAAACGACACTATATATCATCCTGAAGACATAATTTGCACATTGGTAACAATATGAACCTACTTAACCTATGTCAGTATTTTGCCCCATCACAACCATCCACAACTAATTGAATCAATTGCATAAATTTTAACCAATTGATTCAATTACTTAAGCTTTGCATGGTACCACCACAATCAATCAAATACAAAGCTAAACCATCCAAGGCTAATGAATATGAATTGGCTATTCATAGCCCTGGCCCCACGGAAGCTTACTAGGGTTGTGGGTAGAGTGAGATCTCCATGCGTCGATTTTGGCTACGACCTTTTTTATCCATGTTGCTTGCTATGGGTCTGCGTTCACCATAACCCACCGTAAAAATGCGGCCTTCTCCCACGCCTTGGTTTCTGAGGAAGATAGCAATACTTTCAGCTCTTTGCTTCGAAAGACGGTGATTTTGAACACCCGGGCCTTGGTTGTCGGTATGCCCGGCTATTTCCACATCAATGCCATGATATTTGGTTATTACATCAACCAAGTTTTTCGCAATTACTCTGGCAGGATCTCCAAGCATATATGACTTTGATTTAAATAGGACTTTATTCGGAATATTGAGGGTTATATTTTGGCCGCCCCGAATAACACCAACACCTCTGCCACTCAATCGACGCCGAAGGTCAGCTTCCAACACATCCATATAGCTGTCTATATCTGAAGGGTACAGCATAGGCGCTAGTGGGCTTGAAGGCGAAACTGCGCTCTTCTCTGGCTGCTCAGTGGTATCAACCACCGCCATTTTTTCTTCATCTACATCAGATGCAGTCTGTCTCTTCTGCTCACTGAAATCTCTATTAGGATGGTAGTCTTGGTTTGTATTTTCACTTTCCAAGTCAACCGCTTTTTCTGTCTCCGGATCTACAACTCGCTTAATCACGTTTTTCAACCACGAGCCAAAACCCCACGCTCTATCCTTGCTGGCTAACTGCTTTGGCAGGCCTACTTCTTCATCCAATGCCACAGAAACCTCATCAATCTTGGGTCCAGCTTCCGTGTTCAACTTGGTCGGCACACTATATTTTTCGTCAATATCATCAAGCGCCATGCACTCAGTAAGCGTCACAGTTGAACCCAGCATAGAAATCAACAGAATGGTAATTCTAATTTTACTCATAGACCGGGATTGTACATCGAACTCCTCAAGATTGGCATATATTGACATCTTCCAAGATCCAGGATCAATCTGAATTAATCCGGCACTCCATGCTCTTAAAGTGCATTCTTGCTCACTGCAACATTAGCCAGATTCTAAATATCCTCAGTCAGAGCAACTAAAAGATCCCACAAAACCTATGGCTTCAACCTATAGTTACTGACAAGGTAAACGATTGGCGTCACTTATGGCTCTTTAGTATCTCCAGATAACCAAGGATAATTTTTTACCTGCCCATATAACCCTGGGAACAACAAGGAGGAAGAAAGTGACAAATTACAAACGGATTACAAATACCCAACCCGACGTACCTGATTCACGCGACTGGATCTACCAGCCATCACTCACCCGTCTAAGTGATTTCATTGACCCGGCAGTACAGAAGTGGACCCCGGATTTGAGACAGTGGCTTAAGTGACATTCCTGAGGTAATTTAAACACCACAGGAGATGAAAATGAGACGAAAAAGACGCAACCATTTACCGGGGTTCAAGGCCAAAGTAGCCTTAGCTGCTATTAAA
>JAAGZL010000235.1 GCA_024206335.1 Gammaproteobacteria bacterium
CATGAAGAAATGACCAGCGAGAATTGCGATTACTTCTACATGGTTGATGGCGTAACCCATTGGATGCCGCTGCCGGCGCTGCCGGAAGGAGCAGAAAAGTGAAAATACATTTTGAAAAAGAAACATTGCAGGCTATCTATTTGGATTGGATTCATAACTTTAGGAGTACCTGGAGATTTGCGGAGCACTACGGTATAAGTCTGAAAGAGGCCTGGGCTTTAATCGATATCTGTAGGCGCTGTCACCACAAACTACTAAAAGAGGGACGAAATGAAAGCAATGACAAGTAAAGAACGTGAAACAGAAAAGCAACTCACTGTAGCCGAGTCGTATCAGCACCCACCTGCTATAGTAAATCATGTTTATATGATTACTCACAGTAAGCAAGAGGGTTTGGTAGGGGTAAAGTATTATGCGGTGATGGATAGTACGTCTGGTGCGGTTCGTCTTTATTGCCTAGACAGTGGAATTGTGTGGCGTAGCGCAAGCACCTTCGGGTATTCTATGG
>JAAGZL010000236.1 GCA_024206335.1 Gammaproteobacteria bacterium
CCAACGAGCTAGACGCCAATCTCCACCACAATATACCGCACCAATCGACTGACGCGGCAGTAACGTATATCGGCCAGCAGCAGGCATTGCATTTCGATTTCTCGGGCGGAAAGAAAGTTAAGATAGAAGTCGGTAACGAGATATGGAATCCTGGCGTCGGTTTTAATGATGGTTGGGCTTGGTTCTGGTATGGCAGCCAATCTCCACAAGAAGGCACCTTTGATCCCGCAACCGCGACTTGTACGTCAGCCGCACATGGGTTAACTACCGGTGACGAAATAAAATCATTTAACAATATCTACCACACCGATTGGCCTTATGCGAGAGGCGCGTCAACGTATGCGATAGTTGATGGCGTTGATACCTTCCGGTGCGCTGTTACCGAAGCAGCGGCATTGCGTGGTGCTGACGTGCTTGACGATACCGACCCTGATTATAATGCAAACTGGCTGCCCGACACAGAGGCAACATACCTGCGCTTTAAGCAAGCTATAACGGGCGGCATCTATGACGCAGGTGGGTACTATGCAGAACGCTCTATGCAAGTTTGGGACTTAATCGCCGCAGAAATAGGTGAGGAAAATATGGAGGTTGTTGCCGGTTGCCGCGCTTCTGATGCTAATTTCATGCTTCAACAATTAGAGGTTCCAGGCTATCGCGAAAGAGTAATGAAAAACGGCCAATTCTATATCGCAACATATTGGGCTTCGATTGTTATTGCTGATGATTTTGAGAACTACACGAATAAGCAGCACGCTGACTACG
>JAAGZL010000237.1 GCA_024206335.1 Gammaproteobacteria bacterium
CATGCCAGCCTGGGCAGAATGACACCTGATCAGGTATATTATGACCTACCTTCGGGACTGCCTTTAGCAGCATGAAACAGACTCAGGGATATCACTTATAAAAGCTGATTGACTGTGTCAGTGATGGGGTCCACTTCTGGCCTGGATAAGCAGCGCGTTCCGGGCAAGAAATCACATCTACCTTAAGGAGGCTGAGTCGATCGGTGTATTGCCAGAAACGCTATCGCTTATTCTGGCCTACAGGACTGGGAGCATGTCGGGTTTGACATCTTAATCTCGGCTCAGCCGTAGGCCTGGATAAGCGGCGCGTTCCAGGCAAGAAATCACCCCTGGCTCAATGGGGCTGAGCCGATCGGTGTATTGCCAGAAACGCTATCGCTTATTCTGGCCTACAGGACTTGTCTTATCCATAAGGTTACATACAAACCAGCACGGTCTAACCGCTATTTAATAACCTCAAGCCCACCCATGTATGGACGTAGTACCTCTGGTACCTCAATACTGCCATCCTCCCGCTGATAGTTCTCCACTACGGCAACCAGGGTACGACCCACAGCCAGCCCTGAACCATTTATGGTATGCACCAGCTCTGGTTTACCCGTTTCCGGATTACGCCAGCGCGCCTGTAGGCGTCGGGCCTGGAAATCACCAAAGTTGCTACAGGAGGAGATCTCGCGATAGGCACTCTGACCCGGCAGCCACACCTCCAGGTCGTAGGTCTTGGTGGAGGAGAAACCGAGATCACCGGTGCACAAGGTCACCAGCCGGTATGGCAGCCCCAACCGCTGTAGAATGGACTCGGCATGGCCGGTCAACTGCTCCAGGGCCGCGGTGGAATCCTGGGGACGCACCACCTGTACCATCTCCACCTTTTCAAACTGATGCTGACGGATCATGCCACGGGTGTCCTTACCGTAGGATCCAGCCTCACTGCGAAAGCATGGGGTGTGGGCCACCCAGCGTCTGGGCATATCTGCATCTTCGATGATCTCACCCCGCACCAGATTAGTAACCGGCACCTCGGCGGTGGGGATCAGATAGTAATCCAGCTCCCCGGAGAGCTTGAACAGATCTTCCTCGAATTTTGGTAACTGGCCGGTGCCCTGCAGGCTGTCCGCATTGACCATATAGGGGACGTAGGTCTCCTCATAGCCATGCTCATCGCTATGGGTGTTGAGCATAAACTGGGTCAGGGCCCGCTGCAGGCGCGCCATGGGGCCGTTCAGGGTGACAAATCTGGAACCAGTGATCTTGGCTGCCGTCTCAAAATCCACGTAACCGAGGGCGGTACCCAGATCCACATGGTCCTTTGGTTCAAACTCAAACTCCCTGGGGGTGCCCCAGCGCCGTTCTTCCCTGTTGTCCTCTTCATCGTTGCCTTCCGGTACATCCGGGGCCGGGATGTTTGGTATACCCAGAATCACCTTCTGTAACTCAGACTGGACCGCGTTCAGATCTTCCTGTGCCTGTTTCAACTCAGCACCCAGGTTTGCCACCTCATCCAGCAGGGGTTGGATATCCTCCCCCGCTGCCTTGGCCTTGCCGATCTGCTTGGAGCGGCTGTTGCGTTCGCCCTGCAGCCGTTCGGCTGTTACCTGCAACTCCTTGCGTTGGCTCTCCAGACCAGCAATATGTGCTGTATCCAGCTTCATACCACGACGCGCCAGCTGTGTAGCGGTGGCTTCCAATTCATTTCTCAGTAAACGTGGGTCTAACATATTCTATTCACCAGCATTGATTGTTGCGGGCCAGCTTACGATATGGCCCGGTTTGACTATTGTATTAAGATGTTCGAGGACCCGCTCCACCTTGGTCGGCTCATCGAAGAACTCCATAACCAGCGGCAGATCCAGGGAGATGTCCAACAGCGTGGATGAGTGCATCTTGCCAGACTGTCCAAAGCCGGAGATGCCACGCACGGCGGTAACACCCTGCACCTTCTCCTCATCGTGCAGGATCTGCATCAGATGCTGCATCTGATGCTGACCCTCGGTCAGATAGATACGCACCATTGTGACCTTTTGTGTTTTCACAGTTGCCTCCCTAGCTTCAGCCCGATCCAGGCTGCAATAACACATCCCAACACGCTGAGAACCATATTCAGCAGCGCCTTGGTATATTCTGCCTGCTCCATCAGATTCAGGGTCTCGATAGAGAAGGTGGAAAAGGTGGTAAATGCACCCAACAAACCCACCAGCAGTGCCGCTCTCACCTCTGGCTCCACCGTCATCCGTTCCAGAAACAGTACATACAGGAATCCCATGGCCAGGGAACCGAGGATATTTACCGACAGGGTTCCATAGGGAAAGCCCCGTCCCAACACGGCATGTACCCCATTGGAGACCCAAAACCGCAACAGGGCCCCAACCGCACCGCCAGCAGCAATGGATATGGCCTGTAGCACTATTAATCACCCCCAGCGTAGAAAAACATGCATTCTACACCCAGAGCCGTTTTAGGACGAGGTCTATCAGTGGTAATACCACACCGATTTCTTCTTCTTTTATTGAATCCATTCGAGCAAGTTGTGCGTATATGGCTTAAAGGCATGCAGGCGAATAAAACAAGCTCTAACCCAACACCACCCGGATGGGAGCATGATGACCGCCAAGACCGTATCTAATGCCACACCTCAGCTAGTGGTTGATGTTAATTCTTCTACCCGTTCATTAAGAAATAGTAGGTGCATCCTGGTCTTAGTCCTGACCACGCCTCACAGCCAGATCAGATTGGCGCAGACGATCCAGCTTCTCCTTTATCCTGATCTCCAGGCCACGCTCTACCGGGGAGTAGTATATGGGCTCACCCATCACTTCAGGAAAGTAGCTCTCGCCCGCCGCATAACCCTCAGGCTCATCATGGGCATAACGATATTTTTTGCCATAGCCCAGCTCTTTCATCAGCTTGGTGGGGGCATTGCGCAGATGCACCGGCACCTCCAGCGATCCATGCTGTTTGGCATCCACCATGGCGGCCTTATAGGCCATGTACACCGCATTGCTCTTGGCCGCACTGGCCAGATAGACCACCGCCTGGGCTAGGGCCAACTCACCCTCAGGTGATCCCAGCCGTTCTTGAGTCTCCCAGGCGTCCAGAGAAATGGAGAGACCACGGGGATCGGCATTGCCGATATCCTCAGAGGCCATGCGCACCACACGGCGGGCAATATAAAGCGGGTCACAGCCACCATCCAGCATCCGGCACAGCCAGTAGAGGGCAGCATCCGGCGCTGAACCACGCACACTCTTATGCAGGGCGGAAATCTGCTCATAAAAGGCGTCGCCACCCTTATCAAAACGCCGTACATTCCCAGACACCACCTCCTGTACCGTAGTGGTTTCGATGCTACTACCACTACTCAGGTCGGCAGATATCTCCAGTAGATTCAGGGCACGCCGGGCATCGCCGTCGGCGGCCTCCGCAATCAGGTGCAACAGCTCCTGCTCAATCTGTAGGTTGCGAGTGCCCAGACCATGTACCGGATCACGCAGACCAGATTCAAGAATCTGTTCCAGGTCTGAAACTGTGAGGCTCTTGAGTACATAGATGCGCGCCCGGGACAACAGTGCATTGTTGAGTTCAAACGAGGGATTTTCTGTGGTGGCGCCGATGAAGACCACCGTGCCATCCTCTACATGGGGTAGAAATGCATCCTGTTGGGCCTTGTTGAAACGGTGCACCTCATCTATGAACAGTACCGTGGGCCTGTTCTCCACCTGACGGGCGATCTTGGCCTGCTCCACTGCCGCTCGAATATCCTTTACCCCGGCCAATACTGCAGACAGACTTAAAAACTGGGCCCCGGAATGGCGGGCAATGAGTCGGGCCAGGGTGGTTTTTCCAGTACCTGGAGGGCCCCAGAAGATCATGGAGTGGAGTCGATCCGACTCGATGGCACAGCGCAGGGGCTTCTCCTCACCCATGATATGAACCTGTCCCTGAAATTCCTCTAGATTTTGCGGACGCATCCGGTCTGCCAGAGGCCTCAAACTCTCATATTCAGTTTGAGCAAATAGATCAGTGGTAGCCATTACTGTACACGCTACTATTACTGACTGAACATGTCATAACCATCAGGTGGGGTAAATTTAAACAGATCCTTGGAGAATTTAGCCCCATGCACAATCTCGGTAAAGTGGAATCTTGAGGTCAGTCCTTTCTTATCCACCATCTCCATAAGTTTAAGCCCCTTTTTATCTAAAGCCAGCAGGATACGAGTAAACTGGGCATCTTCATCCTTTGGCGTTAACTCTACCCAATCCATGCCATGACGTCTCTTCAACTCCTTCATTGTAAACTGCTTTTCTAGTTTTTCACCCCCCATCAGGGCTACCGCTGGGGTACCCTTGAGGGCTGCCTTCTGCATCATGGTGCTCACCTGCTCGATATCAGGCTCATATACCCACACCCTAGTGCCATCGGCAATGATATTCTGCTTATATGGGACCTTATAGTCCCAACGGAAATTATTAGGCCGCTTGATATATAGCACCCCTTGCGCATGCGAGGCCTTATCCCGAGACTTGGAGATAATGGTTTGGGTAAAATTGGCCTTCACCGATTTAGTATTACGCAGGAGTTTTTCCAATTTCGCCTTTCCAGCACCGGCAACTGCGACCTGAGTGAACAGTAACGCCAACGACAACACAATCAACTTATTTAGCTTCATATCATACCTCTGGTGGTGGTGGCGCCAATACCTGGCGACTCCCATTTGATTCTGCAGAACCAACAATTCCTACTCTCTCCATTTCTTCAATCATACGGGCCGCACGGTTATAACCGATCTTGAGGCGCCGTTGTACACCGGAGATGGAAGCGCGTCTGGTCTCAGTGACAAGCCTTACCGCCTCATCATATAGCGGATCGGCATCTTCTACACTCCCATCTGGCGCCATGCCTGGAGCCGCATCATCACTGGCCTGCAGGATGTTCTCTATATAATCAGGTCTACCCATCTTCTTCAGATGTTTGACCACTCGATGCACCTCGTTATCATCCACAAATGCGCCATGAATGCGTTGCGGGATGGAGGTGCCTGGAGGCAGGTAGAGCATATCACCGTGTCCCAGTAGGGTCTCGGCCCCCATCTGGTCCAGGATGGTTCTGGAGTCGATGCGAGACGATACCTGAAAGGCAATGCGGCTGGGAATGTTAGCCTTGATCAGACCGGTGATCACATCCACAGAAGGCCTTTGGGTGGCCAATAGCAGGTGGACACCAGCGGCTCGGGCCTTCTGTGCCAGACGTGCAATAAGCTCCTCAACCTTTTTGCCTACCACCATCATCATATCGGCAAGCTCATCGATTATGACCACGATGTATGGCATATGTTGCAGATACTCTTCCTGGGTCTGTTCATGACCCTCAGGCAGATCCGTCCGATACAGCGGGTTGGGCAACTTCTCGCCGTTCTTCTCCGCCTCTTTGATTTTTTTGTTATAACCGGCCAGATTACGTACACCCAGTGATGCCATAATGCGGAAACGCTGCTCCATCTCCATCACACACCAGCGCAGGGCATTGGCCGCCTGTTTCATGTCGGTGACCACTGGTGTCAGCAGGTGTGGTATCCCCTCGTATACCGATAACTCCAGCATTTTTGGGTCTACCATAATCATGCGCACATCTTCAGGCTTAGCCTTGTACAAGATACTCAACACCATTGCGTTGATAGCCACTGATTTACCAGAGCCGGTAGTACCGGCAATCAACACATGTGGCATCTTGCCCAGATCTGCCACCTCCGGGTGACCAGCAATATTTTTACCCAGGGCCATGGTGAGGGGGGATTTCGCCTGATCATATACCTCTGACTTCAGGACCTCACTCAGGTAGACCATCTCCCGCTGCTCATTGGGTATCTCCAGACCGATAACTGATTTACCAGGAATAACCTCCACCACACGTACACTGGTGGTGGATAGAGCCCGCGCCAGATCCTTAGAGAGATTGGTGATGCGACTGACCTTGAGACCGGCCGCCAGCTGCAGTTCAAACAGTGTGACCACCGGCCCAGGATATACTGCCACCACCTCCACATCTATACCAAAGTCACGCAGCTTGATCTCCACCAGCCTGGATATAGCCTCCAACGCCTCCTTGGTATAGCCGCCCTTGCTTTTCTTAACCTGATCCAGCAACGCCAGAGGTGGCAACTGCTCCTCACTCTCGGCCAGAAACAGCGGTACCTGTTTTTCTTTTTCTATTCTGGTGCCAGTTTTTACCTCTCTGATAACCGGTTCTATCTTGGGCGGCTTTCTCTTTACTTGTTTTTTCTTATCTATCTTCAGGGCATCTGAACGTTGACGTTTCACACTATTGGCCTGACGCTTCTCCATCATCTTGCGATAAATATGTTGTAGTGTACTGAACAGTTGCAGGGTAGCCTCTCCAATACGGTCCATAACAGTAAACCAGGAGACACCGGTAAACAGGGTAACTCCCCCCAGAAACAGGGCCAGCAGCAACAGCGTGCCACCGGTAGCGCTGAATACACCAACCATCTGCCCCATCAAAAAGCTGCCAAGGATACCTCCGGTCCCAGTGGGGAAAGGTATATCAAATGTTGCCACATGCAAAGATGAGAGGGTGCTGCCACAGGCCAGGGTCAGAACAAAACCCAGGGCACGCAGATTAATGATGGTGTAATCCAGAGGTTCCTCTGGATCACCCTGATACAGAACTATCCAACTACTCCAAGCTAACATCAGTGGAAAGACATAGGCAAAAAAACCAAACAGGTTTAGAAACACGTCAGCAAACCAGGCTCCAACCGGCCCACCAGCGTTCACCACCTGTTTATGCTCACCAGTATAGGACCAGCCTGGATCCTGTGGTGAGAAGGTCAACAGAGATAGCAGCAGATAGGCAGACACCGCGAGTAGAAGCAGCATAACCCCTTCACGCAGACGCCGGTTCAGGCGTACTCCCATCTTGTTTTGGTTTTTGGCTGTCTTACTTGCCTGTGACACCTTGTTAATCCGGTTTATTGTTTAAGATTTCTGAATCAGGCAATGCAGCCAAATTATACAGATCGATTCTAAATCTACACACTCTACTCTCCATCCACACAAACAAATAATACAAATAGTTTCTTATCTATTATATAGATATATAACATATCTAGTCTAATTTCTTAAATATATGTAGCGGTTTATTTGTATTGAAACTATTTTTTCAGGACTGCTAATACAATTTTCACGTTGCATCCACATTATTACCAGCCTATTTCACCATGTGGTTTATCTGCCCACACATACCAGGATAGGCAGGTATGGAATCAGCTTCCACCCTCCCCTCCAGTATATTTATCTCCCTGGGGATAGGAATCAGCATATTATCCCCTTTACCCACTCCTATTGATTACGTAGTATTTAATCATTATTTGGAAACAGAGTTTCATAGAAGGAAACATGCGCACAATCTAGAGATCCAGTTGCAGTCCACACTATCTGCCCATCTATAGTTTTATGGACTAACCACCTAAATCTTCCATTACTAAATTTTAAAATATACGCCATTTTTTCGGAGTAATTGCACATGAGCGAAACCAAGCACTGTCGTTTGTTGATCCTGGGTTCTGGTCCTGCCGGGTATACGGCCGCGATATATGCGGCACGCGCCAACCTGAACCCGGTGCTGATCACCGGTATGGAGCAAGGTGGACAGCTGACCACCACCACTGAAGTAGACAACTGGCCCGGAGATAACGAAGGCGTACAGGGTCCTGAATTAATGGATCGCATGCTGAAACATGCTGAGCGTTTCAATACCGAGATCATCTTCGACCACATCCACACCACGGAACTTACTGAAAAACCGTTTCGTCTGATTGGTGATCAGGCCACCTACACCTGTGATGCACTGATTATCTGCACCGGCGCCTCCGCCCAGTATCTGGGATTAGAATCTGAGGAGAACTTCAAGGGTCGCGGTGTCTCCGCCTGCGCCACCTGCGATGGCTTTTTCTATCGCAATCAAAAGATTGCTGTTATCGGCGGCGGCAGCACCGCTGTTGAGGAGGCATTATATCTGTCAAATATTGCGGCTGAGGTTACAGTTGTGCATCGCCGTGACGCCTTCCGCTCTGAAAAAATCCTGTCGGACCAGCTGATTCAGAAGGCTGGGAGTGGCAACGTGACCATTGAGTGGGATCACGTACTAGAGGAGGTGCTTGGGGATAAAACCGGCGTAACCGGTATGCGCATTAAAAATGTCAAAGACGGTTCCACTAAGGATATTGAACTACAGGGAGTCTTTATTGCCATTGGGCATAAACCTAACACCGATATCTTTGCTGGGCAGCTGGAAATGGAACACGGCTATCTGACCGTAACTGGCGGCGTTGAAGGCAATGCCACTCAGACCAGTATTGAGGGGATATTCGCTGCTGGTGATGTAATGGATCATGTCTACAAACAGGCCATTACATCTGCCGGAACCGGCTGTATGGCGGCTCTGGATGCGGAACGCTACATAGATGCCCTGAATAGCGAGGATTGACAACAACCACACGATTCAATTAACACAAAAAAACCGCAGGTCCATCGGGCCTGCGGTTACTTGCTACGGTGTTACAGAATCAGATAACGTGGATCATTTTCTGCTCCATAACATAGTTGTGGAGCAACACCTGTTCCAGACGACCAGGATCCTTAAACTGGGCACCAAATACATATACACCCCACTCATCGGCATTTACATCAGACGGCTCATCCACATTCATGATTAATGTCTGGAGTTCCATCTCCTCCTCATTGGAGCATATTTGCAGCTTGAATTTAATCAACAGCGTATCATTTTTTTCGCCAATCTTGCCCATACTCTCAAGCCTGGCACCACTTGCACTGATATCCTTAATTGACGCTGACTTCCAATTGTCTTTCTGGTCAGGCAGTTTAATATTTCTGGTCATAACCGGAATATCTGCATCGGTACGATCCGCATTACGTACTTGAATATACTCCACCTCCTGCGGGAAACTAAGGTGTATATGTGGGTATGGGGCCATAGCATTATGTATTATCCTGGCAACAAAGCCCTGAATATGACTGCCCTGTATCATGCGTACTGTAAACTGCTGGCCTTCCCTAACCAGCACAGATTTATCATTTACCATGGGAGTTGTAACAAGTAGACTTTTCCCAGGTACAAAGCCAATAACAGTAGATGCATACCTTTCACTGGTAGTATCGCCTGCCTTTTGTAGCTGTAGTGTGTCTCCCACAAGAATTTTTAGAGTTTTTTGTTTCATTCACTCAAGCCTGCCATTATTTCAGTTAATTATGCTTTTTATTCTCGACCCCAACAACCCCAAAGCTGAATTTCCTTCAGTGGAACAGGCTGAAATAGAACCTGACGGGCTACTTGCAGTAGGAGGTGACCTTTCAACTCCACGGTTACTCAAGGCCTACGCATCAGGAATATTCCCATGGTACAGTGACGACCAGCCAATTCTATGGTGGTCACCAGACCCAAGAACCATCCTCCAACCAGAACAGATCAGAATTTCACGTACCCTTCGCAAGAATATCCGCCGCAGCCACCTCACTCTGTCCATTGACCAGGCCTTCCAGCAGGTGATCACAGCATGCGCTGCCCCACGCCAGACCCAGTCTGAAACCTGGATAACCCAGGAGATGCAACAGGCCTATCTGAACCTATTCCACCAGAAACATGCCCACTCCGTTGAGATATGGGATGAGAGCAATCTGGTGGGGGGGCTATACGGGGTGTCAGTGGGCAGTGTTTTTTTTGGTGAATCCATGTTTAGTCACTGTAATGATGCCTCTAAAATCGCCCTGGTCTACCTGTGTAGGAGACTGATCAGTTGGGGTTACAAGCTTATCGACTGCCAGGTTTATTCCAAGCATCTGTTAAGCCTAGGAGCCGAAGAGACCCCGAGATCGGTATTTTGTGGCTATTTGGACAAATGGTGCAAAACCGAGCCTAGCCCTGACTCCTGGTCCGTTGCTGGCAACTCAACAACGATACCAGTAAGCGACATGAGACATGACAACAAGTAATCAAACCGATGCGGGACATCTCAGGCTGTACAAAACAGCTGCGCACCCATGCTCTTATCTTCCGGAATTGGAATCTCAGACACTGTTCATAGACCCGGAGGCAGAGAAGAACATCCTCCTCTATCAATCTCTGATAGAGATCGGATTTAGACGCAGCGGCAGTGAAATCTACCGCCCTGACTGTCAGGACTGCGCCACATGTATCTCATTGCGCATTCCAGTTGACCGCTTTACACCCAGACGCAGTCAGCGCCGAGTCTGGAACCAACATCAATCCAGCATTAATGTAAGCTGCCTACCGGCTGAATTTAATTCAGAACACTTTGAACTCTACTCAAAATATATCAATTCCAGACATCCAGATGGTGAGATGACCAACCCTACTGAAGAGGATTACCGAAAATTCCTGATAACACCCTGGTGTGACACCAACTTTGTAGAGTTTCGTACCGATGACAGGTTATTTTCCGTGGCGGTCATCGACATGCTGCCACATGGGATCTCAGCCGTGTATACATTTTTTGACCCTGACATGTCTGGGCTAAGTCCGGGGGTTCTGGCCATCCTGTGGCAGATTAACCAGGCAAAGAGTCTCGGCCTGCCATGGCTATACCTGGGATACTGGGTTCAAGGGTGTAAAAAAATGGAATACAAGCAAGATTATAGGCCCATTCAAGTACTGAGCAGTGGAATCTGGAAAGAGTTTTATAGCAGTGAAACCATCACGATTCCAGAATTACGCGGATAATTACCCTTCGGGTTAGTAACCGCACCGGCTTGTGTTATACTCCCGCCGCTAAAAGCAAATCCAGTTACTGAATTTAGGACACCGAATGGCAAAAGAAGATTTTATTGAGATGGAAGGGACAGTGGTTGAGACGCTTCCCAACACCATGTTCCGGGTAGAGCTGGAAAACGGTCATGTAGTAACCGCCCACATCTCAGGCAAGATGCGCAAGCACTATATCCGTATCCTTACCGGTGATACCGTAACAGTGCAGCTTACACCTTACGATCTGAGCAAGGGCCGCATCACCTACCGCGCTCGCTAGGTTTATTATGTTGCTATCGCGCCGATCACCGTAACTAGTGAACGGCTTGACTCTCTAACGCGAACTTCAGCTCCCCATCTGATACATAGACCCGAACCTCGCCGCCATCGGTCAGGGCACCGAACAGCAGCTCTTCCGCCAGCGGTTTGCTGATCTTATCCTTGATCAGACGTTCCATGGGGCGCGCGCCCATTTTCTTATTGTAGCCGTGTTCCGCCAGCCACTCCTTGGCCTCTGGCTCCATAACCAGAGAGACCCCTTTCTGTTCCAGCTTCCCTTCTAGATCAAATACAAACTTATCTACCACATGATGAATCACCCTTGGTGACAGGGAATCAAACTGAACTATGGCGTCCAGGCGGTTGCGAAACTCAGGTGTAAAGGTCTTTTTCACTACCTCCATGCCGTCACTACTGTGGTCCTGGGTGGTAAAACCGATTGATGTGCGACTGATCTGCTCGGCACCGGCATTACTGGTCATGACCAGGACAACATTACGGAAATCAGCCTTTCTGCCGTTGTTGTCGGTCAAGGTGCCGTGATCCATGATCTGGAGCAGCAGGTTAAACACGTCAGGATGAGCCTTCTCGATCTCATCCAGCAGCAGTACCGAGTGTGGATGCTTGGTTATCTCCTCTGTCAGCAGCCCTCCCTGATCATAACCAACATAGCCCGGGGGGGCGCCAATCAGACGCGAAACCGTGTGTCGCTCCATATATTCCGACATATCAAAACGTACCAGATTGATCCCCAGGACCATGGCCAACTGCCGGGTCACTTCGGTCTTACCCACACCGGTCGGACCAGTGAACAGGAAGGAACCAACCGGTTTCTGTTCCCCACCCAATCCGGTTCTACTCATGCGCATGGCAGAGGTCAGAGTGTCTATGGCATTATCCTGCCCAAACACCACCATCTTCAGGTCTCGATCCAGGGTACGCAGTGCCTCCACATCAGATACGGATACGCTCTTGGGCGGAATTCTGGCTATCTTGGAGACGATATTCTCTATATCCACCACATCGATCTGGGTCTGACGTTCCTCTTCAGGCTGTAGCTGGACGCTGGCACCGGCCTCATCGATGACATCGATCGCCTTGTCCGGCAGGTGGCGGTCATTGATATATCGTTCTGAGAGTTCAGCCGCCACACGCAGGGCCTCACGGGTATATTTGACTCCATGGTGCGACTCGAATCTGCTTTTGAGTCCCTCCAGGATAGAGATGGTCTCCTCCACCGTCGGCTCCAGGATATCTATCTTTTGAAAGCGCCTGGCCAGGGCCCGGTCCTTCTCAAAGATGCCACGAAACTCCTGGTAGGTGGTGGAACCGATACAGCGCAGATCTCCGTTTCCAAGAACCGGCTTGATTAGATTAGAGGCATCCATCACACCACCAGATGCAGAACCGGCACCGATAACGGTGTGGATCTCATCAATAAAGAGAACCGCTTCTGGCTTATCCTTTAGCTGCGCCAACACCGCCTTCAGACGTTTTTCAAAATCGCCCCGGTATTTGGTGCCTGCGACCAAACCACCCAGGTCGAGGGAGTATATGGTGCTGTTCTCCAACACCTGGGGAACCTGCTTGTCGGTAATCATCTTAGCCAGACCCTCAGCAATGGCGGTCTTGCCAACACCCGCCTCTCCCACCAGCAGAGGGTTGTTCTTTCGTCTCCGACAGAGGATCTGGATGGTACGCTCTATCTCATGATCACGCCCGATGAGCGGATCAATCTTGCCCAAGAGTGCAAGCTCATTAAGATTCGTAGTGTACTCCTGCAGCGGTGAGCTAACGGGTACGCCACTCTCATCATCATCACCCTCACTACCCAGAGAGTCATCCTCCAGGCCGTCTCCGGTTCGGGTAACACCGTGTGACATATAGTTAACCGCATCCAGACGCGTCATACCCTGCAGAGACAACAGATACTGGGCCTGAGACTCCTGTTCACCAAATATGGCCACCAGCACGTTCGCCCCGGTTACCTCTTTGCGCCCGGAGGACTGTACATGAAAAACTGCTCGTTGCAGAACTCGCTGAAAGCCTATAGTGGGTTGAATCTCCTGCTCATCATCACCCGGCAATAGCGGTGTAGTCTCATCAATAAACTTATCAATCTCAGTCCTTAATCTGCTGACATCCAAATTGCAGCCATTCAGGACCTCCAGCGCGGAACTGTTCTCCAGCAGTGCGAGCAGTAGATGCTCTACCGTCATAAATTCATGTTTACGCTCACGCGCCTGGGTAAAGGCGTGGTTAAGGGTAAATTCAAGTTCTTTACTTAATATGGACATTGTTTATCAATTCCTGCCTACTACCTTTTTGAATAGGCCAAATACTTGCCAAAAGCTAGGGCGTGTTAACACTAAATTCAATAGGCCCTAGTTCTCTTCCATGGCGCACAACAGAGGGTGATGATTATTTCTAGCAAATTCATTCACCTGTGAAACTTTGGTCTCAGCAATATCCCTGGTAAACACCCCACAGACACCAACTCCCTTGCTGTGAACACTCATCATAACCTGCGTTGCCTGCTCTCTTTGCATCCTGAAAAATGCCTCCAACACCTCAACCACAAAATCCATCGGCGTGTAGTCATCGTTTAACAAAACCACCTTATACATGCTTGGTGGCTTCAGCTCCGGCTTTTGCTCCTGAACCGCCAAACCACCATCATGTTCATTATCTCTATGTTCCGACATATCTTTGATATTAGCTGAAATTGAAAAAGGTCGATGGTAATTGTTAGCAGCATATGGCAGCTTACATACTAACCAATTACTTTAATTAAAACATATAACATCATGTAATATATACTTAATATTACATGTGTAGATACGCGCAAGCAAATACTATCGTAATGATTTACTCAATCCATTTTACATGTAAATAGAATCACTGTTTCCACAAATTCGCAACCATTTGACCAATTTCACCTGACGGCTATACTGTATTGTCATCATCTGCACATAATCACACACTAATTGCCTGTTTATATATGGCAACAAAGTGGGTTGTTTGGATGACAGATGAATGATTAGCATAATAAAAACTAGATCGTGATGTGATTTGTTTAGTTTGCAGTAAGGAGGAGTTGTACAGATGGCTACAGGTATAGTGAAGTGGTTCAATAACGCGAAAGGTTATGGTTTTGTCACCCCGGATGATGGAGAGCAGGATGTCTTTGTGCACTTCTCAGCCATTGAGATGGATGGATATAAGACCGTAAAAGAGGGTCAGAAGGTACAATTCGATGTCAGCGAGGGCCCCAAGGGTCTGCATGCTGCAAACGTATTGATGATCTGATGCGCCTAATTGCCAGAGATTTCCCTCTGGCAGTTATCACCCATTAAGCAAATCTTCACCAAACTGCACTGTTCACAGTGCGGTTTGGTGTTGCATACCTCTTTTGCATGACGCACGATCAGCGCATGAAACTCGTTATAGAGACGGACATGTGGGCCGAGTCCTGCCTCAAAACCATGCCGCAGCTCCTCATATGACTCCTCACCAGCTGCCATTCCCAGGCGCGTAAAAATACGTCTAGTATAGGTATCTATAACAAAAACTGGCCGTTCAAAGGCGTAGAGCAGCATATCATCCGCGGTCTCTGGACCAATCCCATTCACCGAGAGTAGTGCATCTCTTAGCTCAGCAGTGGTTTTTTCCAAAAGGGCGCACTCCCCGCCACTATCTTGTAGAAACCGACATAAATTGTTAAGACGATCTGTCTTTAGATTAAAATACCCCGAGGGGCGAATCAGCTCAGCCAACCGTTCAGGTTTTGCCTGCAACATGGCGCGTTGCGATAGCAGGCCGGCCTGCTTAAGGTTAAAGATGGCGGTTTCGACATTTGACCATGCAGTGTTCTGGGTAAGGATCGCACCCACCATCACTTCAAAGGGAAACTCTGCCGGCCACCAGCCTTGCTTACCGTAGTCCCTAAGCAGGAGATCAAAGACCTGGCGTAGCTGCTGACGGCTGGGCGAAAAAGACATCAGTGGCGCCGTTTTCTACCCTTTGCGTTGGCTTCCTTCCCAGTTTTTTGATGTGACGGCCTGTGGCCACCTGTCTTAGTGGGCCTGCTCTTTTCCTGCTCCAGCCCAACCATCTCCAGCAACCCTGACATCTCCCTCTGATCCAGATCACGACATTTCCCAACATGCAGACGATCACCTAGCATGACCGGGCCGTATCTTACCCGCTTGAGCCGGTTGACTCTGGCGCCCACCGCCTCCCACATACGGCGAACCTCACGGTTGCGTCCTTCCATAATGACCACATGGAACCAGCGGTTTGCACCCTCACCACCAGACTCCACAATATCCTCGAAGCGGGCCGGACCATCCTCCAACTCCACCCCGTTCACCAGGGTATCCAGCATATCCTGGGTGATATTTCCCAATACCCGGACCGCATACTCCCTCTCTACTGCCTTGGATGGATGCATCAGGCGGTTGGCCAGCTCGCCATCGGTGGTAAACAGCATCAGGCCACTACTGTTGATATCTAACCTACCAACTGCAATCCAGCGCCCGGAACTCTTAAGTTTGGGTAGACGGCGAAACGCCGTGGGACGCCCTTCGGGATCATGCATGGTGACCACTTCACCTTCCGGCTTGTTATACACGATCACCCGCCGCTCTATCTCACTGATACGGTCTATGCGGACCCGACGGTTTCCCACCTGAACCAGATCATCGCCGGTAACCCGGTCTCCAAGCTTTGCCAGTTTACCGTTTATCTTTACTCGACCTTCCTTGATCCAGCCCTCAATCTCCCGGCGGGAGCCAAAACCGGCATTGGCCAATACCTTCTGCAGACGTTCACCTTGTGGGGCACTATCACTCATGTTCAGATTCATCCTGCTCTACTGGTTCTTGGATTGCGGTATCCGACTCTTCTGCTACGACGGCACCCGACTCCCCGGTTACATTCAAGGCAGTGATCTCGGCTACACCCTTATCTTCCCCTCCAGCAGGTTTCTCCTCCCGCTCTTCTGGTGGCCCATCCGGATCACCCAGATCCAGCTCGCAGTTGATGGAGTCCATATCCTTGATCTCGGCCAGGGTGGGCAGATCATTCAGGGTCTTGAGACCAAAATAATTAAGGAACTCTTTGGTGGTTGCCAGCAGCGCCGGTCGACCCGGTACATCACGGTGTCCCACCTCCCTGATCCAGCTGCGCTCCATCAGGGTCTTGACGATGCTGCTGCTTACGCTGACACCGCGCACATCCTCGATCTCCCCACGGGTGATGGGCTGGCGATAGGCGATCAGGGAGAGGGTCTCCAACATGGCACGGGAGTATCTGGGTGGACGTTCTTCCCAGAGCCTGGACACCCAGGTGGCATACTCAGACCTCACATTTATGCGAAACCCGGCACCGGTCTCCAGCAACTCTACAGACCTGTCGACATACTCTTCGCGCAGCTCATCTATCGCCTCACGCATGGCACTACGCTCTGGCCTCTCATCTTCCAGAAACAGCTCCAGCATCCGGTCCAGGGTGAGGGGTCTGCCTGCTGCTAAAAGGGCCGCCTCAATGATCTGTTTTATCTTTATATCCGCCAAGTTAGTTTTCCTTGCAATGCCTGTTTACAACCTAGTTGGATGCCGCCTTCATGTGAATGGGGCCAAAGGGGTCGGCCTGAACCAGCACGATCAGGCTGTCTTTGATCAACTCAAGTATGGCCAGCAGGGTCACAACCACACCTAACCTACCCTCTTTTATCTCGAACAGGTCGGTAAAATCGGTAAATGTCTCACTATTCAACGCCCCCAGGACCAGCGACATACGTTCTCGCACTGAGAGCGGCTCCATCTGCACATGGTGGCGGGTGAACATATCCGCCCGATGCATTACATCCCTCAACGCCAGCAACATCTCTTTCAGGTCTACATCCGGCAGCTTCTGCTCCACGCTTTTGTGCTGCATCTCCGCCTCGGCCTGGAACTTGTCCCGGCCCAGCCTAGGTAGTCCATCCATATCTTCCGCCGCCTGTTTGTATCTCTCATACTCCTGCAGGCGCCGGATCAGCTCTGCCCTGGGATCATCCTCCTCCCCTTCTACCTCCTCCTGGCGTGGCAGCAGCATGCGTGATTTGATCTCGGCCAGCATGGCAGCCATCACCAGATACTCGGCTGCCAGCTCCAGCCGCAACTCCTTCATCAGATCCACGTACTCCATGTACTGAGCGGTAATCTTGGCTATGGGGATATCCAGAATATCCAGATTCTGTCGTTTGATCAGATAGATCAGCAGGTCCAGCGGCCCCTCAAAGGCATCGAGAAACACCTCCAGGGCATCGGGTGGGATGTACAGATCCTTGGGCAGCGTGGTCCAGGGTGAACCCTGCACTACGGCAAAGGGCATCTCCTCCTGCTCTCCAGGATGGTGCTCATGTACTGTCTCGTCACTGGAACTCATTCAGTTCAATCACCCGTGGTTCTATCGATAGATTAGGCCCATGGCCTGGCGTACCTCTTCCATGGTCTCCTGGGCCTGGTCCCGGGCCTCTTCACAACCTTCGGCAATGATACTGCGTACCAGTTCCGGCTGCTCCTCAAATTCACGTGCCCGCTCCTGGATCGGTTTCAGCTCCTGCAACACCGCATTGATCACCGGCTGCTTGCACTCCACACAACCGATACCGGCTGAACGGCACCCCTCCTGCACCCACTCCTTGGTGCTGTCATCGGAGTAAACCAGGTGGAACTGCCACACCGGGCACTTCTTTGGATCACCCGGATCATTGCGCCGCACCCGGCTGGTGTCGGTGGGCATGGTACGCAGAGCATTCTCGATCACCTCCGGCTCATCGCGCAGGGCGATGGTATTGCCGTAGGACTTGGACATCTTCTGCCCATCCAGTCCCGGCATCTTGGAGGCATGCGTCAGCAGAGGCTGAGGCTCGGCCAGGATCAGACGCCCACCACCCTCCAGGTAACCAAACAGGCGTTCGCGATCTGCCACACCGATGTTCTGTTGTCCCTCCAGCAGGGCCCGCGCCGCCTCCAGCGCCTCCTGGTCACCCTGCTCCTGATAGGCCTTGCGGTAACGGTTGAAGAGTTTGGCGTTCTTCTTGCCCATCTTCTTTACCGCCTGCTCCGCCGCCTGTTCGAACCCGGGCTCACGACCGTAGATGTGATTAAACCTACGCGCCACCTCACGGGTCAACTCCACGTGCGCCACCTGATCCTCTCCCACCGGTACCATCCCGGCCTTGTAGATCAGGATATCCGCCGCCTGCAGCAGTGGATAGCCGAGGAAACCATAGGTGGCCAGATCCCGTTCCTTCAGTTTCTCCTGTTGATCCTTGTAGCTTGGTACCCGTTCCAGCCAGCCCAGGGGGGTGATCATGGAGAGCAGTAGATGCAGCTCGGCATGTTCCGGCACCATAGACTGGATAAACAGCTTGGCCTCGCCATGATTCACTCCGGCCGCCAGCCAGTCGATAACCATGTCCCACACGCTCTCCTGGATGATGGATGGATCATCATAGTGGGTGGTGAGGGCGTGCCAGTCTGCCACAAAGAAGTAGCAGTCATACTCGTGCTGGAGTTCAACCCAGTTTTTCAGGACCCCATGATAGTGACCCAGGTGCAGACGTCCGGTGGGACGCATCCCGGAGAGGACACGAGCATGTTGTGAAGGAACGGTGTTCAAATCATTTTCCTCGTTATTTTCTAAATAATATTAATAAGTTATGCCAGACTTCGTCTGAGGCGGGTAGAATTTTGATAAAAAACTCAATCAATGGCCACATTATCTGCCCCAGCACACCTGTAAAGAGCAGCAAGATAACCAGGACCATACCGTATGGTTCCAGGCGTGAGAAGGGAATGGCATAGCGTGGAGGCAGCAGCGAGACCATGATCCGGCCTCCATCCAGTGGCAGGATCGGCACCAGATTCAGCACCATCAGCACCACATTGATCAGTACCCCGGCGCTTCCCATATATATCAGTGGTTCAGCCCCCCAGCTCCAAAGCTCTTTAGTTTCAGTGCCTAGCTTCACCAGCAGCGCCCAGATCAGGGCCATCACAAGGTTTATCCCCGGTCCGGCCATAGCCACCAACCCCATATCCCGCTTGGGATTGTGCAGATTGCGCCAGTCCACCGGCACTGGCTTGGCCCAGCCGAATAGAAATCCTGTTTGCATTAATACCAGAAGCAGCGGCAGCAGAAGCGTGCCAATCGGGTCGATATGCTTGAGCGGATTCATGGTGATACGCCCCAGCATTCGGGCAGTACCATCGCCCAGCTTATTGGCCATCCAACCGTGGGCGGCCTCATGCACGGTGATGGCAAACAGCACCGGCAGTATCAGCACAGCAATCTTCTGAATAGTATCCAAGTTGTCCATCGGTGGATTATACCCTTCGCACCGTTTCTAGAAAGGAGATATGCCGCTCATTCCTCAAATAGTGAGGCATCACCCTTCCCCTTCCTGGCCACAAATGGCTGCTCCTGCTCCAGGATCAGCACCGTGGTGGCCTCAAGGCCGCAGTGTCCGCCATCAATAATCACGTCCACCTCATGATCAAGGATATCCCGCATTTCATCGGGATCGGTCATGGGCAGCTCTTCACCCGGCAGAATCAGGGTGGAGCTCATGAGTGGTTCACCCAGCTCATCCAGCAGGTGTTGCACGATGGCATTATCCGGAACCCGGATACCGATGGTCTTGCGCTTCGCATTCTGTAGCCGTCTCGGCACCTGCTTTGTCGCCTTGTGGATAAAGGTATACGGACCCGGGGTGAGTGATTTCAGGAGACGGTAGTGCTGATTGTCCACCCGGGCATAGGTGGCGATCTCAGATAGATCACGGCACACCAGGGTGAAGTTATGCTTGTCATCCAGGCGTCGGATACGCCGGATACGGTCCATGGCGCTCTTGTTACCGATCTGGCACCCCAGGGCGTAGCTTGAATCCGTGGGATAGATCACCAGCCCGCCCCGACGAATGATCTCCACCGTCTGATGAATGAGGCGTTGCTGGGGGTTGTCCGGGTGAATGTGGAAATACTGCGCCATGCTGAAGAATGCCAATAATTGGTAAAGTTATTATGTGGTTAGAGAGAGATCGCCTGATCCCGCCGGTTCCAGTTATGCCAAATAGGGGCAACACCATCCGGGATACCCAGCATCCGGCCAACCTCTATCCGGGAGTGTTCCGGGCCGTGGAAATCAGATCCCACCGAACCCATAAGCTCAAAGTCCATGGCATGCCGCGCCATGGTCAGGCAATTATCCCTTGTATAGTTACCGGATACCACCTCTATTGCATCCCCACCCAACTCCACAAACTCATCCAGCAGGCGACGCAGCTTGGTGCGGGTAAAGGGGTATCTTGCCGGATGGGCAATTACCGACTGACCACCCGCATCCCGAATCCAGCTCACCACCTGCTCCAGGCTGGCCCAACTGCCCGGTACATATCCTGGCTTTCCGCTGACAATATACTTTTTAAACACCTTCGACATGGTTTCCACATAGCCACGGTCCACCAGAAATCGGGCAAAGTGGGTACGACTGATGAGATGCCCGTTGGAGAACGCCTTGGCACCGGCATAGGCGCCTTTGATCCCCTCTTTTTCCAGACGCCGCCCCATCTCAATCGCCCGCTCCTCCCGCTGCTCCCGTAGCTGCAACAGCCCCCGTTGCAACTGCTTACATCCGGTATCCACACCCAGACCCACCACATGGATAATGTATGGTGCCCAGGTTACGGATATCTCCACACCTGGAACCAGCTGAATACCCAGACGCTGGGCTGCACCCTCAGCCTCAGATATACCCTCGGTGGAGTCGTGATCGGTCAGGGCCAATACCGACACCCCGGCCCGGTGGGCACGCTCCACCAGATCACCCGGAGTCAGGGTGCCATCGGAGGCGGTGGAGTGGGTATGCAGGTCGTACAGAGGGTTCATGGATGATTTGGCCAGGGATTGGAGTCTATTGCAGTAAGATTATGGAAGCTGCTGACATTATAACTGTTTCTCCCAATAACGTCCCCATTCAACCCGACTGCTTCTGCTCTGATCCCGACTGGGTTAAGATCCTGATCAATCACAAACAATAACCAAATCCACATCAAATTCTGGAGAACTCTGTAATGTTATACGCAATCATGGGATCAGATCGTGAGGACAGTCTTGAGATGCGCCTGAAGGTACGCCCGGAACACCTGGAGCGCATCAAGGCCCTACAAGAGGAGGGACGCCTGATCCTGGCAGGACCCCACCCCAGCATCGATAGTGAAGACCCGGGTCCGGCCGGGTTCAGCGGCAGCCTGATCGTGGCCGAATTTGATAGTCTGGAGATGGCCCTGGAGTGGGCAGAGCAGGACCCCTATGCCCTGAACGGGGTGTTCACCACCGTCTCGGTTAAACCATTCAAAAAGGTTCTGCCCTGAATTGATCCGGACTACTCTTTGTCCCCGCCTTTGGATGACATATTGCCGATATCGGTAACGGAAACCACCTTGGTATCAGGTGGCTCGTCCACATAGTACGGTTTCTCCACCACGGCCCCGGCTGCATCTGCCAGTTCGCGCTCGCGTACAGCAATCAGCTTCAGGCATTCACGCACATCCATGGTGGTCTGTTCTGACAGGGGGGCGGGAGAACCAGGGGCCGGGGTGATTTCACGAATTACTGAGGTGAGCACCTTGCGCATCACCATCAGGATATCTCTCTCTTTGGATGGCATAACTGGTCCTAATCTATTGGAAAGATATAGATTTTACCTGCTTTTGATTGGATTTGTGCCGTTATCTATTTAATGGTGTGATTTACAGGTTTGATCAACTGGCAAGAGCTGATCATTAGATTACAATCTAGATCGGTGTCTACACGCATAATATTCACGCATTTTTGGCTGCGATAGTATATACTTATATCTGTACTTTCATCCGAGGCGGGTGTTGATAGCACATGGAATAATTCAGAAGTGGTGCAACAGATCTGCGACCCTACTCCCGTCCAAGGTGCTGTCTACAGCAGGTATCAATAATAACGGTAAAGTGGATATCCAGACCGATAACAGTCACATGGTAATCCAAAAGTACATGCACACCCTGGAGATGACACCCGTCATAGAAGGCCTGGCAAAGGCTATTTCCCTAATCGACGAGATGAATGATCGCTGATATTCACTCATTGATAAGTTAGTACATAGGAAGTAGCGCGATAGATCTGGGTTCAGACTTTTTGTCCATTTTTTAAAGGACGCGCTAAAAAACCAACTGATTCAACGGACCATTTGAGCGCATCCAGTACCAAATCACATGATAAGGTCGATGGTATTAGCAATTGCGTCATTAAAAGGAGATTCTACTTATTAATATCTAAGTTGAAATTGCAAAGAACGATAGGATTGAATCTAAATAGTAGTTTTCAGTGCCTGCTGTCACTATTACCCTTTAATAAGTAAAGTGTCCCAAGATTACCTGGATAGTTCGATTAATTTTTACACTACCTCAATTCCCAAAATAACCACATGGGGCCATGAAATGATCGACGACGCCAATTCACCTATAGCAGAAATACAAAAGCCAACCCAAACCGGAGAGAAGCCCCTGGGAGATGACGCTACAAAACTTATTAAAAAAAAGGGTAAAAAAAAGAAAACCAATAAGAACGGTACAATAGGATCACGTCGCGGTGTTGAGACTTTATTGAGGAATTCCTACCGGGCACATTTAGACTTGATTGCTTTGGCTGCAACAAAAGCCAATATTATGATCTCCATTAATGGGCTTATTCTGTCATTTTTATTCATCTCAGAGGCTTTTGTCATGTCTGCAGAGCCACTGCTTGAATTACCTACTGGGGTATTTCTGCTAACATGTTTTCTCTCGA
Source organism: Gammaproteobacteria bacterium (assembly GCA_024206335.1). Classification (GTDB taxonomy): domain Bacteria; phylum Pseudomonadota; class Gammaproteobacteria; order Chromatiales; family Chromatiaceae; genus JAAGZL01. The sequence goes on from JAAGZL010000237.1 coordinate 22,950, forward strand.
TGATATTTGCAATTCTTTCGGCTCTTCCTGATCGCAATCAAAACAAATGGACTGTTAATGATTTTATGCAAGATAGGGCTAACCTACTGCTTTTTGAAGACTATGCCGATCTATCAGAAGATGAGTATAAGACCGCTATGTTCAACATGCTACAAAACAGCCCTCGCATCTACAGCAGCATGGTAAGACAACTACATAGCCTAGGCCTGCATGTAAACAAAAGAATGAAATTATTACATGTGGCGTATACCGTTTTTATGATTGGCTTAGGTATAAGCATGCTCACCTTCTTTATTGTTCTGGTTTATATATCATTCGAGGGCGGAGGGGCAAACGTGTCTTGAATTAATAATGCATGAAAAAAAAGTAACTAAAATAAGGCTTACGAAACTGCAATGGTCCGCAGCATTCATATTGATATGCATAACCGGATCTCTTTTAGCTCAAACTAAAGAAGACTGGCTTTTTCCAAGATTTTTGGAGTTTCGAGAGACAAAAGGTATATATGAACCATCTGGAATAGTACAACTGCCAGACCAAAGGCTGGTTGTGGTCGAAGATGAAAGAAAGGCTGCTGTAAGTATCATATCGCTTGCTGCCAACGGTGACATACATGCAACCCCGATAAAACGTGAGTCACTTATCAGAAGTCGCAATGGTCTACGTAGCTTAGGCAAGCTAAATGATCTAGAAGGCATGGCAGTCGATAAAAACGGCAGTCTGTACGCTATCACCTCATACTCACGCACAGAAAAAAGAGGTAGAGCCAGTCCAACAAGAGAAAAACTGGTGCGCTTTCAAATAGAGGGAGATCGCATCATAAATGCGCAGCTAGTATTGGACCTTAAAAAGCACATCACAGCACAGTTTCCAGTACTGAAAAAAGCAGCCAAAGCCAGGTCCAAGCGAAAAACCAAAGGACTGGCAATAGAAGGAATGTCATTTGACAAGTCAGGTAAACACCTATGGTTAGGCTTTCGCAGCCCCTTAAAAGATAACAAAGCCATTATTATAGTCTTGCATAATCCTGAGGAGGTCTTCAAACATAAAACGCCACATTTTTCAGAAACTCTTTTAGACTTAAATGGCGCTGGCATCCGCAGCCTGTCTTATGATGCAAACCTGAATGGCTATCTAATTCTCGCTCGGCGAGAAGACAAAAAAAAGATGCCTTTTGAACTATGGTTCTGGAGCGGTAATGTGAATGACGATGCGCATCAGGTCAAAATAGATGGCATAGACAGCTTACGCAGAGCAGAAGCTATCACTCCGATAAAGCTGGGTAACCATGAGGGGATTATAATTTTCAGTGATGAAGGTAATGCTCACAAAGGGAAACAAGGGCGCTATATCTTGCTCAAATATGACCAGATCATTATTGGCCAATAGGTTACCTAGTTTTCTGATAAGAAAAAAGATTGGAACTATGATCTGTTCTCCCTGAGGAGAATTGTATTAAACACTACCTGCAAGGCGGGTAGCATGACCCTAAATCCGTAGGTTCAGCACGGCGCATACGCAGCCTCTTGATCCTCAAGCAGTACAGTCTCTGCCTGGAACAAAAGGCAATTGATTCAATTAAAAAGAATCCAACAACCACCTCAACCCATCCTCATCCAAAACAGTAATCCCCAACCCCTGCGCCTTGGCAAGCTTTGAACCCGCATCACTGCCAGCAAGCAAATAATCAGTCTTTTTGGAGACACTTCCTACCACCTTCGCTCCCATGGCCTGCAGTTCATCCTTAATCTCAGAGCGCGGCCGGCTCAGTGTGCCGGTTATTACAAAACTCTTGCCGCTAAGGATTTGGGTCTCTACCGCTGGTGCCTCCACCTCATCCCAATGCACACCCACATCGAGTAGCTTCTGGATGACTTCCAGATTATGCGACTGACGGAAGAAGGCGATTATATGCTCAGCCATGATCGGGCCTATACCTTCTATAGTGCTTAGGTCATTGGATTCTGCCTGTTTTACTGCCTCAAGTTTACAGAAGTGGCTGGCCAGGGCCGCTGCCGTCACCTCTCCTACCTCACGGATTCCAAGGGCATAGAGGAATCTTGCCAGGGTGGTGTGTTTGCTCTTCTCCAGGGCCTGGATCAGGTTCTCAGCCGACTTGTCGCCCATGCGCTCCAGGCCGGCATACTGGGCGTGGCTCAGACTGTAGATACCGGCCAGATCCTGCACCATTCCGTTATCCACGATCACATCTACCAGCTTATCGCCCAGCCCCTCAATATCCATGGCACGGCGGGAGGCGAAGTGCTTGATTGCCTGTTTGCGCTGGGCCGAACAGTAGAGGCCGCCACTACAGCGGGCCACCGCCTCACCCTCAGGCTTGATTATGTCGGAATTACACTCCGGGCAGTGTGCTGGCAACTGCACCGGTGCGACATCCCCTGCACGGCGTTCCACCAGCACCCGCACCACCTCTGGGATCACATCCCCAGCCCGGCGTACAAACACGGTATCCCCCACCCGAATATCCTTCTTGGCAACCTCATCCATATTGTGCAAGGTGGCATTGCTTACCGTCACCCCCCCCACGAATACCGGCTTGAGTCTGGCAACAGGGGTAATGGCCCCGGTGCGCCCCACCTGGAACTCAATGGACTCCACGGTGGTAAGCTCTTCCTGAGCGGGAAACTTGCGGGCGATCGCCCAGCGTGGGCTGCGTGCCACAAAGCCGAGCTGCTCCTGGTCTGCCAGTGAATCCACCTTGAACACCACACCGTCGATGTCATACTTCAGACCATCACGGCGGGCTGCGATCTGTTCAAAATAGCTGGCACACTGCTCCAGGTTGGTCAGGGTTTTGAGTTCTGGCGAGGTGCGCAGACCCCACTGTTTTAATCTGCCAATACTGGCGCTGTGGCTCTGGGCCAGATTGCCCCCCTCGATCTCGCCAAAGCCGTAACAGAACATGTCCAGAGGACGAGTGGCGGTGATCTGGGGATCCAACTGCCGCAGACTGCCAGCAGCGGCGTTACGCGGATTCACAAACTCCTTCTCACCCAGCCTGCGCGCCTGCTGGTTGAACCGCTCAAACCCGGCCTTGGGCATAAACACCTCACCCCGTACCTCTAAGATCTGCGGCCAATCCTCCCCCAGCAGACGCAATGGAATGGAGGGGATGGTGCGGACATTGTGGGTCACGTCTTCACCCTGACTGCCATCACCACGGGTAGCCGCCTGTACCAGGATGCCGACCTCATAGCGCAGGCTTACCGCCAGTCCATCCAGTTTTGGTTCAACACAAAACCGGATCTCACTGTCGCTGCCCAGGCGCTCTTTCACCCGCCGTGCAAAGCTAGCAAACTCTTCCTCCGAAAAAGCGTTATCCAGTGACAGCATGGGCAGACGGTGCTGCACCTGGTTGAAGGCCTTCAGTGGTGTGCCACCCACCCGCTGGGTGGGTGAGTCGGGGGTGATCAGCTCTGGATGTTCGGCTTCCAGACCCTGCAGTTCACGCAGCAGGCGGTCATACTCACTATCAGGGATCTGCGGATCATCCAGCACATAGTAGAGCTGATTGTGCCGGTCTATCTCATCTCGAAGTTGCTGAATGCGTTCCTGGGCGGAACCGAATCTGTTCATTGCTTGCTGCGTACCAGCTGTAGTTGCCGATGGTGTTCCTGGATCTCTTCCCGGATGTGTCCGATGGTCTGCTTACTCAGGGCACCGTGGGCCTCGTCCCGTAGTTCACCATCCATCAGGGTGGCCAGTTGCTCTGCGGCATGCAGCATATCGGCAAAGATGCTAAGACCATCCTTGGGCCCTGGCAGGCGCATAAAAAGGGTAAGCCCCGGGGTGGAAAAACCGTCCAGGCCATCCCTCGGGAATGTTCCTGGCTCCACCATGCTGGCCATGCTGAATATGGGCTGATGCTTTTCTGGATCATCGCCATAGTGGTGAAAGACATTCATCTCACCCAGCTCCAGACCCACCTCCTGTACCACGCAGAGGATGTCATCGCCGTAGAACTCCTCCTCATGGGGCACAATATTCAGTTGAATAATCTTGACTGGGAGCGGCACTTCCGGCTCAGGCGATCTCTGTTTCTTGATCTCACTGGCAAAAAAGGAGATAGACATCTGCTCGCTTGGAGTGTCCTCATCCAGCTCTTCTCCCCGCCGGTGCCCGTGGTCAGGCTCGTCGTGGATGATCTCTTCCAGCTGTTCCAACTCAGAGCTGATCCCCTTCTCCATCTGTTCTGGTACCGCCTCCTGAACCGGTGGAAGATCGGCTGCAACCTGGGTATCTGGTGTCACAGCGTCCTCGGGCTGAGTTTCATCTACTGCCTGACCAGCATCTGGTTCGGCACCCTTCTCATTCAAGCTGTCCCAGCTTGGTTCAATATGGTCAGCCATAGGCTGTTCCTGGGGGGCGCTCATCCAGTCCTGGGTTGCTTCAGCCGTGGATTTTTTATTTTTAAGGCGGTCGAATAGATAGATGCCAAACACCAGCGCAGCTCCGACCAGCAGTAAGATTAGACGTAGGATGTCTGCTTCCATTGGGTGGTGTCGAGCCTCTTAATATTATTGAGCTATTCCTGCTTCAAGCATACCACGGTAGATACATTTGTTAAGGGCATTGGACCCTGGTTTGTATAACAGGGTTCAAATATCAAGGCATTAAGCTGTATGCCGCTCAACCTATTTGGCAACCATCATAGCTGCCTCATCCAGGTCTACAGATACCAGCCTGGAGACACCAGCCTCATGCATGGTTACACCGGTCAGATGGTGGGCTATCTCCATGGTCAGCTTGTTGTGGGTAATGAAGATAAACTGCACCTTATCCGACATGGATTTTACCAGCTCACAATAGCGACTGACATTGGCATCATCCAGTGGTGCATCCACCTCATCCAACATGCAGAATGGGGATGGATTGAGGCTAAAGATGGCAAACACCAGGGCCACTGCAGTCAGTGCCTTCTCACCACCAGAGAGCAGATGAATACTGGAGTTACGCTTGCCAGGTGGCCGTGCCATTACCGTTACCCCTGTATCCAGCAGGTCATCATCGGTCAGCTGCAGATAGGCATGGCCACCACCAAACAGACGTGGAAACTTCTCCTGCAGTCCGGCATTTACTTTATCAAAGGTCTCCTTGAATCTGGTGCGGGTTTCGCGGTCAATCTTGCGAATAGCGTTCTCCAGGGTCTCCAGAGACTTGGTCACATCTTCGTGTTGTGAATCCAGGTACTGCTTGCGCTCTGACTGCTCCTGGTACTCATCAATAGCTGCCAGGTTGATTGGTCCCAAACGCCGGATGCGCATATCCATCCGCTCCAGCTCCTGCTCCCACTGTTCAATTGTGGCATCCTCTGGCAGGTTGCTGGTCAAATCATCCCGTGCAAATCCAGACTCATCGATCTGCTCATCGATGGTCTTGTAGCGAACCAAAATCTCCTGATGCTGCAGCCTGCCCTGATCCAGGATAGTACGTTCCTTCTCTACCTCCTGCTCTGCCTCACCCCGCTCCTGTTCATGTTTACGCAGGGCAGTCTCAATCTGCTCCAGAGTTTTGCGTGCAGCCTGCATTTCGCTTTCGATTCCCACGCGCAATTGTAGCTGCTGTTCCAGGTTTTGGTTGTTCTGTTCCAATGGTACATGACTCTCTTCTATGGAACTGGTTAACTCATCCCGGCGCGCCGAAAAGTGGGTAATCTGGGTCTTCATTCGCTCCAGATTCTGCTGCAGTGATTGCTGGGAGGAACGCATGGATTCAATACGCAGGGCGATCTCGTGGGCTTTGCTGCGGAGATCCAAGGCCTGGTCTCTGGTGTCAGCGCGCTGAGAGCGCAATTGATCCCGGCGTTTTATAAGCTCTTCTCGCTGTCCGGCCAAATTCTCCATCTCAGACAGGGCCGCATGCAGCTTGGTTCGGGCCTGGGTAACCTCTTCCTGTTCCCGCTGCTGTTGCTCCTGCAGCTCGCTGATCTCACGACTGATATTGGCGTTACGGTTCTTCTGTTGCTCGGCCCGCGCCACCCGGCCACTCAGATTGGAGCGGATGTCAGAAAGGGCTCGGTTCACCTGATTCATCTGGTTCTGGATCTGGTCACGAGCCTGTTCTGCCTGTTGCAGCCCATCTCTCACATCCTGCACTGCAACATTTAGCCCCTCTACCCTGGTCTGGAGCTGCTCCTTTTTCCCAGCCAGCTCACGCATCTCCTGTTCCCGTTCCAGTACACCGGAGGTCTCTCCTGTCTCCCGGTTCAGACGCAGCCAGTTACTGCCAACCCAGATACCACTGCGGGTGATTACAGATTCACCTGGATTAAGTGCACCACGCATGGCCAGCGCCTGTGGCAGGTCATCTGCCACCCTTACTCCAGACATCAGTGAGCCAAGATCCCAGGGGACCTTGACCTTGTGCAGGAGTGTTCCGGCGTCCCGGTTGCCAGCAGTGGTGCCGGCACTGGTATCGAATAGTGTAAGAAGTCCGTTCTGCAGTGCCTCCAGATTATCGGCCACGCCATCCAGGCCGTCGGCACAAATGGCCTGCAGATGGAATCCTAGCACCGTCTCCACTGCCTGCTGCCAGCCGTCTTCCACCTCAATCTTTTCCGCCAGTCTGGTCGCCTTATCCAGTTGGTGGCGTTCCAACCACTGGGCACTCTCCTGGCCCTGTTTTCCCAGGGCCGCTTCCTGCAGGGTTTCCAGGGAGGCCTGACGTCCACTCAGCCGCTGCAGTTCCGCCAACACCTCATTGCGCTCGGCCTGCAGACTGCTATTCTTCTCACGGGCGGTGGAGATGGCCACGCCAGACCGTTCAAGCTGGCCCTGAAGCACTCCAACCTGGGCCTGTTGCCGCTGTTCCTGCTCCTGAAATTGTAAAATCTCCTGTTGCAGACTAGGCTCCAGCAGGCGCTCCAGCTCTGACTCCAGCCGCTGCAGTCGCATCTGGTGGTTCTTCTCCTGCTGCTCCAGCTGGTTGATCCGGGTGCGCTCCACCTGCGCCACCTGTGCCGGTTCAGCGGCATGCCGATTAAACTCATCCCACTCACTCTGCCAACTATTTACCTCCTGCTCGGCCCGGGATAGCTCCTCCGCCGCAGAGCGTTCTAACTTTCTGGCCTCCTGCAGGTGCGGGTCATCCTGTTCCAGGACCCGGTTGATCTCCTTCAGCCTCTCACTGTCCTGCTGCTGGTGGTCCGTGGACTCCTGCCAGGAGTGCTGAGTCTGTTCCAGGTCCAGCTCCTGCTGCTGCCGCACCTCGGTGCTATATTTTATGGTCTGTTCCAAACGGGCAATCTCGGCGCCAACCGCGTAGAAACGGCCCTGGACCGCATTGAAACCATCATTGGCCTCAGTATGCTCCTCCCGCTCTTGCTCAATCCTGGCCTCCAGACTACGCTGCTTGGCCAGGGCGGCCTCCATCACCGTGGTCTGATCCCGCAATCTCTTCTCACCCAGCTGCAGTTCTGCACCCATACCCTGCCAACGCAATGCCAGCAGCTCTGCATGCATACGACGATCTTGCTGTTTTAGTATTTTATACCTTTCAGCCGTGGCCGACTGGCGCTTTAAGCGCTGAAGTTGTTTCTCAACTTCTTCACGTAAGTCATCTAATCTACTAAGATTATCTCTGGTTCTCTTGATGCGATTTTCAGTCTCGCGCCGCCGCTCCTTGTATTTGGAGATGCCCGCAGCCTCTTCTAGAAATGCACGCAGATCCTCAGGTTTGGCCTCGATCAGGCGGGAGATCATGCCCTGTTCGATTATGGAATAGCTGCGTGGCCCCAGCCCGGTGCCCAAAAACAGGTCGGTGATATCACGACGGCGACAGCGTACCCCATTCATTATGTAGCTGGACTGGCCATCCCGATGCACCTGACGTTTTACCGATATCTGGTTGTATTTGGCGTATTGGCCTCCGGCACCGCCATCACTGTTATCAAACAGCAGCTCAATACTGGCGGAACCGATGGGTTTCCTGGTAGAGGAGCCGTTGAAGATCACATCCGCCATGGATTCGCCACGCAGCATCTTGGCAGAGCTCTCGCCCATGACCCAGCGCACGGCATCGATGATATTGGACTTCCCGCAGCCATTCGGGCCCACAACACAGACCAGGTTGCTGGGGATATTTACGGTGGTTGGGTCTACGAAAGACTTGAATCCTGCCAGTTTTATTTTTTCCAAACGCATAGGCGCTAAAGATACAGTTTGGCCGTGCTCGATACAAGGGGGTTATAAAATATAATACACTTAAGATATGTAATGTTACTTGTTGTTTTATATTGTTATTTATTGATTTTGTATGAATCTTGGTCACCCAAAACAGTGCCACGGTCACACTCTACCAAAAAACCCCAACACGGGACCCATGCTGGAGCCGGAGCCATGCACAATCTATATATGGAGTAGTTACTAGTTGTTCCGTATAATCAGCAGCCAATTTTCACTAATTATCTAAGATAAACAACATGTCAACTAACCCTAACAGAGAGCTGGAGGTATTTGATAACCCCCAGCCAGAACGTGATTACACCATCCGCATCCAGGTGCCAGAATTTACCTGCCTCTGCCCCAAAACAGGTCAGCCAGATTTTGCCGAGCTTACCCTTGAGTACATTCCCGACCAGCTCTGCGTGGAGTTGAAGTCACTAAAACTCTATGCCTGGTCCTTTCGCGAGCAGGGGGCCTTCCATGAGGATGTCACCAACCTGATACACCAGGACCTGGTGGCTGCGATCGCCCCCAGATTCATGCGCCTGACCGCAACATTCAATGTACGCGGCGGCATCTACACCACGGTGGTAGTGGAACATCGGGCAGATGGTTGGGTGCCACCGGTACCCGTTACCCTGCCCTGATCACGGCCAGTGCAAATAACAATAATCGAGGATTAATAACAGACGCCATGTTTAAACTAGAAGATACAAGGATAGGTGTCATCGGTCTGGGCTATGTGGGACTGCCCCTGGCGGTGGAGTTTGGAAAAATCTATCCGACCGTGGGATTCGATGTAAACAGCTCTAGAATCCAGGAGCTGCTGGACGGCAAGGACTCCACCCTGGAGGTGGAGCCGGGAGAATTGTCTCTGGCGGTAAACCTCTCGTTTTCCGACCAGGCCAGTGCACTAGAGGGTTGTAACCTGTTCATAGTAACGGTCCCGACCCCCATCGACGAGCACAAGCAGCCGGACCTATCACCCATCAAGGCCGCCAGCCACACCCTGGGCAAAATCCTGAAACAGGGCGATATCGTAATCTATGAGTCCACGGTGTTCCCAGGGGCCACGGAGGATATCTGTGTCCCGATCCTGGAAGCGGAATCCGGACTCAGCTTCAACCGGGAGTTCTTCGTGGGTTACAGCCCGGAACGGATCAACCCGGGGGATAAGGAGCACCGCCTGCCCAACATCCTCAAGGTAACATCCGGCTCAACCCCGGAGGTGGCAGATTTCATCGATGAGTTATACAGCACCATCATCACCGCAGGTACCCACAAGGCCAGCAGTATCAAGGTTGCGGAGGCTGCTAAGGTAATCGAGAATACCCAGCGCGACCTGAATATCGCCCTGGTGAATGAGCTGGCCATCATCTTCAACCGCTTGGGGTTAGACACCCTGGAGGTACTGGAGGCGGCGGGCAGCAAATGGAACTTCCTCCCCTTCCGTCCCGGCCTGGTGGGAGGACACTGTATCGGCGTGGACCCCTACTACCTGACCCACAAGGCCCAGGCCATCGGCCATCAACCCGAGGTAATCCTGTCTGGGCGCCGCATCAATGACCGCATGGGCGAGTATATTGTGGGTGTAATCATCAAGATGATGATCCAGCGTGGCCTGCCCATCTCTGGAGGCAAGGTCCTGATCCTTGGCCTCACCTTCAAGGAGAACTGCAACGACCTGCGCAATACCAAGGTTGCAGATATGGTTACTGAGTTCGAGAGCTACGGGGTAGAGGTGGATGTGTATGACCCCTGGGCCAACTCGGAAGAGGCCCAACATGAATACGGGATAGATCTGATCGACACACCACAGGAGAACCAGTACGCGGCCACGGTACTGGCCGTGGCCCATAAGGAGTTCCAGCAACTCGGGGCGGAGCGTATACGCCAGTTTGGCACGGTCAATTCGGTCCTGTATGACGTAAAGAACATCCTCCCCAAGGAGATGGTGGACGGTCGTCTGTAACAGCATACACATAACAACAGGTTGGAGATGAAGTAGACATGAAGGTTTTGATTACGGGAAGCGCAGGTTTTATTGGTTCAGCACTATCACTACGGCTATTGGAACGTGGTGATGAGGTGATCGGGCTGGACTGCCTCAATGACTATTACGACGTTAATCTGAAGAAGGCGCGTCTAGCCCGCACCCAGTCACACCCAAACTACACTGATCTGCGCATCAACCTGGAGGACCGGCAGGCGGTAGCAGACGCCTTTGCCAAACACAAGCCGAACCGGGTGGTAAACCTAGCAGCCCAGGCCGGGGTACGTTACTCGATCGAAAATCCACAATCCTACATCGATACCAACCTGGTTGGTTTTGGCAACGTCCTGGAGGGGTGTCGCCATAACGAGGTGGAACACCTGGTGTATGCCTCCAGCAGTTCAGTATATGGCGCCAACACCAACATGCCATTTTCAGTCCATGACAATGTGGACCACCCACTGAGCCTGTACGCCGCCAGCAAGAAGGCCAATGAGCTAATGGCCCACACCTATAGCCACCTATATCAACTACCGGTAACCGGCCTGCGTTTCTTTACGGTATACGGCCCCTGGGGTCGTCCCGACATGGCACTGTTCCTGTTTACCCGCAGCATCCTGGCGGGGGAACCCATCAACGTATTCAACTACGGCAACCACCGGCGCGACTTCACCTATATCAATGACATCGTGGAAGGGGTAATCCGCACCCTGGACCAAGTCGCCACACCCAACCTGGAGTGGAATGGAGATAAACCAGACTCCGCAACCAGCCTGGCCCCATATCGCCTCTACAACATTGGCAATAACAACCCGGTAGAGTTGCGAGAGTACATTTCGGTTCTTGAGGAGTGCCTGGGGAAAAAGGCCAAACAGAACCTGCTGCCCCTGCAACCGGGGGATGTCCCGGACACCTACGCCAATGTAGAGGCACTGGTGCAGGACACCGGTTACAAGCCGGAGACCACCATCCATGAAGGTATTGCCAATTTTGTGGAGTGGTACCGGGAATATTACAAGGTTTAGGCTTAGATCAGAGAGAGCTGTAAAAACACGGCCCTGATTGATCGAGCCAGATGCATGGAGATGGATTGTATCTGAAGGTGGGGACAGGCCCCACCCTCATTGGATCTATTCCTTTTCCAGGCCGCCGAACTGCTCCAGCAGGCGCGGTATGAACCGCCCCAGTTCCAGGGACATGATGGCAAAATCGGCATCGAACCTTGCACTATCATCCTCGGCCGATACCTCTGCCGCCTCTTCCTGAATGATATCCATAAACCCAAGACGCTTGATGGAGAGGTCTTCACTCAGAACAAACGAGACCCGCTCATCCCACTCCAGCGCCAGCCGTACTACCTGCTTGCCCGCCTTGAGGTGGGGTTCAATCTCATCCCCCATCAGATCCTGACGGCGGCAGCGGATGATCCCGCCCTCCTCCATGGGATCACGTAACTCACACTCGTCTCCGATGATGAAGCCGCCCTGAGGCCCTTTATCACTCAACCAGGCAGTCATGACAGAGGCCGGAGACTGGGCCGCAGTGAGTGGCTTTACCCGCAACGACCCCAGGGAGTCACGCAACAGGTTTAACAGCTCCTCAGCCTTGCTCGGGCTAGATGAGTCTACAATCAACCATCCACCCTTGGGATCTATGTAGGCATAGGTGAGGGCTGATTTGGTAAAGGCCTGGGGCAGAAGCTGCTGCATCAGGATATCCTTCAACTCCTCTTTTTCCCGGCGCCTCACCTTGCGGGCCTCTGCCTCCTCTATCTCTTCCACCTTTTCCGCCAGCCTCTCCCGCACCACCGATGCCGGCAGGATCTTCTCCTCACGTCGGGCACAGATCATGATGCAACCATTAGCAGCGTGGGTAAGCTGCGCCCCCTGGCGTCCCAGTGGCATCTCCCAGCCGTAGCTGAAGGGCTCCTGGCTGCCACACTCTTTCGCCACCTGCGGCTCAAGGCTGTGGTGCAACTCTTCCGGGGTGAGGTTGAACGGCTGTTGCAGATGAAACATCTGAAGATTTCTAAACCACATGTTGGGAGTGCCTCAAAAAAAGCAGGCATTATGGCTGAATCAGAATCTCTGTACCAGAATCAGATGCCGGTTTTTTAAAAATGCTTCAACCCTGACATCTACCTGCCCATACTAACCGGTTGCCTGCGAGAGCCCCAACTACCTGGTTTCTCATCAAACACACCGGCACAGCGGTAAGCACAGAAGTTGCACTCACCGTTTGGGTTGATATTCCACTTACCCAATTGGTACCCGTCACGGGAGATCAGCAGCTCACCACAGTTTGCACACCAGGTGCTGTCACCCTCAGGGTTTCTCACATTGCCGGTGTAGGCATAATCCACCCCATTTTCCATGGCGATTTGGCGGGCACGTTGCAGGGTTGAGGTTGGTGTAGCCTGGGTCTCCAGCATCTTCCAGGCCGGGTGAAAGGCAGAGAAGTGCATGGGAACATCCGGCCCCATATGTTCCACCACCCATTTGGTCATCTCATGGATCTCCCGGTCTGAGTCATTCTCCCCCGGGATCAGTAGGGTGGTGAGTTCCAGCCAGATATCGGTCTCATGACAGATATAGAGCAGCGTATCGAGCACGGTCTGCAGGTCACCGCTACAGTGTGATTTATAGAAATCATTGGAGAACGATTTCAGGTCCACATTGGCTGCATCTATGTTACGAAACAGAAACTCCCGTGCCGGGGAAGAGATATAACCTGCGGTCACCGCCACCGCCTTGATCCCAAGATCATGGCAGGCCTGGGCTGTATCATCGGCATATTCCAGGAAGATAACCGGGTCGTTATAGGTGAAGGCAACGCTACGACAACCCAGCGCCTTGGCCTTGGCCGCTATCGTCTCAGGCACCGCTTCCTCGGCCAGGATATCAATCTCACGGGATTTACTCATATCCCAGTTCTGGCAAAATTTGCAGGTGAGATTACAGCCGGCGGTGCCGAAGGAGAGTACCGGCGTACCCGGCAGAAAATGGTTAAGCGGCTTCTTTTCAATCGGATCCACACAGAAGCCGCTGGATCGCCCATAGCTCGTCAACACCACCTCACCACCATGGCAGGCGCGCACGAAACACAACCCCTGTTTACCCTCTTTTATCTTGCAGTCCCGCGGGCAGACATCACACTGCACCCTACCGTCTGGCAGTGTATGCCAAAACTCGGTTGGAAACCCTGTTCCTAACTCAGCCACATGGAGACTCCTCTTCGACTCTATCAGCAATAACCACGCCCGATACTAAGACCTACCTATCTGATTCATTCGTCTACAATATAATCAGATTTTTCCTGAGGGTTGTCCTTGGTTTTTCTTTCACCTATTCTTAAATTTATAGCATAGCGTACGTGGAACGCATGCATTCTACGGTAACTCGGATCAACCACTATAACCGTTATGGAGGGAACTATTTTGACCACCAGGATCCAGGCCCCGGCCGTTGCCGGACATTTCTACCCGGCAGATCCAGGGGAATTGCGCCGAAATGTAAGAGATCTGATATCGGCAGCGAGCCCAGATCTGACCAAACACCCCAAGGCATTGATTGCACCCCACGCGGGCTACATCTACTCCGGCCCCACGGCCGGCGTAGCCTATGCACAACTGGCATCGGTGGCCAGGCAGATTAAACGAGTAGTGCTACTGGCCCCCTCGCACCGGGTAGGATTCCAGGGCATTGCCTACAGTAGTGCAGATCTGTTCCGTACCCCGATGGGAGATATTACGGTAGATCTGGCCGGAATAGCCGAGATCCAAGATCTGCCCCAGGTGGCCCAACTGGACCGGGCCTTCAGCAACGAGCACAGCCTGGAGGTACATCTCCCGTTTCTGCAGGATTCCCTGGATGAGTTCAAGATTGTCCCTCTACTGGTGGGAGATGTGGACCCTGCCGCCGTGGCCGAGGTGTTGGAGCGCATCTGGGGCGGGGCCGAGACACTGGTAGTAGTAAGCTCCGACCTGAGTCACTATCTGGATTATGAAACGGCCAAAAGCCTCGATGCCGAGACCAGCAACGCAATTGAGACCCTACAACCGGATGCCATCTCCTTCAATCACGCCTGCGGCCGAACCCCGGTAAGCGGTCTGCTTCTGGTGGCACAACACAAACAGCTACATGTCACTACCCTGGATCTGCGCAACTCGGGTGATACGGCGGGGCCACGCGATCAGGTAGTAGGATATGGCGCCTATGCCTTCTGCTGACAGCTCAGACTCACCCCTTAACAGGGAAGAGAGGGACCGCCTGTTGCAACTGGCCCGGGATTCAATCCAGCACGGACTGGCCCGTAGCAGCGCAATGAGAGTGGACGACAGCAGCTACCCTGCCAGACTGCGGGAAAAACTGGCCTGTTTTGTTACCCTAAATCGGAATGGAGCCCTGCGCGGCTGTATCGGCCATCTGGAGGCAGAGCAGCCATTGGTAAAGGATGTGGCAGAAAACGCCTTTGCTGCGGCATTTCGTGACCCGCGCTTCCCCCCCGTATCAGAGAGAGAAGTGGCCGGACTGGAGGTTCATATCTCCATACTTTCGCCATCACATCCCCTGAAGTTCAGCTCCGAGCAGGATCTTATGGGGCAACTGCGCCCAGGCCAGGACGGATTGATACTTGAATGCCGGGGCCATCGCGGCACCTTTCTGCCCTCGGTGTGGGAGTCACTGCCAGATGTGCAATCCTTTCTGATGAACCTTAAGCTCAAGGCCGGTTTGCCCGCTGATTTCTGGTCAGAGGATGTCCGCATCTCCCGCTACACCACTGACTCCTTCACCGATTAGGCCTGACACACCTGCCCACCGAGCCGGGACCACACACACTGCCATCGATCCAGATCGCTTTTTCCAGTTTGGCCCCATCCAGTTTTGCGCCACCCAGCCTGCTATTGCTCAGGTTGGCGTAGGTCAGATCACTGTTGTTCAGATCGGCATTGGTAAGATCTGCACCCTGCAGATTTATCCCAATCATCCTGGCGGCAGAGAACTCGGCATAACTCAGATCAGAGCCTGAGAGATCAGCGTACCGCATATCAGCCCGGTTAAAAATGCTGCCGGAAAACTTCGCCCGGCGCAGAATGGTACTGTTCAGGTTGGCATCTTCCAGATTTGCAGACTCAGATCTAACTGCATCCAGACGACAGTTGCGCCAGTTCACACCAGGGCCCGCCTGGGCACTACAGTCAGGGTCAGGAATGACATCCGGTCTCCCGATATACAACCCGACTCCCATTAACACCAGGACCAACAGGGAGGTGGCAATCATACCAATGTAGGGTGTGCGGCGACGTATCTTGCTCAGCTTACGCAGCTCTGATTTGGCATTGCGGTGACGCTGTACCAGCTCCGGCTCTTCTTTCCTACGTTGGCCCTTACGCTGACCTGCAAAATCTTTGGCGTTGCCGCCCCGACGCTCCCGTCCGTCACGCTCATCCTCTCTCAACTGAATTGGTAAAACGACATCCAGATTACCCTCAGCCGCAGCCTTGCGTACCTCCGGTGGCACTACCTCTGGCACCTCCATAACTCCCTGCCACTTCTTTCGGTCCAGGCTGATCTGGTCTGTGGGCTTCACCCGCCCCAACAGAATAAAACGCCGCAGAGTGCCACTAAGAAATGGCCCATTAATCTTTCCAGATCTACGGGTGTACCATAGCTTCTGCTTTTTACCTTTTTTTAACTCTTCTATCATATGGCATCCCCAGCCGTAACTACCTGATTATACGCATAATATATATTGCATCTATAATTGTATCGACAACAACATGCTACAACTTGAACATATTAGCCTGTCAGTAATCAATTATCCTGCAAATCGGCCGATAGACTATTATCATCACCAGTCATTACTACTCCCGGCAAACATATAAAACAGTTGATGGATATACCCAATCTCACAATCAGTTCCCGCATCACCCTGGAGACTTCTGCCACCTCAGTATTAAAAAATCTGCGACCGGGACAGCTGCTTCAGGCCAACGTCATTACGGATACGGCACAGAATCTGGTAAAGCTAAAGATCGGAACTGCGGAGCTGATCGCCCGTACCCAGATAAGTCTGCGGGCCGATCAACGCATCACCCTGGATGTAATCAAGGCCGGCGAGATGCCAGAACTCAGGGTGGTTAAAGAGCCGGTGATACGCGAATACCAAACCGACGCCCTGCGTTCCATCCTGCCAAAGCAGATACCTATGCAACGTCTGTACGCAAACCTGCAGGCGGTCTACAACAACATCATCAGATCACTACCGCAGCCAGGTGCCGACCTGAGGCTACAGCAGCCAGCCTTATCTCAGCCAGCACAGACCAGTACCACCGTACCAACAAAATCGGGCGTGGATAAAGAGATGCTGCAAATATTGCAGACTATAGCCGGCAAGGCGACACCACCGGCACTGTCCAATCAGTTTGGACCCAAGCTGGTCCAGGCTGCGCGCAATATTCTGTCGGCTGCAATCCCCAACTCCGGCAACATAACCTCCACCCAGCTACGCCAGGCCATAATCGGTTACGGGCTGTTCATGGAGGCACAACTTGCAGCTGGCCAGCCCCCTGGAGCAAGTTACAAAGGGGATCTGCTGCAACTGCTGTTTCAGATTGGAAACCTGCTAAAGCAAAGCACTGGCCAGCAACAGCTGGCAACTAGCGAAACAGCAAGACAGACCACCACCTCGGTGATGGAATCAGGCTTCACCAAACTCCTGGAGATGCTGTTTCGACAGGCTGAAGGAGGTCTGGCCCGGGTACAACTAAACCAGCTCGCCTCCCTGCCAACAGAAGACAACACGCGCCAGGTGTGGCAGTTCGAGGTCCCAGTTCGACACCAGGAACATGTGGACAGCTTTCTGATCAGACTGGAACAGGAACAGGCCGACAGCAAAGAGGATACACAGCCGGTATGGTATGTCACCCTCTGTTTCGACATAGAACCACTTGGCCCTATACAGGCCAAAATATCCCTGCACGATGATGAGGTCTCAACCATGTTCGTGGCCGAAAAGGCCGACAGCGCCGAACTGTTGAATAGACGCATGTCTGACCTCAACCAGGCGTTCCTAGACTCTGGCCTGAATGTAGGGAAACTATTGGCCAGACGCGGTAACGCAGAGCCTGAACCAACAATAAACATAATTGGGTCACCCCTCTTGGATGAAAAGGCATGAACAGAAAAGAGATTAATCCAGCAGAGGTTGCGGTTGCCCTGCTCTACGACGGAGAGAACACCCCACGCATCACCGCCAAAGGCCAGGGTGAACTGGCGGAGCAGATCATTGCACTGGCAGAGGAGCATGGTGTACCCCTGCATGGCGATCGTGAGCTGGCTGCACTGTTAAGTCAGATACCTATCGGAGATGAGATCCCAGAGGCACTATATGTAGCCATCGCTCATGTCATTGCCTTCGCTTACCTGGTTTCAGGGAAGTTTCCACCTGGGTTTAAGCATGGGGAGGCAGAGTCAAATTCAGGTTAGTCTTAGAACTAATATAACCAACTAATAAAAATAGTCATCCAAATTAATATATAGAATAGCATTTGCTGTTTATTGCATTGGTTTTACCGTCGGATTGCCTTTAGATATCCAGCTTGTGATCCCTCTCTCAACATTGTATATCTTGGTATATGAGAGTTCCTTATCTAAAAACTTACTAATAATACCAGTACGATTTCCTGTACGACAAATCAAAATAAATGGTTCATTAGATTTTGCAATTCTATCCAGTTTACTCAACCAATTTTTAACATCGTACTGACCACTTTTATCAAAAAAAGTCATCATATGGCTGCCTTCCACAACACCTGTCTGTTTCCACTCTTCAGCTCTACGAATGTCAATAACAGGGACGCCAGCCTCAATCATCAATTTTAATTTGGCATTATCAATATTGTTTACAGCTGCCTTAGTAGACAATGAGATAATGAGTAACAAAAACATGGAAACCGCACGTTTCATACTTAACCTCTGCGTTATATGTGATGAACTATATTGTATATTTCAACCAACTGGGCAAATAAAGTCAATTGTTTACATTGTATAGCCTACGGCAGTTCAAGAGAGATGTTTTTCAAGCAGTCATCTGATGGTATTTATCAATAAAGACATCCAGCCTTTCAATAATTATTGACGAAATGCTTAGCTACTCACCCCAAAAGTTCAGCAATTGCCAGGATGAGTTTTTCAGCATCAACGGGGTTATCCAGATAGTGGATACCGATATTTTTAGCATCAACAGCATTAATACTATCACCGTACCCGGTACAGATAGTCACTGGAAATCCTGGTCGTATCGCTCTAAGTTGTCTCATCAATTCCACACCAGTAAACCCTGGCATGGTCTGATCTGTAACCAGAAGAGCAAATTCACCCTTGTTTAAACAGGCTCAAGGCCTACCTGCTATCGGTTTCAATTGTAACCTTGTAGCCATGTAACTTGAGTAGTTCTCCGGTATATTCAGCTAAATCCGCTTCATCATCCAGCACCAGAAATGGAGGATTCAAAGATTGTATCATTGCCGGTGATTTCGATGGTTTGGCCATGGGAAAGAGCATTTATGGCCTTGGCAGGCAGCATTATGGGTAAGGGACAACAGAAACCCGTGACATCAAGTTCAAATCCATTTGGATTGCCATCTCTCTCAACTCCCTGCTATGCACTTGATCTGACAATTATCGACTGCAAGGATTCTGACAACTGCAAGATCTACACTACCCCTGAACTTCTACTCACAATATCTATTTTCCTGACAGATACCGTTTGTTATTGATTTTGAATCAACCCGGCTTGCGTTGGCTGCGGTCATCCGCCTCCTTCTGCTCCCGCTTGTCCTCCACCTTGATTTCAGCCTGTTTATAGCGATTCATAACCTTTCCCAGCACCTGGGTGCGCACATGCTTCTCCTGCCAGTTATCCTTCTTGACCTGTTGCACATTACGCCCATCTACTATGATCACCTCCTGCTCCCTGATAGCCCGTTCCAACTTGGCCAGAAAGGCACGGTACTCCTGCAACTGCATAGAGCTCATACCCAACTTGGCAGCACTGTGAAATCTTTGCAGATACTCAGCATGGTAGTTACGCAGTTCATTAAGACGTTCTTCCTGCTCATGCACATAACGCCTGGAGTCACCCAGTTGACGTGCTGCTGTCTGCTCCCTGGACTCCGCAACCCGGTGCACCGGTTTTAATCGTTTTGACTGATCTGCCATGATTACCCTTTAGGTTACCGTCATTTCTGTCATAGGCGGAAATAGCGCCTGGAGATCATCCATGCTTTGAGCAAGCGGCACAGAGTCGCGCATCTGTTGGCGCAGAAAACTGTCCAGAAGAGGCATGGCGTCTATGGCAGCATCGATTACATCATCACTGCCCTTTTCATAGGCTCCAACATTAATCAAATCACGATTCTGCTGATATACAGAGTATAGCTGTTTGAACGACCTTGCCGCATCCTGATGTTCAGGGCTGGTAATATCATTCATGGCCCGACTGATGGATGCCTCAATATCGATGGCCGGATAATGGCCCCTCTCAGCCAGCGTACGGGAGAGTACGATATGCCCATCCAGGATCGCCCGTGCCGCATCGGCGATAGGATCATTCTGATCATCCCCTTCAGTCAGCACCGTATAGAAAGCGGTAATAGAACCACCACCATGATCACCATTACCTGCACGCTCCACCAGTTGTGGCAATTTGGCAAATACTGATGGTGGATAACCTTTAGTAGCTGGCGGTTCATGGATGGCCAGGGCAATCTCACGCTGGGCTTGGGCAAAGCGAGTCAGGGAGTCCATTAACAGAAGAACTTTTAGACCCTTATCCCGGAAATACTCTGCAATACTGGTTGCCAGCATGGCTCCATGCATCCGGCGCAGCGGTGGATGATCGGCTGGAACCGCCACCACCACAGCCCGTGACATGCCATTCTTTCCCAGGATATTCTCCACAAACTCCTTCACCTCACGACCGCGCTCACCAATCAGCGCCACCACAGTGATATCCGCATCGGTATATTTGGTCATCATGCCCAAGAGCACACTCTTGCCCACACCAGATCCGGAGAACAGGCCCAGGCGTTGACCACGACCCACACTTAGCAAGGCATTTATGGCACGCACACCCACATCCAGCGGTTCGCGAATAGGGCTGCGCGCCAGTGGATTAAAGGTCTTTCCAGTGAGTGGAAGCCTGGCATCAACATGAATAGGGCCCTTTCCATCCAGAGGCATTCCAGCACCATCTATAACCCGGCCCAGGAGATAGTCACTAACCGCAGCCTCACATACCCGGCCGGTGGGGACCACTCTGGCACCCTGCTCCAGGCCGCGAATATCACTTGTTGGCATGAGGTAAAGACTTTCACCGGAAAACCCCACCACCTCTGCTTCGATACTTCTACCATCACTGCCAATCACCTCACACTGTCCACCGATGGCAGCACGACAACCTATAGCCTCCAGGGTCAGACCTACCATGCGAGTTAACTTACCCTCTAGTGCCAGCCCCCGACTATCCCCCAATCGAGTATGGGATCTGGCTATTCTCTCTGCCCAGATACCAGACCTGTCTGCCTGGGGGGTATCATCATGGCTCATTGCTGTCTCTCTTCCTCAGCCTCATCACGGTCACGCTCACCACCAAGCAAGGTTGTAATCATTGCCGCAAGCCTGGATTCAAGGGTTGCATCAATTTGTGATGTATTGGTTATGATCTTGCACCCACCACGCTCAAGGACTGGATCCTCCACTACATCCCATACCAGGTCCTTGTCTGAGACCTCAAATATTTCGCGTACCATTTTGGCGTCATCAGGATGGAGAATCAGTCTTATATTTCGAGCCGAAACCGGCAGCAATGACAACGACTCTCTGACCACACCAACAATCTGGCCGGGATCTGCCTTCACCTCACGCCGTACCAACTGTCGAACCATGGATATGGTCAAACTAATCAACTCTCGCTCCACCTGTTCATCCAGTTCTTTGAGAGGGGTGTCCAGCGTAGATAGAAGCTGATCAAGCTTTGCAGCTTTTTCCTTGAGAAGATTTCTGGTCTTGACCAGGGCCTCCTCATGGCCGAATTTAAACCCATCTTTCTTACCCTGTTCAAACCCCTCCTGATAGGCCTGATCCTGCACCTGTCCCAGTTGCTCTGCAGTCAGCATGGAACCCCTGGCTTCAAGTACGCTGACATCACTGGCACTGCGAACCATCTCAGGTGGCTGCCACGGCTTGACCTCCCCCTGATTCTCTGGATTTATGATCTTAGACGAATTCTTCTCCACCTGCGCCTCCAAGGTTAATTTCACCTGCATCAGCCAGCCTGCGTGCTACCGATAGAACTTCCTTCTGTGCACTTTCAACGTCACTCAGACGAGCTGGTGGCGCCGCATCCAGATCATCCCGCAACATCTCTGCTGCACGCTGGGACATATTCTTGAAGATCTTCTCCTTGAGTGCTTCATCTGCTCCACGCAGCGCCAAAAGTAGCTGGTCTGAAGCAATTTCACGCAGCAGTGCCTGAAAACCACGATCATCCACGTCGATCAGGTTCTCAAATACAAACATATTATCCTGAATCTCCTGGGCCAACTCCTGATCAGTATTCTCCACCTGCTCCATAACATGGGACTCGATGCTGCCTTCCACCAGGTTGAGGATATCCGCCGCCGCCTTGACCCCGCCCAGAGAGGTAGATTTCACATTGGCAGTCCCGGAGAACTGGCTATCCAGGATCATATCAAGTTCCTGCAGTGCAGCCGGCTGAATACCATCTAACGTCGCAATACGCATAATGATGTCAGTACGCACATTTTCTTGAAACTCTGACAACACCTCAGCAGCCTGATCCGGCTCCAGGAATGACATCACAATGGCAATAATCTGGGGGTGTTCATATCTGATAATTTCGGCAATTGAGCGTGAATCCATCCACTTTAGCTGCTCCAGTCCTTTGCTATTTCTGCCCAGTAGTATGCGATCTATAACACCGCTGGCCTTGTCGGTACCCAGGGCCTCAGTCATTACATTTCGGATATACTCATCGGAGTTCATGCCCAGGGCGGTCTGTGTACCCAGAGTGGATACAAAAGAGGTCATTACCGCTTCCATCTCGGCGGTGCTTACATTGTGCAGTCCGGCCATAGCGGTACCCAGATCCTGAACCTCTTTTGGTCCCATGTGGGCCAGGATGGTTGCAGCATCCTTCTCACCCAGGGCCAGCATCAGGATCGCCGCACGATCCACCCCTTTCATCCCTTTTGCAACAGCTTCTTGGCTATTCTCAGGCATCGTCTGCTACCCAACTTTTTACCACCTGTGCCACTCGCTTAGGGTCATCATTGACCATCTGGCGTGCAGCATCAAGCGTATCTTCATATTTCGCCGGTCCCGGAAGTTGTACAGGTTCTCCTGTCTCCGACACGGCAACTCCACCCTCCATTGCAAGCTGTTGTTGACCAGCACCACCGGCCCCAGCTACAGCCCCGGCTGGAAGCGCTTGGGCTGAGTATCCAGGTGTCGCAAGCAACTTTTTCAGGGTCGGCATCAATACTACAAATATTAGTACCAGGGCCAAAATAACTCCACCCGCCTGTTTACCTATATCCCATACCCAGGGCTCTTCCCATATGGGTATCTCGGGCAGGCTTTCAGGTGGTTCCGGTATCTGGAAGGCGGCATTGACTACCCGTACGCTATCACCCCGCCGGGCACTGTAGCCGATGGCCTCTTTAACCAGTTCACTAATTCGACTGACCTCTTCCGGTGTGCGTTCCTGGCTGTTGACGGTTCCATCTTCGGCGGTGGTAACCAGGTTATCCACCACCACGGCCACCGAGAGGCGTTTCAGATTACTGGCCGATAGGCGGGTGTGGCTGATGGTCTTATCCAGCTCATAATTGCGTGTTGCCCGCTTGCTGCTGTTCAAAGGGGCCGCCTCCGCACCTGCGGCACCAGCCTGTCCCCCTGCCGTTTGTGGGGCTGTTCCAGCTGCCGGTGGTTGATTGCTGATAGCCCCTGGAACCCCCTGTACAGATGACAATTTGCTGCTCTCTTCATTCACCTGCTCACTTCTCAGTGCCGGCAGATCAGGATTAAACCGCTCAGCCGTCTGTTCTGTAATGGTGAAGTCCACTTCTGCTGTCACCTGGGCCCTGATATTCTCCTCTCCCAGGAAAGGTATCAGGATATCCTCAACCCGCTCTCTATAGTGCTCCTCCAGGGTTCTGGTATATTCGAACTGATTTGCGGTAAGCATCATCTCACCCACATCCATATCACTACTCAGCAGGGTACCCCTCTGATCCACCACCGTTACCCTGTTGGCCTCCAGTTCCGGCACGCTGGCCGCGACCAGATGCACAATGGACGCCACCTGTGGCTTTTCCAGCCTGCGTCCAGAGTAGAGTTTTAGCACCACCGAGGCACTGGGCGATTTTTTCTGGCGCACAAATACCGACTGCTTGGGGGTGGCCAGGTGTACCCGGGCACTCTGCACTGTGGCCAGGGTGGATATGGTGCGTGCCAGTTCGCCCTCCAGGGCCCGATGAAATCTGGCCGCTTCCACGGCCCGACTGGTTCCCAGGCCGGTATCCTGTTGCAGCAGCTCAAATCCCATACCATCGCCACGCGGCAAGCCATCACCGGCAAGTTTTAGCCTGGCCTGATGCAAATCCTTGCTGGCAACCATCACCGCCCCAGTGGCATTATCCACCTTGAATTGGATGTTGGCCTGTTCCAGGGCTGCAACCACATCTCCCGCATCCTTCTGGGATAGGTTTCCATAGAGCAGGCTGTAGGTCGGGGTCTGGCTCCAGAGAACCACCGCAACACCCAGGGCTACACTAGCGGCAATCATCACCATGATCATCAGCTGCCGCAGGATAGGGTTGCTCGACAATCTGACCGTCTGCGTTTGCATCAATGTGCTGTTTCCAGCTTCAGCTTGATCTGCCATTTGATCCTGACCTCACCCGTTCGTTGACTCAATTATTACAGTTATTACAAATAGTTATATCGGCATATTCATAACATCTTTATATGCATCTACCAGCTTATTTCGCACCTGTACCATGGCTTGAAACGAGAGGCTGGATTTTTGTGTCGCAATCATAACCTCAGCCAGATCAACATCTGCCTGACCGGTTTCAAATGCCTGTTTCAAGGCACCAGCCTGCTGCTGGGTTTCATTAACGGAGTCTATGGACTGCTTCAAAAGCTGACCAAAATCCCCCCCTGTGGTCTCTTCCGGTCGCACTGGTTGTCCAGCCGCCTGAGACGCTATAACCCGCATTTGAGCTAATACCTGATTAATATCTGCTGTGCTCATAATTCACCACCAATTCCTAAACCAATTCATCTACAATTATTTATGCAGTTTTCACACCAGATTGCTCTATCCAGGGATCTCTACCCCAGCCTCACGCAGTCTTGCTATCTTGTAGCGCAGTGTCCTCTGGCTAATACCAAGTTTTTCTGCCGTGTTTTTCCGGCTGCCATTCCCATCCCGCAATGCATCCAGGATCATCTGCTCCTCAACAGAGCGCAGATCCTCATTTAACCGTCCACAGCTGGCATCCTGCTCTACAGTGTCACCACCGGGTTGCTCGCCAATGGTAAGGTCATCCGGTCCAATCTCACTGCTAGAGCTCAGTATCAGGGCTCGTTGCATGACATTATCCAGTTCCCGGGCATTTCCTGGCCAGGCATAGGCTAACAGACACTTTTCTGCATCTAGACCCAGCCTCTTTCCACTGATCCCCTGCTGCACACAGTGCTGGTTTAGAAACAGCCGGGCCAGAGGCAAGATATCCTTACTGCGGTTGCGCAGAGGCTCCAGATAGAGTGGAAATACGTTTAGCCGGAAGAACAGATCTTCACGGAAGCGGCCAGCAGAGACCTCTTCCCGCAAGATCCGGTTGGATGTAGCCAACACCCTGACATCCAGCGGAATTACTTTACGTCCACCCAGGCGCTCCACTTCTCGCTCCTGCAATACCCGCAGCAGCTTGGCCTGTAGATTAAGACTCATCTCAGATATCTCATCCAGCAGCAGAGTTCCACCCTGGGCCTGTTCAAACTTACCTGGCGCTGAGTTATGGGCACCGGTATAGGCCCCTTTTTCATAACCAAACAACACTGCCTCCAGCATATTATCCGGGATTGCAGCACAGTTAATGGCAATAAACGGGCCATCCGCCTTGGGTGAATTACGGTGGATATACTGGGCGAATACCTCCTTGCCAGTACCACTCTCACCACCAATCATTACCGTTACATCACTGGACGCTACACGTTTGGCAAGCTGCAGTAACTTTAAGGATTTTTCATCATGTGCCACCACACCTTCATTGGCCTCACTATGTACCTGGTTCAATACGGCCTTTTCAACCTTATCCACCAGATCTCTAGCCTCAAACGGCTTAGCCAGATAGTCCTCTGCACCATCCTGCATGGCGGTTACTGCCTTCTCTATGTTCCCATAGGCCGTCATGAGCAATACCGGGATGGAGGGGTAACTTGATTTAACCTGTGCCATCAGTTCATGCCCATCCATAGGGCGCATCTGCACATCACTTACCACCATTCCCACCGGTTTGCGCTTCATGATTGCCAGTGCCGCACGGCCATCACTGGCAGCCTCAACCTGGTAACCAGCCAACTCCAGGGTCTCACACAGAGCTTCACGCAGATTTGCATCATCTTCAGCTACTAAAACTGTTGCCTGACTCATCCAGCAGCCCTCCGAAAAAATGGCATTGATCTATTGCCACCAGCTGTGTTGTTTATAGGTGATACATGTTTGGGTATGGCCACCATCGGCAGATCCAGGTAGAAGCTTGTGCCCTTACCTGGCTGTGATTGCACCTCGATTTTACCATTGTGATCCAGCACTACAGACTGAACTACTGCCAGCCCCAGACCGGTGCCGCTGCCGCTGGTGGTAAAGAAGGGATCAAAGATCTTATCCATGATCTCCTCCGGAATCCCAGGACCGGTATCACTGACAACAAGCCTCAGTGAATTGCTGCTGGTCTCGCTGAGTTCAACCAGAAGCTCCACCCCATCCCCACCATGCTTTAGTGCATTTGTTGCCAGGTTCATAAATGCCCCTTGCAGAGCATCCCGATTGCCCTGAACGATACATCTACCATTAGTCTGGTTAGTAAAACCAAATCCAACCCGGGCTTTCTTGAGGCCCGGAGCTAGCATCTGAAAGGTATCTTCAAGTAGCGGAATCAGATCAAACAACTCTGGCGAA
>JAAGZL010000238.1 GCA_024206335.1 Gammaproteobacteria bacterium
GAGAATGGTTTTCAGGTTACGTTCTATCTCTCGGTGCGTTTTCCTCTCAGCGAGTTTATCTGACTTGAGGTATTCACCAACCAGATATGCCAGGGTGTCTTTGGACTGGCCTGTGAGATCTTCGTATGCTCGCCAGATATCGGCCATTGGGGTATCAACACCTCCCAGCACGACATGCCTTGACCCAGGTGGTCGGTAGATAATTCGCTTCCGCTGGGCATAGACATACTTCGGCAGCTTCTGAAACGCCTTTTTACGATTCCGGCCCAAACTCGATTACCTCCTGCCTTTTGTTATCTGCCAATGCAACGTTGAATTGGTCAAGTGTTGTGACTACATGGCCTTTCCGAGTCAGAGTATATTTGATCCCGTTTTCTCGCAACCAGTCGATAAGCGCCGATTTTTGGCCGCATTCGGCGATCTCGAATAATTGTTTTTGATTGAGGGCGCTCATTACTTTCTTGTGATCCGGAAATGCGCACCGTCTTTCCGAACCCGTTGCCATGATAACGGGAGGGAATGGTTAAGGGTGGTACTGTGTGTTCTGTGTAACAGTGTTACTGTTTTACTGTGGAGTAAACGTGCTATGGAGTTGAGCAGGTCTGATAGGTACAGATAGCAACGATCTGAGGACATCCTATGTGCCCAGAACTTGTGCCCGATTTGTGCCTCGTTTGTGACCAAAAAGTGCATTATTTGTGCCCGATTTGTGCTTGCTCGAATAGCATCGGGTCTTTCAGCTTTGAGTAGGGATTGCCTTTACCGTCGACCTCATCATAGATTTTTCCAGTAAATAGCTTTCCCCGAAGTTTGTTGTGCATTGACTTGTGAACTCGACACCACCTGAACGGTTCTTCACCAACGACTTGCATCCAAAACTTTCTGAAATCACCGTGCTTTGGTGGAATGAACTGACCACGTACCCCAGGTTCGTATTTTGTTCCCTGGCTGGATTTGAGTTTTACGCCAAAAAAGGCGGTTACCCTGGATAATCCATCGATGCTCTCAAACTCTAATGCAACAGACGTATAAAGTGCGGTACGAAAAGTGCGGAAATCCAGGAACTTGAAAATTTTGGAGGACGAAGGATTGCTATTCTCAGGGTGCAGGCTGACAACTGAGCTCCAGTCATTGAATATTGATTGGGATTGAGTGTTGGGCTTGAGGTCAGAGCCTTTCCCCTCGTAATCGCTCAACCATTCCTCATGTGTTTGGTCTTGAGGACGTTTTCTCCTCCTCCCCTGATCACCGCTTATTTCGCACAATGATGTCAAGGGAGCTTCTTCTTGTTTTGGTTTTCCTGGAGGGTGTCTTGATGCTTTCGTGTGACTCTCGGCCTATTTTGTAGCCATAAATCGAGCTCATGCTCAAAATACCCAGTTGCACGTTTACCGATAAGAACTGGATTGGGGAAGGTCGGATCAAAATTTTCACTCTTTGGATTCTGTATGTCGTGAAAGTGAGAATCCCTCATACCGACAGTATCTCTTGCCAGTGAGCGACGTAGAATTTTCAATGTAGGTCTCATAGTTAGCACCAAATTGGAACCGGGATATACCGGAACAACTTGGAAAACTATGGCATACGCTTATTTTTTTTGCATTTTCTCAGCCGCAATTAAGTTGACAAGGAATGTAGTAGGGGAGTTATTTATAACCAGTTAAGTCTTTTCTTGCTGGCTCTAATTCAGGATCAGGAAAATTACCGTCTTCATCTATACATCCCCATTCCCGGTAGATTTGATATTGTGAGTACGCAGATTCAGTTGTCCGTTTACTAAGTGTTTTCCGAAACTTAGATTCCCACTTGCTGGTAGCTTCTTCCACTGCACGATTGTAAACACGTTTTTCTATGTGATCTTCACTTTGCATCATAAATATCTCTATTTGGTGATGACTTATAAATTTCCATGAGCCTCGCAACGTATGCGCCAAGCCGTAAATCCTCGGCCTCTAACTCATGGCTTTTTGGTTTTCTTCCCTGTTTGGCAGCAAGTTTTTGACTTAGCCTTTTTCTGGCTGCGATTGACATATCTGGTATTCCAGCCAACAACTCTTCTGGGGTGGCTTGATCCGGTGCAATAGATAACCCTTGTGAATGCCTTTTCAGTTCAGATGCAGAAAGAGCACCTATTTCATGCCTTATAAATTCTACAGCCGGAATAGTTGGTGCTTTGCCATCATTTATAGATTGCCCTATGTATTGGAGAATATTAAAACAAGCTATTTCGTCGCCTTCTCTTGCATTGGCTATTATCGCAGGCAGTCGATAGAGAAAATTTTTTCGCTCTTTATCCACTTCGTAAACAAGACCCCTGTTGTTTAATCCTTCCAAAATCCGCTGAAACGGTCAGGCGAAAGTTCTGTGTAACGAACTGTGTGTTGAATATTACGATGGCCCATGTAGTGCTGGATAGCCCTTGTGTCCTGGCCATCGTTGGCCAGTTTGTAACCTGTAGAGTGCCGAAGCATGTGCGGATGGATCGGGAAATCAATGCCCGCATTAACTCCCGCTCGGGCAATCATCTTGCGCACTGTAGAGGCCGTTAGCGGGCCTTTGCGTTCGGTAGTGAACACACAGGGAGTTTTGCCATATAGTTGCTGTAGGCGTCTCAGAGCACGAGTTTCTTGACCGTTATTACTGTCAGGGATCGGGTGGATGCTGGGTATGCCCCCTTTGAGTCGATTGACGTGCAATGAACCTGACTCGAAATCGATACTATCCCAACGCAGGGCGATTAATTCAGATACGCGCAGGGCGTGATGATAAGCGATCAAGATTAGGGTGCTATCGCGGTGGCCATGTCGCCCTGTTTTCTTGGCTGCCTTCATCAGTAGTTCTATCTCTGAACCTTTCAGGTACTCCCTGGGCCGCAGATCCTTGTTCTTTTTTCGGGCAGGCGGAGCAACTTTCCTGTTTACGGTACTTGGAACTGTCTTTGCAGTATCAATGGAAATCACGTTCTCAGTCATGTTTTGCT
This sequence comes from Gammaproteobacteria bacterium, assembly GCA_024206335.1. Taxonomy (GTDB): domain Bacteria; phylum Pseudomonadota; class Gammaproteobacteria; order Chromatiales; family Chromatiaceae; genus JAAGZL01. Next base: position 2,981 of record JAAGZL010000238.1, read on the forward strand.
CCTTAACTTTCCCGTACATGCACAGAA
>JAAGZL010000239.1 GCA_024206335.1 Gammaproteobacteria bacterium
ATTGGGGCCGGTTAACGACGTTGGCACCCCAAACCTTGCGTCCCAGGTACGAGTTTCTTGGTGGTTTAATGCATTTTTAGTTGATACTGGGAACTGCCCATTCGCGTCATAAACCGTTGAAGTTGTACGCGGAGCAATAGCAGTGCTGCCCGTGCCACCACTTACTGTGCTGCTGGTGCGATTACCAAATCCGTCATAACCATGGTCGGTTTGTAATCTGAATTCAGGCAAATCCGGCTCGATCACTTCCTGGATCATTTGACCCGTGGTTGAATTGTATGCAAATGCCGAAGTGCGGGTCGCACTCGCCGAAGTATGTTGTGGTGAATATCTGGTGACTTCCGAGCGTGTCAATCGTGTTGGTGGCCAGAGGGCAGCGAAAGTATCGGGGTAAGTGTTTTTCGTAACCGTGGTAAAGGTTTCACTAGCGCCTGATAGGCCAGGGCCTACGATTTTGGTCGTGGTTGACAAAGGGTTGCCATAGATATCATAACTGGCATCGGCGGTTTCGGTGCTTACCAGACCGCTGCCATTCGGG
>JAAGZL010000240.1 GCA_024206335.1 Gammaproteobacteria bacterium
AGTCATCAACGCTTTAGCGCCACAGTTTAACGGTAGTTTGCGTGTTGAATGGGACGATAACCCAGACCTTTGTGATGATCACTCGCCGGCAATCAGCTTTGAATGCGATGTCGAAGGTTTCGAAGGCGCTTGGTACTTGCCTGCTGATCTATTTATCATCCGCGATGTTTAACACAAACAAACACAAACAGGACAAACCAAGGAACACACCCGAAATCAAAGCACAACTAGAAGCCATTACGTATGATGCCTTGCACTATGATACTGAGAGCCGTGAGGACCAATGGCGTACACAGGGGCTGAAAGTACTTGAGCGCGGCGGAACCCTGATTATCAGTTCGCCTGGGCACACTGTAGTAGATTGGCATGGAGAATATTGTGGCAACGGGCGTCCTTACATTGACCCACGCATTGAAGCGATAGCAAGGCAACACGGCTGTCATTGGGAGTGGGAACATTGGAGTGAAATAGCATTAGTCAAAAACTAACAGACAAATGCTAATACTGATGATAGTACTTGATGATAGTATTCGCTGCGCACCAACCGTCAACAATGGGTTGACAGTTGAAGA
>JAAGZL010000241.1 GCA_024206335.1 Gammaproteobacteria bacterium
AGCATGAGTTTCGATGCTTTTGGTAAACGACGCAATAGCGACTGGAGTGATGCCGTCATACCGATCGAAGGCCAGGAAACCAAACGCTCATTTACGGGGCATGAGTACCTGGATAACATCGGCATCATTCACATGAATGGCCGGGTATATGACCCCGACCTGGGCCGCTTTATGTCGGCTGACCCGTTTATCAAATTTGTTGATTCAACCCAGGGGCTTAATCGGTACAGCTACACGGATAACAATCCACTTTCCAGGGTGGATCCTAGCGGGTTTGGGTGGTTTAAGAAGCTGCGGAAGTCCGTTAGTAAATTCATCAACAAATATAAAGCTGAATTGAAACAACTGGTAGTTATTGTAGCGGCTTACTATACAGCTGGCTGGGCTGTTGACGTTTATATGTCTGGAGCTACAGCCGGCGCAGCATCTGCTGATGCATATATTGCTGCATATTCAGCGGCGGAGGCGACAGCGGGTACTATAGCAGGAGCCGCTGCCGGTGGGACGATGGGGGTGGGTAACGGTTACAATTCAGGGCTGCGGGGATCTGACCTTGTTAAAGCTGGGGTGACTGGGGCAGCTCTGGGTAGTATGAATACTTTTGATACAGGTCGG
>JAAGZL010000242.1 GCA_024206335.1 Gammaproteobacteria bacterium
ATGGTGTACACTGCACCCATTATCAAGCAGACAACAATAACCCAGGATTCATTCAATGACACAGTATCATGGCCCATTCCCCGGCAATGACCAACCAGAGACCCTGGGTGTACTACTGGTAAACCTGGGAACCCCGGACGCCCCCACTACCAGCGCGGTTCGCCGCTATCTGGCCGAGTTCCTGAGTGACCCACGAGTGGTGGAGATGCCACGCCTGCTCTGGATGCTGATCCTGCACGGCGTAATCCTGCGCACCCGCCCGACCCGCTCTGCCGCTGCCTATCGCCAGGTATGGACCGAGCAAGGCTCACCCCTGCTAAAAATATCCAGAGAGCAGGAGCAGGCACTACAACAGCTTCTGAAGCAACAGATGGAGCAGCCGGTCAAGGTGGAGCTGGCCATGCGCTACGGAAATCCATCCATAGCCTCCGGTCTGGATAAACTGCGCCAGGCCAACGCCCGCAAGATTGTAGTCCTGCCCCTCTACCCCCAGTACTCCGCCACCACCACCGCCTCCACCTTCGATGCCATCTCCAAAGAGCTACAACAGTGGCGTTGGCTTCCGGATCTGGAGTTCATCAGCCACTATCACGATCACCCCACCTACATAAAGGCACTAGCCACCAGTGTACGCAATTACCAGCAACGGCACGGCACACCGAAAAAGCTACTAATGTCTTTCCACGGCATCCCCGAGGATTACCATACAGCAGGCGACCCATACCCAGACGAGTGCCGAACCACGGCACAACTGCTGGCCGACGAACTGGGGCTGGATTCCGAACAGTGGACCATATCCTTCCAGTCCCGCATGGGACGCAAAGAGTGGATCAAACCATACACAGACGAGCAACTAAAAGAGTGGGGGAAAAAAGGGCTAAGCAGTGTGCATGTGATCTGCCCTGGATTTCCCACCGACTGCCTGGAGACCATCGAAGAGATCGGGACCGAGAACAGACAGTTCTTTGTTCAAGCTGGCGGTGGTGACTACCACTACATCCCGGCCCTGAACAGTACTTCTGAACACATCCAAGCACTGACCAAGATTCTTAATAAAAACCAAACTCAAAACAGATAGTTGCATAACATCTACATATTCAAATATGTATCTAACATTACACCCTGATCTTGCAGTATTCACTACCTATGTAAAAACCCCAATCAGAAAACAGTGGGCTAAGCCCAATGCAAATAAATAACCAAGCACATGGTTTAAGTCTGAAGTCTGGAGTCTGGAGTCTGGAGTCTGGAGTCTGGAGTCTGGAGTCTGGAGTCTGGAGTCTGGAGTCTGGAGTCTGTATTAAGGGCAGAAAATTCTAGGAACAACCATAACCTTCTGGGTAACGGTTAGAATTCCATATACAGACTCCATAGAGTCATCTAAACATGAATTATTGGCACCCTCACCGAGGTGCAGAGCACACAAATAAAAAGCTGTAGATTAGCGTGTATTAACCCGATACAGTTGCCCCGCTATAGAATAACAACCGCTCATTTCTCGCATTCTTTACGCCTATGTAAGAGCCAACTGTTTATTTAAACTTCCAACAAATTTACCAGAAGAACCATAAAACAGAAATTACGTCACTTAAGATTAATGGTAGAGATCAATACACACAGAAGAAATATTGTTTAAATTGTACAACCCAATCTGCCTGATATACCAGAAACACACTTTCTATAATTATCGCCCACCCATGTTTGAGTTGACTAGCACTCAGTTAATCTCCAATATGGTCAAAATGAAATATACTCAGATATCTAAATCTGGAGGATAGAGCAAACACATGGATATAAACCACTTCCTAGTAAAGGCAGCAGATCTTAATGCCTCTGATGTTTTTATCACTGCCAATGCTCCTATTAGCGTCAAGGTTAACGGCGAAATTATCCCAATGAGCACAAACCGCTTGACGCCAGAGCAATCTCGCAAGCTGGTTCTGTCATTGATGGATGATAAAACCCAGGAGGAATTTAGTACTGAAATGGAGGCTAATTTCGCCTTTGTACTCAATAAAGATGTGCGTTTTCGCGTAAACGCCTATGTTCAGCGTGATCAGATCGGCTGTATCATGCGCAAAATTCAAACCCGCATACCGACACTCGAGCAACTCGAACTGCCACCCATGCTAAAAAATTTAGTGATGTCCAAGCGTGGCCTGATTTTTTTTGTTGGAGCCACAGGTACCGGCAAATCTACTTCCCTAGCAGCCATGGTGGGGCACCGTAACCGGAACAGCAAGGGACATATTATTACTATTGAAGATCCGATCGAGTTTATGCACGAACATGATAAATCATTGGTTATGCAACGCGAGGTAGGATCAGATACCCACAGTTTTGATAATGCACTAAAAAACACCCTGAGACAGGCACCTGACGTCATACTTGTCGGCGAAATCAGAACAGCAGAAGCAATGAATCATGCCCTGACTTTTGCTGAAACCGGTCATTTGGTTTTAGCTACCCTGCATGCCAACAATGCCAATCAGGCAATTGAGCGTATTCTGCATTTTTTTCCAACAGAAAAACACAAACAGGTTATGTTGGATTTATCCTTAAATTTGCATGCAATCATTGCCCAACGCCTAGTCGCAAAGCCTAAATCTGGGCGCAAAGCAATTCTGGAAATCTTGCTTGGCACTCCCCGCGTCAACGACCTAATCAAGCGTGGTGATATTCATGAATTGAAAGACACCATGAAAAAGTCAGAAACTCAGGGCATGATTTCATTTGACCGTGCACTAATCGCAGCTGTTCGTAATGGCGAAATTACGATTGAAGCGGCGCTGGAAAATGCTGATTCTATTAATGAGGTTAGATTAGCCTTAAAGCTAAGGAAACCCCACAATAGTGCGGCAGAAACCAAAACTCTCTCACGAGAAAAAATAGATGCAAGATCACAACAGAGTAACAGCACATCCTCAGAAAGATTGGGCAGTCTATCTTCAATTGAGCTGGAGACAACTAATACAGAAGAGAACCACATCATCGACTCATTGAATAAGCTTTCATAAATAATATTCACTGGTCCTGGCATCACCCTGCCTGGGATGGCATATCATTTTCACTAGATTATAAAAGCCACCACTTACCATACCTGCTGATTTGAATGCCGTGCGCCTTAAGTGATCCAATCAAAATTCTCACTGACAAATTTGCAGCTGCGGTCACTGCTGGATAAGCCACCCATGAATACCAGCCATGACCAGACAAAAAAATCTATATGCGTGATGCCAGCACACCAAACCTAATTACTACAGCCACTTTCCAGATCTCGCAACAAATCAAGGGTGCATTTTATATCGCTTGTTAGGACGGGCAATGTTGGCACCAGAATAAAGTGCCCACATCCAAATAACCCTTATTAATCAGTGTATACACTTGTGATGAATCTGCAGGCCATGGAGGACAGAGCTGTCTTCACTCGCTAGGGACTGCAGCGGTTGTGTAGCGCCCGCTCTTGCATTAAAACAACGTGGATACCCACTCAAACACCACAACCAATCTGTTCCCACAAAAAAAGGACCTGACCTTTCGGTCAGATCCCTATATTAAACTATTGCTGCATTACTTATCGCGCTTGGCAGCAACCCGCAGACGCAGGGCGTTGAGCTTGATAAAACCCTCGGCATCCTTCTGGTCATAGGCACCAGCATCATCCTCGAAAGTAGCAATGGATTCATCAAACAGGCTATTGCTCTCAGATTTGCGCCCTACAACCATGACACTGCCCTTATATAGTTTGAGCCGCACCACACCATTCACCACCTGCTGCGTCTGGTCGATGGCCGCCTGCATCATGTCACGCTCAGGGCTGAACCAGTAGCCATTGTACACCAGCTTGGCATAGCGTGGCATCAGCTCATCCTTCAGATGGGCCGCTTCCCGGTCCAAGGTCAGGGACTCCATGGCGCGATGCCCCTTGAGCATGATGGTGCCACCCGGGGTTTCATAGCAGCCCCGGGATTTCATTCCCACATAACGGTTCTCCACGATGTCATCTCGACCGATACCATTGGCACCCCCAATCTTGTTAAGGGTTTCAAGAATGGTTGCCGGGCTCATAGTCTCACCATCGATGGCCACGATGTCACCCTTCTCGTAGGTAAGTTCGATATAGGTTGGATCATCCGGCGCATGCTCCGGGGATACGGTCCAGCGCCACATATCATCGGAAGGTTCGGTCCAGGGATCCTCCAGGTCGTAACCTTCGTAGGAGATGTGTAGCAGGTTGGCATCCATAGAGTATGGGGACTTCTTGCCATCTCGCTTCATCTCTACCGGGATGCCATGCTCCTCAGCATAGGCCATCAGCTTCTCACGGGAAAGCAGGTCCCACTCACGCCAAGGGGCAATTATTTTTACATCCGGCTTTAGGGCGTAGGCACCCAGCTCAAACCGCACCTGATCATTACCTTTACCGGTGGCACCGTGGGAGACGGCATCGGCACCGGTCTCATTAGCGATTTCAATCAGGCGCTTGGCGATTAGGGGGCGGGCGATAGAGGTACCGAGCAGATACTCACCCTCATAGATGGCATTGGCACGGAACATGGGGAACACATAGTCACGCACAAACTCTTCACGCAGATCATCGATGTAGATCTCTTTTATCCCAGCAGCCGTGGCCTTGGCTCGGGCCGGCTCCACCTCTTCACCCTGACCGATATCAGCGGTAAAGGTAACCACTTCACAGCCATACTCATCTTCCAGCCACTTGAGAATAATGGAAGTATCTAACCCACCAGAGTAGGCTAAAACCACTTTTTTAACACCAGACTTCGACATGAAGTTTGCTCCTGAATCTGCGCACAATAAAAATATTGAAAGCACACATTATATAACAAACACCAAAAGCCTGGGGAGTAAAGAGGTGAAAAATTACCAGGCCACAGAATCTGGGGGCACATCTATCTATCTGGGGTTGGAGTGGGGTAGATGGTAATGGCACTCAGTCGATCACGGTGATCAAAGTTCAGGCGCATGGTCAGCCCGACACAGATCGAAGACCAATCGGCAAACCTGCCCATTCTGTTACCAGAACGGCGCACCTGGCTATAGGCTGGAGCACCAGACACCGAGAGTGGCGGACCATATCTGGCCTCGATATCCGCGACACTGGTATCATCGGAGGTGAACGGTTTGATAACCCCCTGAAATCCCTGGCGTCCCAACTCCAGATCCGGGATGCGCAGCGCCATGGACTGACCATGCTCCACATCTATACCGCAGAGCCCAAAATAGACCCCATGATCCGCAGCCACAGTGGTAAATAGCTGGCGGTCACCCGCCTGCTCCGCTGATACAACGACACCCGGTTCCATGGCCAACAGCTCCAGCACCGGCCGACCGGCCATGGTGCACTGCTCCAGATCAATAACAAAACCACTCTCTGCCAGATCACCACAGGCCTGGAGTTGAAACAGAGCCAGAAGCACCAGGATCAGCTTCAACATAGTGAACGTCATACCCCACTATTTCGACTGGATATTAGAAATCAGCGCAGTCGATACCATATCGCGCTGCAAACACCCCTCTCATCCAAATAAATCAACGCTCCTGACAGCGCCATTTTTGCACAATAGATTCCACATCCAGGTCGTCCAGATTCAACTGCCACTTGGAATAGAAATCCACATCATCGCTATTTGGTGTTGGGTTCGGCTGCTGCATCTGGAATCTGGTGGCAACAGGTACCGCCTGCCCCAGGGCCAGAGCCTCACCCCGCGCCAGGGTCGAGAGGATATTGGTAAGATCAGCTTCTGCATCCGGCACCAGATCTTTTACATACTGCTGATCATCTGGATTGGTGAGGCGAAAACAGAGGAAGCTGCCGCACTGAGCCAGCACCGTCTCTGAAAGTTCGTGCGGCCGCTGGCTAATAACTATCAGACCCACGCCATACTTACGCCCCTCTTTGGCAATACGCTCCATGGAGCGGCGCGTACCCTCATATTGAGTCCCACCAGCACGTGGAATATAGGAGTGGGCCTCTTCACATACCAGCAGGATTGGGAAATCTCTGGACCTTGGGTTCCAGTAATTCATCTCAAAAGCCAGACGTCCAATCTGAGCTGACACTGTAGGCCGCACATCAAACGGGACCGAACTAAAATCTATCACCGTGATCTGGCGCTTGGGTTCTGCCAGACCGACAAACTCACGCAGCAGGTCCGCCAGTGTATCCGAAGAGTTGCGACGCTTGGGTTTGAACAGAAAATCATAGCGTACATCATTCATCCGGCTCTGCAGTTTAATCAGGAACTCATCAAATTGACCAAACAACGGACCGTTTGTCTTACCAAAATCCAGGGTCTGTTCGTTGGCCCGTTTAAACTGGCCAAACAAATCGTCCAATTTGAAGTATACCGGTGAGTCTATAGATATCTGCGATGGTGGAATATTAGGATTAGCCTCCTTTCTTAGCTCATGTACCACTTCACGCAGATAGGCAATCTGGACCGTCGCCCCATCATCTTTCCGGTCAATTAACAGATCCACCAGTTCAGAAAAGGTCAACAGCCAATATGGTATCTCAAGTTCACGTGCATCCAGAGCCTGTACAACATCCTCCCTGAAGGCCGCATGTTTCTTACCATCACGCCCTGTCCATACATATTCACCATGCAAGTCCAAGACTACAATGTGGGCCATGGGCATAACTGAAAGAGTACGCTGAAGAATACTGGTAACACCCCAGGACTTACCAGATCCAGATTGACCAAGGATCGCCAGGTGCCGACCAAACATAACTGAAGGATCCAGGCAAACACGCATCGAAGGGTGGGCAGGGAGATAACCCAAATTAAAGCCCTTGGTACGATATTTCTCAAACATCACACCAATCTGTCCGCTAGACATGATATGAACCTCCCCCCCCGGCACCGGAAAGCGTGCCAGACCGCGCTCAAACCTACCCTGCTCATTAATCTCACCCACAGGCGTCAAGGTGACAAGGCCACGACGTACAACCGCATCCCCACCTGTGGCAGAAGACCGCGAGGGACGCTCCTCTACTCTGGCACTGGTCACAAGGGCAATGATCTGGATATCTCTATCCTTAATTCTGAGATACGACCCAACCTGGCCAACCCGGATAACCTCGCCCCCAATCTGCAGCACCGGAAAACCACCTTGAACACTGGTGGCAAGCATGGCGGTCATTCCAGCCTCACCTACGTCAGTGAGATGCCCTATCAATGTTGTTGCTTTTGTCATTTTAGTTCCGCCTTGCTTGTCCATATTGTAATTAGAAGGATACCCCAGATCGGGAACTGGTTATATGAACACAATCAATATTAACATCTAAACCCAGCCTCACCTTAAACCACTTTAAGAAAAATAAAATGGCCCTGCCAATAAAAAAGCCCCTCAGATAGAGGGGCTTTAAATTAAGTATGAAGCTGTGGCTTTATAGCGCGAAGTCTATGTCCTCGTCCTCAAACATGAGGTTGCCATCATTCACATCACTCTCACGTTTTTGGATGTATGCATCCCGCATAAACTCATATTTATCCAGCGCTGCCTCTTCAACCACACGGCTGGCCCCCAACAGGTCAGCACGTTTGTCTACGGCGCGAATAAAAATCAGGCTATTCTTAACCTCAACCGGATTTACATGTGTAACAGGATCGGTAATCCAGTCTGCAGCCATGCCGATAACATCACGCCCACCACTCGGACCGAAGATTGGCAACACAATGTACGGACCTGGACCTACACCCCATACCCCCAAGGTCTGCCCAAAATCCTCACCTGTCTTTTCCAGATTCATGTTGCTGGCAACATCAATAAAGCCAAGTATTCCCACTGTACTGTTGACTACAATCCTACCCACATCAGAAGCAGATCTTTTTAACTTAAACTGGAGCAGGTTGTTTATTGCAGAACCCACATCATCCAGGTTGGAAAAGAAGTTGGTGATACCTTTATCCACCGGAGACGGCATAACGGCACGGTACCCCTTAGCCAGCGGCTTAATCAGGACACGATCCAAAGCATCGTTAAACTCAAACATAACCCGGTTAAAACCCTCGATAGGGTCACGCGGATCGTTATAACCACTGGTACTTGCACAACCAGTCAGCGCCACAATTGCCGCTACTGCCAGCATTACCCTCAGCTTTTTAAAGTGACTCCCTGATGCCATTTTCTTATCCTTTACACATGCTATCTAATCAAAAACAACAAGCCCAATTAGGCGCTAACCCCATACCTATGCCTTAGCAATTAGCATAATTTTCCATATGATACACCATGCCCACACACCAAAACCAGCACTATATTCAACACAAATACAGCAATCACTTTAAACCCAACACCCAACCCATTGTAATATTGAAAATATTCCATAATCACTTGAATTCTCTAGTGTCTACGGAACACACTCATCGAGATCAGTTATTATCTAGCTCTCAGATTACCATCGGCAGCTGATCCAGATTACTTAAATGTCTCTTTAAAACAACACAACATGCCCCACATAAAATAAACATCATAGCTAAGCTGTATACTTATGGCACAGCGGGAAACCAAAGGTTCTGACAACAAATTCAAGGCAATAAGCCGGCGAATATTCGAAATCACACCCCAGTTGCTTTATGCTTGCGCCCCATGATCAACGACGACTATAACCCTGATATTGCCAGTAGATTTCGTGGCTTTCTGCCCGTAGTAGTGGATGTAGAGACCGGCGGTTTTAATGCAGAGAGGGATGCCCTGCTGGAGATTGCGGCGGTCACCCTAAGGATGGATAACTCTGGCCACCTGCATCCAGCAGAGACCCACTCCTGCCATGTGGAGCCATTCCCAGACGCCAACATGGACCCCAAGGCCCTGGCCTTCACCGGCATAGACCCGCACCACCCATTCCGGGACGCACTTCCAGAGAGGGAGGCGTTGCGACACATATCTGACCCCATACGCAAAGCGATCAAGGCCAGTGACTGCAACCGTGCCATCCTGGTGGGTCACAACGCATTTTTTGACCTTGGGTTTATCAATGCGGCGGTGAAACGCAGCGGCTTTAAGCGCAATCCATTCCACCCCTTCAGCACCTTCGACACCGTCTCCCTGTCCGGGCTTATCTATGGCCAGACGGTCCTGGCCAAGGCAGCGGCGGCCGCAGGCATCGAATGGAGCAACAGTGAGGCCCACTCAGCCATCTATGACGCAGAACGGACCGCCGAGCTGTTCTGCATCATGGTAAACCTATGGCGTGAACACGCCCCCATGCCCGGCCTGGAGCTGGCAACATGAGGAGCGCCCCCCAGGGAAACGGAGCCACTACACGTACTTGGAAACCGCAATAACCGTGGTAACCAGGCCCAAAATGAGATTGACCCCTATCACCTTGCGGATAATGGCCATCTGAGCGGCGGCAGCGGGGATATCCTGCCGTTCCAGGGCCAACCCCATGCGTTGATATGGCGCAAAGTAGATAAAACAAAACAGCACCACCATCACCAGACCCACCCCCTGCATCAGATGTACATAGAGGCCCGCCTGCCCATTGAACAACACCAGAAATATCCAGTAACCACTGGCCAGAATCAACACCACCGCCAACCAGACCCAGGTGAAAAATCGGTCCAGGACCCGCTTCAGAAACGGCAGACGCAGGGGTGGCTCCAGCAACTCATTGGCGGCCTGACGCATGGCCATATGCGCAAAAAACATACCACCAACCCAGACCACGGTTCCCAGCAGGTGCAGGGCAAGCAACAGGTTATACATCAGGCCTCCTTGAGACCGCAGTTATCGACATTGCGCTGCAGCCACAACTCCAGCAGTGCCAGATGCCACAGTTTGCTTCCCTGAAGCCTGGTCAAGTGCATCTCCGGGGCAGAGAGCAACATATTCACATAGGCAGGAGAGTAGAGACCACGCTCACGACAGGCCCTGGACTCCAGGATATCCTGCATGAAATGGAGAAACTCACCCCGCACATATTTCAGGGCTGGCATGGGAAAGTACCCCTTGGGCCGATCTATGACCGCATCCGGTATCAGACCACGGGCCATGGCCTTGAGGGGATATTTCCCGCCCTGACGCAGCTTCAGCTCCGGCGGGCAACGGGCAGCCAACTCCACCAGCTCATGATCCAGAAACGGCACCCGCGCCTCCAGTCCCCAGGCCATGGTCATATTGTCCACCCGTTTTACCGGATCATCCACGATCAGGGTGGTCACATCCATGCGCAGCACGGCATCCATAAACGTATCCGCCTGGGGATGTGCCAGGAGATGGGCAATCTGCTCGGAGCTATGGTCCTCACCCCGGTAGGCCGGGGTCACCATATGGCGAAACTCCTCATGGTCCCGATCAAAATAGTGGCGGGCAAACCGTTCCAGCGCCGGGCCGTCCCGGTCCGCCTGCATCTGCGGGTACCAGAAGTAGCCGCCAAACACCTCATCCGCACCCTGACCAGACTGCACCACCTTAACCTCCTGGGAGACCTGCTCCCCCAGCAGATAGAAGGCCACGGCATCCTGCCCAAACATGGGTTCCGCCATCTGCTCCACCGCATCCGGGAGCCGCCGCAACACCTCATCATTCGGGATATGGTACTTCCTGTGGCGGGTGGCGTATCGCTCTACTATCTGATCCGAAAACTCAAACTCATCACCCTTCTCTCCCGGATGATCCTCAAACCCCACAGAAAATGTTCGCAGATCAGAGACCCCAGCCTCCGCCAACAAGGCCACCAACAGACTGGAATCCAGCCCACCAGAGAGCAGTACACCCACCGGCACGTCAGCGACATCATTGCGCTTTTGCACCGCCCGCCTGAGTGCGGCGTGGATGGCATCCAGCCACTCATCATCTTCCATGGGATGTTCAGGCCGGGTTGCATCCAGACTCCAGTAGGACCATTCCCTACGACTACCATCGGAACGCAGCAGTAGACAGTGGCCGGGGGCAAGTTTACGCACGCCTTGCAGGATGGTTCGTGGTGCCAGCACCACTGCATGCAGGGTAAACAGGTTGTGTAGTGCTATCGGATCTATCGAGACATCCACCCCACCAGCCGCCAGCAGGGCCTGGGTATTGGATGCAAATCTGAAACCCTCATGGGTTTGAGAGTAATAGAGGGGCTTTATCCCCAAGCGGTCCCGGGCCAGAAACAGCTGCCGCTCACGTCCATCCCAGACAGCGAAGGCAAACATGCCATGCAGATGTTCCACGCAGGCCTCACCCCAGGCATGCCACGCCTTCAGAATGACCTCACTGTCACCATCGGAAAAGAAATGGTAGCCCAGGTCACGCAACTCACTGCGCAGTTCACGAAAGTTATAGATGGTGCCATTAAACACAAGCGCCAGCCCCAGCTCCTGATCCACCATCGGCTGATTGGCATGCTCGGATAGGTCGATAACAGAGAGACGGCGATGCCCAAAGGCCAGGGGGCCATCACTGTAACTCCCCTCATGATCAGGGCCACGCCGCTCCAGACACTGGATCATTCGCCGCACCGCATCCAGTCGCGGGGCAGCGCCATCCAGCCTCAGTTCACCACAGATACCACACATCTAGATTCCACCAACAGGACATTCAGAAACCAGAGAGTGTAACCCAGATTCCACCCTGTTACAGAAACCGGGTAGATTACCGATACTAGGATCGTGGTAGAGATGCTGTGCAACTCAGATATCGATACCGTATCCCTGCCGCATCTGCCCGTAACGTAACACTTCAATGGATGCCACGATCAAACCAGATCAGAAATCACAACAATCCAAGCATGATTTTGATATTGATTATGCTAGTTTTTTCAGGCGAAAACACAGATAGCTATATCCTCATCAACAATGCAATCCCTCCTTTACAATTACAAAAAGGAATGCATTTTACTGATTAAAATCCGGAGATACCTGTAATATCACCGCTTTTCTGCACCCTGCAGGACAAGCCCAAGCTGGTAGAGGCGATTCTTCTTTTCACCGGTCAATCTTGCCGCCAAGGCCGCTGCCTGCTTCAGAGAGAGTTCCTGCATTAGGATTTGCATAGTGCGCTCTACCTCAGGAGAAAGCGCATCATCCTGGCGCTTCGGCTCACCGCCGATGATCAAAACAAACTCCCCCCTGCTCTGCATCGGATCCTGTTCCAGGGCTTCACACAACGAGCCCAGGGTACCGTGCAATATGGTCTCATGCAGTTTGGTCAGTTCCCGAGCCAACACTGCAGGGCGCCCCGAGCCAAAGATATCCGCCATATCCTGTAGAGATGCCTGGACCCGATGACTGGACTCATAAAACATCAGGGTCCTGGTCTCATGGCACAGCCCCTGGAACTCTGCCCGACGCACACCCTTGGTACGGCTGGGAAAGCCCTCAAACACAAAACTGTCTGTTGCCAGCCCGGAGGCACTAAGGGCGGCGATGGCTGCACTGGGACCCGGCACCGGTGAGACAGCTATACCCTGCCGGTGACACTCCCGAATCAGGGCAAAACCAGGATCACTGATAGCCGGGGTTCCGGCATCAGAAATCAGGGCCACGGCACTCCCCTGTTTAAGACAATCAACAACCTTCTCCAGGGCCTGATGTTCATTGTGCTCATGCAGAGCCAGCATCCGGGTATCCACACCAAAATGCCGCAACAGGGTGCGGCTATGCCGGGTATCCTCTGCGGCAACCAGGGTTACTTTTGACAAGGTCTCCACAGCGCGGACAGACATATCATCGAGATTACCTATTGGAGTTGCTACCACGTAAAGAACACCGTTTTTAATTGACACAACACACCCCAGAAAAGATAC
>JAAGZL010000243.1 GCA_024206335.1 Gammaproteobacteria bacterium
GTCCACTATCCTGGGCTAGAGACGCATCCGCAATTTGAGCTGGCCCAGCGGCAGCAGAGCCTGCCTGGTGGGATTCTCTCCTTCGAACTGGCAGGGGGCAAGGAGGCAGCATGGGGGGTGATTGATTCCACCCGGATGCTATCCATTACCGCCAATCTGGGCGATGCCAAGTCCACCATTACCCATCCCGCCACTACCACCCACGGGCGTCTCACGCTGGAAGAGAGGCAGCAAACAGGGATCAGTGACAGCCTTATCCGGTTATCGGTGGGACTGGAAGAGCTGGACGATATAAAGGCCGACCTGAGCCTGGGGTTGGGATGCTGACCGGGTGAGTGGGGCAGACATCAGACAGAAATGGGACAGTAGGCACGCCGAGGCCGATGGTCCTGGAGAAACTGCCAGGGTACTCGCCGAAAATATCCATCTACTGCCTACATCAGGAAAGGTGTTGGATCTGGCCTGTGGCCGTGGGGCCAATGCCCTGCCTATGGCCGATGCCGGTCTGGAGGTCGACGCGTGGGACCGGTCACCGGTAGCCATCCAGCATCTCAATCAGGCTGCAGAAGAGTCCGGACTCCAGATTAATTGTGAAATCAGAGATGTTGTCCAGCAGCCACCAGTAGCGGACAGCTATGATGTGATACTGGTTGCGCACTTCCTGGATAGAACCCTGGTCAAACCTATCATCGATGCACTTAACCCAGGTGGGCTCCTGTTTTATCAGACATTTACCCGTAAAAAAGTATCGGACAGAGGCCCGTCCGACCCGGATATGCGTCTGGCGGACAATGAGTTACTGGATATGTTTAGACCACTGCAACCAAGGGTGTACCGTGAGGAGTTGCTGTTGGGTGATCCATCCCTGGGTTGGCGCGATATGGCTATGCTGGTGGCGCAAAAAACTTAGGGAATATCTGATTTAACCGGGGTCTCTCTGAGGATTAGTTACCAGTTCGCCCTTACATGAACGGCAGTAGTATCTGGCTTTTCCCTTCCTGATCTGATTGTGTCTGCGGCTGCTGATCTGATGGCTGCTACAGGAGCAGTTGTACGGGTGTCGGCGCTGGCGTCTTACCGGAATACCTTCCAGGTCCAGCCTGTTGGTTCTGCGTGGCTCCACGCCAAACTGCAGCATCAGCTCTTTCCACTCCTTACCGTGTGGTCGTACGCCAGCTGTTCCGTGCAGGCTGTACATTATGTAGTGTGCCACCTCGTGCGGCACTGTATTTTCTGAACTATACCTGTGGTGCTTGGCGAAAATGTATGGGTTATATCGGATGTATGCATGTGTCCCATGGATGCAGAACATGCCTGATGCCTGCCCCTTCAGATCAAATAGGATATCTATGGGTTGGAATGGGCAATCAAAGATAGCTGCGGCTTGCTTGATATACTCCATGGTATCAGCAACCACCCGCTGCTGTTGTCGTCTGCTGATGGGGGTGATGGTGGTCATTTGTATTGGGTAATGATTGGAATATGATGGTTAATGGTATGTGCCATTGCTAGGCATGCTAAGCTGTTAAATCTGTTTGAATGTGAAACCATAGGTTTACTGCTACAACCAAAATACCATCTGCATATTATACATAGACAGAATTAAAATTCGCCAACTTGCGTCAGAATGACAATGGCTGGTTAGATGGTGTAGCCATCTGCTACCTCCTCGTGATGTAGTACTCTTCACTCAGCAGGTGGGTGTTAGAGGTTGGTCTTAACTGAGGTCGGCAAACACCATAAGAGGACATGGCTGCGTGTGAGGTTGATGGTGAAATACAAAAAAACAGGATCGAGATAGTTCTCCTATGTTGTAAGCTGGCTGTAAAGCCTGGAGATTATAAATTTATACCGGCCATAGCCACTGGTGTTGTTGGGCGCTTGAGCGGCCACTGAATCAGCTAAGGTAGGTTTGTACAAACTGCTCCATCCCCTTTGCCTGTACATTTATCTGGCCCACTTTCTCAATTTGTAGATGTTTGCGCCTGCGATCACCCTCGGAAAATTGTGCTTTTACACCACCAGTACGGGCAAAATACTCTCTGCCAAGCATTAATTTGTTGTGTAACCGCTGGCTTCTTAGATGCTGAATAAACCACTGCCCGGCTGAACTAGGCTGTATTGAGACTAGGCCATGGTGTTCTGTTATTCCCAGCTGCACATCCTTTATCTGCAATATCTCACAAGAGAGGATGCCAGGCTGAGCTGTAAATGGGATATGCATTTTTTGTTCCAGCAGTTTAGCTGAAAATTTTCTTAAATCGTTTTTTGATATGGTGCTCGGAACTCTGGGAATAAATATTTTCATGGCTATATGATCCATAGTATGGATAAGGGTGTCTATATGTAGTAAGTCTAGTACAAAAGACGGTTTTTTTTGATATTGGCCATGCTGCAATTAGGTTTAGGTTGGAAGTGTTGTTCGATCAATTGAGCCAGGTTAATAAGCAAATGCCGCCTTGCTATTAGTAGTGCGGCATTGGTCCTTACGTGCTTCCATGCAACCCTTCACTGAGCCATCTTAGTTTCCATTTACCCTGTGCCTTCAACTGGCATGCCAAACTATTATGTTAGTAGTCGCGTTTGCCACCTGGAATAAGACTATTCTGCAGTATTTGTAGGAAAATTCCTGGTTTTGTCAGGCAGGTTTTGCCTGGTTTGTTATTGTAATCAGGCTTTTGGGTAATATGCGGGAGAAAGTATATAGGAGTGGAAGACCATATAGCTATGTTAGTTGGCATAGCAACGGAAGTGAAAAAGATGTTAGCAACTACTATAGTAATGCCAAATTACATGATAAACGGTTCTCTCTGCCATAAAACTGCCGCGGAGTTTTCACACACCCTGTGCCGTTAGCTGACTATCCAGAGAGGACTATGCTAATCTGCCGACCAAGATGCTTTTCTCTGGAGAATTGATTGATGCAATTAAGATTGCACCCTTTTTACATTGTCGTCATGATCATTCTCGTCTTGTTGGTATCGCCTCGTACTTTTGCAGCAGCGATTACCTCACACATACCGGCATGGTTGCAGGCTTATGTCGGAATAGGCGAAGGTAAGATCGCGCCTGTCGTTTTGCAGAGGGCGCGTGCGCTTTATCAAAAAAAAGTGAGCAAAGGTGTAGTCAATAATCCCTGTTACCTTGCTATGGATGCAACACGACCTAGCACGTTGCGCAATGGCCAATTGGGACGACGATTTTATATTGTCTGTGAGGCTGACCAGACTTTCCGCGTTATCTCGTCAGGCTACGGCAGTGGTCGCAATCTTCGAGGTATTGCAAATTTTAAAAACGGAAGGCGATGTGCTAAAAATTTCAGCAATGCAGAAGGTTCAAAGTTGACTATGGGCGGGGGCTATGTGACTGCCGAAACAAGAACCTCGTTCAAAGGGTATTTTCGCGACGCAGGTAAGATGACGCCCTTCCTGCGTACGTTCTTGCAGTTTGAAGGTGAAGGTGATACCGCAAACGCCAGAGAACGTCTGATCGGCGGGCATCAGGCCGTCGTGTTGCGGAGGTTGTGCCGTCGCAAGGATCAGAAAAGCCCCTACGCGGACAAGGAGGGTTTCGTGCCGTATGGACGACTGACAAACTACACAGCTGGCCGCAGCAGTGGGTGTACCACTTGGTCTCAGTCGGACTCTGAGCAAATCTTAGCGATGGTGAAGGAGAAGTCGACAACACTCTATATCTACCCCGAGTCAGGTGATATTGATGCTGTTGCGCAGGCAATGAAAGCTCGCAAGTCACCGTCACGCGTAGGACTATACTGGAACGCCTCGTGCTTGCGAGTGATCCGCTCCCCAAAATTCTGGCAAAAAGAGACACTTGAGCCGATCATTGCGCAATACCAGAATGACCATCAGCCACCGCCGGAGTGGAAGCCACCACCATTACCGATCTGTAAAAGGTAGTTAGAATTGTCGCTCCGATACCGTTAGTTTTGCAGTTTCTTGGCCAAGGTTTTGCGAGAATTTAGAAAGGCCAAACATCATCACTTTTCGTTTGTTACTGCTTTGTATTCAGGGTGTGTGAAAACTAAATACGGTCTCCTGTAATTGTTTTAAGGAGAGTATATACGCGCCATCCATTGATGAAGTGATACTTATTCTAAGGCACAGGATATTGTGCGAGATATGATATTAAATATAGATCACTACTGTTAGATCACAACAGAGCTTTTACACAGGTTGGTCGTGAAAGAGAATGCCTGCAATAGGTCGCTAACCGGCACAAAATAAACTCTTGGGAATTTACATACAACTTTCTGAATGTGTTGGTAACTACTACTATCTGCTTACCTCTTGTGGGTGGTAGTAATCGTACATAAGATTACTATACAGATATTCTGTATGCCACCTGAATTCATAATTAGAAAGTAATCAGATTCAAGGGCAGGATGAATGGCGATTACGGATACTGGAGTTATGATAAACATGTGATGACGGGTCTCCCTTGTCCGCTGATGGCGCAAAGCGTGCATCTGCTGAAAGCAAATCCCTATCCCTCTACCGTTCGATGTGATCTATATGAGTTACAAGTTGTAGCCGATGACAAGCAGTTAATTTCTGATTTCACAACAAAGGAGAGTATGTGATGGCCAAATCAAAAATGAAGCGCAAGCATTTAGCTCAATCAGTAACAACAGGTTCAGACTGTGGTGGTCGCTGTAGAAATTCATATATACATGGTGGAAAACTGGGTGCCAAGTTTCAGCTAAAATCGGTCACAGAAAAGCAGCTGAATGTAAATACGGGTGCGCCAATTCCTGGCTCTGTGCGGCAACTAAATCCTCTGCGTTTACCCAAAAAAGTTCAAAAATTAATTCAAGATAGACTCAACCGCTGGACGCTCTATAAACCCGATGATTGTCCCAAGGGATGCTTCTGCAATCCTGAAGGATTGTCTAAAGTGAGAAAAGAGAAAATGACTTTTGTTTCGAGCCTCATTGAGAAACGAAAGCGCACTTCGGGTTGGACACCCAAAGGGGCGGATAACCGAAAAGGTGCACTGAAGAAAATTCGAGAAGGAAATAAGACCCTATATGATGATAATACAGGCAAGCCGCTAAAGGTCGATCCCAATAAGGATGAATTAATCGTCACATTTGAGAATTGTTGCGCAACAATCATATTGGAAATTGATGTGATGAATTGGTTTGAGTATAGCTTCGAAGTAAAAGGTAAGTTTAATTTGATTGATGAAATTGGACATTGTGCACCGGTAGATGGACCAGCTAAGGTGTAGTCTCGGACGGCTTGACTCTAACCCAGACAATCCACCAGACTCCGAATACAGAAAAGACGCCCGTAGCGCCTGGGCATTAACTTCCATTACGTAAATGACTCTCGTGTACATTTTAATCATTGATCTCAATCCAAAAAGGGACTCAATTGGTCACGAGAGAGAACATTACAGATATGTATCACAATTAAGTTTCCATCCTTACAAACAGGAGGAAACTTCAAATATATATATCATCCGATGATGCTCAACCTACATCAGTACATGTTCCATGGAACAAGGGTAAGATCACGGGGCAGAAGCCACCTTTAAAACCCCAAGACATCTGGTCAATTAGAATCCTTCTGAGATTGAAGGGCAAAATTAGAGATCTGGCGCTATTCAACTTAGCTGTCGAAAGCAAATTATGGGCATGTGACTTGGTTAAAGTCAGGGTCAGCGATGTTATGCATGGTGACTCAATAATGCCTAGGGCATCTGTCATCCAAAGGAAGACCGGCCAGCCTGTTCGTTTTGAGATCACAGAGAAAGCCAGATTAGCTTTGAATGAGTGGATATCCCTGGCTCATCTGAGAGCTGATGACTGGCTGTTTTTCAGTCGTGCAAAACCTGGTTTTCACATCACTACCAGATAGTACGCCTGTATCTCAAAGGTCTGGATAAAGATGATAGGGCTAGATCCTTCTGTCTATGGTACTCACTCTATCCATAGGACAAAGGCCAGCCTGATATATAAAAGGATGGGTATTCCAGACCAATCCTGCCACCGATTCCACGGCAAAGCTGCCACCCATTCCATTTGAAAGCTGCCACCGATTCCAGTGAATCCTGCCACCCCTTGAGCGGGTGGATTTTTGGAGTAACCGACGCGGACTAACCAGA